>JBDHQH010000121.1:0-11087 GCA_039806935.1 Verrucomicrobiota bacterium
CTGGCCCCGGACTTCGGGTAGGGACGTTTCGCCGAAAACTCCTGCCTCCCAAACCTCACCCGGGACCGCCTGGGCCAGGCGTCCCTACCCCGCTACGCGGATTTTGCCTTGTTGGTGGCGGGCGAGGAGTTCCACGTCCGCGTCCACCATCAACCGGACCAGATCGCTGAAACGTGTTTTGGGCTCCCAACCGAGCACCCGTTTGGCCTTCGAGTAGTCGCCGATCAAAATATCGACTTCCGCCGGCCGGTAATAGCGCGGATCGATTTCGACATAATCATTGTAATCCAACCCCGCATGGCCGAAGGCCACCTCAAGGAACTCGCGCACCGAGTGGGTCTCGTTGGTGGCGATGACATAATCATCGGGCTTTTCCTGCTGGAGCATGAGCCACATCGCCTCGACGTATTCCCGGGCGTAGCCCCAGTCGCGGCGGGAATCGAGGTTGCCCAAAAAGAGCTTCTTTTGCAGACCCGCCTTGATGTGCGCCACGGCGCGCGTGATTTTGCGTGTGACGAAAGTTTCGCCGCGGCGCGGGGACTCGTGGTTGAACAGGATGCCATTGCTGGCGTGCAGCCCGTAGGACTCGCGGTAGTTCACGGTCAGCCAGAAAGAAAACACCTTCGCGCAGCCATACGGGCTCCGGGGATAAAACGGCGTCAGTTCGGTCTGCGGCGTCTCGCGGACGAGGCCGAACATTTCGCTCGAGGAGGCCTGATAAAAGCGCGGGCGCAGACCCGCCTCGCGAATGGCTTCGAGCAGGCGGACGGTGCCGGTGCCGGTGACATCGACGGTGTACTCCGGGCTGTCAAAGCTCACGCGCACATGGCTCTGGGCCGCGAGATTGTAGATCTCCCCGGGTTGAATCCGGCCAATGAGACGGGCCAGCACGCTGGCGTCGCTCAGATCTCCGTAGTGCAGGAACAGCCGCTTCTCGCCGGCGTGAGGATCGTTATAAATCGGATCGAGCCGGCCGGTGTTAAATGTGCTGGCACGGCGGATGATGCCATGAACTTCGTAGCCTTTCGCGAGCAGCAACTCCGCCAGATACGATCCGTCCTGGCCGGTGATGCCGGTAATCAATGCTTTCTTCGCCATAAATCGGGGCGACAGATTCCAACACTTGCCCCGCGATGGCAAGCCCTGGGTGATCCCCTTCCGCGGCCCCGGGAGTGGCGCTCGTGCCTCGCGCAACCCCCGGCTGGCTAAAGGCTGCGGCAACATCCCGCGCGTCCTATCGGGAGTCCCCGGTTCTCAATGCCCCTTGGACTCGGGGGCGGGTGCGCCTCCGCTCAGCACGACGCTGGCTTCGAGCAGGATTCGGCCTTCGCAGGTGATGCTCGCGAATGCTTGAATCAGATTGCCCATCCTTCCGGCTATCCGGGCCTCGAGGCACAGAATTTGGCCCGGCCTGGCGGTGCCAAAGATCTTCGCGCTCCGAATGGCCGTCAATTTCAGGCCGGCCAAAGGGATTTGCTTTGGGTCGGACTGGGCCACGATCCCCGCCAGTTGCGCCGCCGCCTCAAGCAAGAGCACCCCTGGAAAGAGCGGTTCTCCCGGAAAATGGCCTTTAAAAAATTCGGCCTGCTCGGGAAGGTGATACTCCGCGCGCCCTTGAAGACCGGGCTCGAGACTGACCAGGCGGCTGATAAAGCGAAACTCCGGCCCGTGCGGAAGCGCCGCCAATGCGCGTTGCATCTCGGGGGTCATGGCGCGATGACTCCCTGGGGTTGCGCCGGGTTGGCGGGCGGAGGAGTCCGGCGGGCGGTCTCCCCATTCCAGAGCGGCACAAAGTGGTACCATTGGTCGAGATGCTCGCGGATCACGGGTTCAAACACCGTCATGATGGCTTGAGTCAAACGCCGGCGCGCCTCGCGGTCGCGCAACGCGGCGCGGTCGTAAGGGATGGGCGGGAGCAGACAGGCGCGGTAGCGGTCGCGCTCGCGCAAGACAAAGCCGGGCAGCAGGGCGCAACCGGAAGCGCGGGCCAGTTCGGCGGCGGCCACGGAGGCGCGAAAAGGCCGTCCGAACAATTGCACCGTGACCGCCGAGGGGTGAGGCGGACGATCCATCAACAGCGCCACCGCGGCGCCCGCCTCGAGCTTCCGGATGATTTCCACAAACGCCAGCGGGTCGTTGCCAATCACGACCGTTTCAATGTTCCACCGAGCGCGGGATTCCCGGCGCAAAGCCGTCAACTGGCCGCCCGGTTCAGCCAGCGTCACCACTTGCAAACCGACGCCTTGGGCGGCCAGCCAACGTCCGCCGAACTCCCAATTGCCCAGGTGCGGCGCGAGCAGGAGCAGACCGCGGTTCTGGCGCTGAGCCTCGACAAAATGCTCCCAGCCAATGGACTCGCCCATCATGCCCGAGGCAGGCAGCCCGGCCTCATGCTGCCAGAGATCGACCAACTTGCGCCCAAACTGGCGATACAGGCGGCGTGCCGCGCGCCGCGCCGCGCGGGGGTCGTCGGCCACGGCGGGCAACAGGTTCTCCACGACCACTCGCCGCCGGTGGGGCGCCGCGGCCCAGTAAGCGGTGGAGGCCAGCCAGCCGAGGGCATGGCAAAGCCGGGAGGGCAGATGCCGCGCGAGGCCCAAACCCAGCCGCCATAAACGCGGCTGATACAGGAAGGATGGTTTGGCGGGGGCGGCTGGCGCCGGCCGGGAAGTCCAGCCCGCGCGGTCAAGCCATTGCCACCACCAGGGCAATAAAAACACCGCGATCAGCATATTGGCGGCAATGCCCGCCGCGCAGACACGGCCCAGGCCGGCCAGTCCGCCGTTGCCCGCCCAGGCCAGCGAACCAAATCCGGCGATGGCGGTGCCGCCGCACAAAAGCAGCGCCCGGCCCACCGATCGCCACGCCAGCCGCCGGTCGCCGCCATGACGGCGCAAGGCCAATTGCATGAAAATGCCATAATCGACGCCGGTGCCGAGGAGGATCGGAATGGCCATCAGATTCAGCAGATTCCAGGACCAGCCGGCCAGGCGCATCAGCGCGAGCAGACAGACGCCGCTCAGGCCCAGCACCGCCAGGCTCAACAGCACCTCCGCGGGATTTCGGAACGCCAGGGCCAGCGAACCCAGCACCAGCAGGATCATGGGCGCCACGAGTTTCCCAAAATTCTCCCGCACCCGGGCCAGCACCTCGCCGCCCAACAAGCTCCAGCCCGACAGCGTGACCCGTGCGGGCAGCTCGGCTTGCAGCTTCCGCAGCGCGGCGACGGAAACAGTCGCGGGCGCGTTCAGCAGGCCGAGCGCCGCCGGGGCGCCGGCGCGCGCGGCGAAGCGATCCAGCACCCAGCGGCTGAGCTCGTTCTCCGGCCAGAAAACGCCCTCCCGCAAGCCCGCGGTCCGCCACACCTCCAACACCCCGCGCAACAAGCCGAGTGATTCGTCCGAGAAACCCTCCGCCCGCGCGGCGGCGGCGAACTCCCCCGCGCGCGCGGCCAGTTGCGCCGCCGCGGCGCGATTTTCGCGCTGATGCTCGGGGACCGGCCATAAGCCGCGCGGAAGATAAAAGCCCGAGAGCGTGCCCGCCGCCATCGCCCGCTCCAAGAGCGGTTGCGCCGCCGCGAGCGCCCTCGCCACCTCGGTTTCGTTCGTGCCCTCGATCACCAGCCACAGCGGATCGCGGTCGCGCGCCAGCTCGCTCTGGACTTCGGCCAGGGTGTCGTAGGCCGCGCTGGAGCGGGGCCGGAGAGCGTTGCTGGAGGAATCCAGCTCCGGCCATCCGGCACACAACACCAGGCTGGCGGCGGCGGCCAGGGCCAGCGTGGCCGCCAGGGCGGGCGCCCCGGCGCGCCGGCCGGGGCGGAGCTCGGGCTCCCGGCCGGACGGCTCCGCGGCGGCGGCGCCCGCATCCGTCACCCGCCCGGGGAAGAGCGGCGGCAAAAATTCAAACACCATGATCAGGGCGGCGAGCGCCACCCCGAGGGCGACCAACGTGCCGAGCTGGGCCAGGCCGGGCAATCCGCCAAAATTTAACATGAGAAAGGCGGCAATCGTGGTCAGCGCCGCCCAGAAAATGCTGGGCGCGATGGCGCGGCGCACCTGCGGCACCGAGAGTTCAGGCTGCGCCAGCGCCTCCTGGTAATGCACAACCGCGTAATCCACCGCCAGCCCCAGCAGGATGGCGGCAAAGCCCAGGCTCACCACGTTGATGGCGCCAAAAATCAAACCACCCAGCCCGAGCGTGGCGGCCAGCACCAGCGCGAGCAGTGCCAACAGCCACAGCATCGGTTTGACCCGCCGGTGCGCCAGCCAGAATAACACCGCGATGATCAGCGCCGTCCCGCCCACGGAAACCCGCAGGTCCCGCTCCATCCCTTTGGCGACCTCGGCCACGAAAGCGGGCCGGCCGGTATAAGCCACCCGCGGGCGGCTCCCGGACGGAAGCGCGCGCAGGTATTCCTCGACCGTGGCGCGCACTCCGCCGAACCATTCGTCGCATTGCCGATAGTTGGCCAGCTCACCGGCGGCCTGGACATACACCACCCGGAACCGTCCGTCGGGAGAACTGAAGCCCGCGCCGGGATCCGTAAATCCGAGCGCGCCAGCGCCGCTGTCCGGCGGCAGGTCGGAAACTCCGAAAGGATCGTAGCCGCGGCGCGCGATCTCCCCCGGGGAAAGCGAGGTTGCCAGTTGTTCTTTTGCGTCCGCCAGCAGCGCTCGCAACCGCCCAGGCGCCCGGCCGGCCCGCCATTCTTCAAAGACTGCGGGCGGCTGGTTCAGCCAGGCGAAGGCGAGCAATTCAGCCGCTTGCCCGGGGTGCTCCAGCCAGGGCGGTTGCCAGACGGCTCCGGCCACGCGGCCGGGGTGCTCCCGCAGGCAGTCCGCCACGCCGCGGGCTGCAGCCTCGGTCTCCTCCGCCGAAGCCCCCCGGAGCGTGATCAAAAGCTCCCGCGCGTTCGCAAAACGTTCCTGGTAAATCCGCAGACCGCGCACGGCGGGGAGATCCGCCGGCAAGAGTGCGAGCACATCCACGTCCAGCCGAAGCCGCCAGAAACCGAGGAGGACCGGCAAAAGCAACAGCAGCCAGAGCCAGCGGCCCGGATGCTCCAGGCCGGCGGCCCGACGCCGGCGGACGGACGCGGGCGGTCCGGTCATGCGACGTTCCGCGCCGCGCGGAGCCGCGCCGGGGGGCGCCCGGGGCCGGGCCCGTGAGGCGGGATGAACGCCGGCCGGAGAAAGTGTCCGGAGCGGCAAAAAATTTTGAACGCCATAAGCGTGAAAGCATCAAAAGACTTCGAACCGTGAGGGTTATCTTAGGCCCCCGGCGGACAAAGACAAAGGCCGAAAACCATTTACAACGGAGCTAAAAACTGGTAATTGGACCGCTCGTTTCTCCTGGAGACGAGGATGTGAAACTATGATTAAGGCGCAAAACCTGGCGAAATTCTTTGGCGCGAAGCGCGCCGTTGACGGGATCACTTTTACAGTCGAGCGCGGCGAGGTGCTGGGCTTTTTGGGGCCCAACGGAGCGGGCAAATCGACCACCATGCGAATGATCACCGGCTTCATTCCGCCCTCGGGCGGGACCGTTTCGGTCGGGGGTTTCGACATCGTCGAGCAACCGATTGCGGCCCGCCGGCTGATCGGCTACCTGCCCGAAAACGCCCCGGCCTACACCGACATGACCGTGCATGGATTTCTCAGCTTCGCCGCGGAGATTCGCGGCCTGCGCGGCGACGAAAAAAAGCGCGCCGTGGCCCGGGCCGTGGAAATGTGTTTTCTCGAAACGGTGTTGCACCAGAGTGTGGAGACGCTTTCCAAGGGCTACCGCCACCGAACCTGTTTCGCGCAATCCGTCATCCACGACCCCGACGTGCTGGTGCTGGACGAGCCAACCGACGGGCTGGATCCGAACCAAAAGCACGAGGTCCGGCAGTTGATTCGCCGAATGGGCGAAAAGAAGGCGATCATCTTCTCCACCCACATTCTCGAGGAGGTGGACGCCGCCTGCTCGCGGGCCATCATCATTGACCGGGGCCGGGTGGTGGCGAACGGCACCCCCGCCGAGTTGCGGCAGAAATCCGAGTCGGCGGGAGCGGTGCTGTTGCGGGTCAGCGGCGTGGACCGCGCCGCGCTGGATCAAAGGCTGCGGGCGCTGCCCACCGTCAAGCGCACCGCGATTGTGCGGGAGGAGCCGGACCGCATCACCGCCCGGGTGTTCCCCAAAGGCAACCTCAACGGTCAACTGGCGCGGAGCATCGCGGAGGCCGCCCAGGGCTGGCGCATCGAGGAATTGCACACCGAAGAGGGGCGCCTGGACGACGTTTTCCGCAGTATCACCCTTTCGGACACCGTTTCCGCCGAGATCAAGAAATGAATAGCTGGGCCAATATCAAGACCATTACCAAACGCGAGCTGGGGGCGTATTTCTCCTCGCCGCTCGCCTACGTTTTCATCGTGATTTTTCTGCTGCTCAGCGGCTTTTTCACGTTCATGGTGGGCGGTTTCTTCGAGCGGGGCGAGGCTTCCCTCGGTCGTCCGTTTTTCGACTGGCACCCGTGGTTTTATCTCTTTCTGGTGCCGGCGGTGGGGATGCGGCTCTGGGCCGAGGAGCGGCGGGTGGGCACGCTCGAGTTGCTGCTGACCATGCCGATCACTCCCTGGCAGGCCATCGTCGGCAAGTTCCTCGCGTCGTGGCTGTTTTTGCTGCTGGCGCTGGTGTTGACGTTTCCCGTAGTGCTCACGGTCAATTACCTGGGCAGCCCGGATAATGGCGTGATCTTATCGGGCTACGTCGGAAGCTGGCTGATGGCCGGCGCGTTTCTGGCGATTAGCTGCATCACCTCGGCCATGACGCGCGCGCAGGTGGTCAGCTTCATTCTCGCCGTCGTGCTCTGCCTGTTCTTCATCCTGGCGGGTTTCCCGCCGGTGATCAACATGCTGGAGCATTGGGCCCGGCCCTGGCTGGTGGACGCCATCACCTCGTTCAGCGTCGTGACGCACTTCGAGGGCTTCCAGAAGGGAGTGCTCGACTCGCGGGATGTGTTGTTCTTCCTGTCGATCATCGGGTTCTCACTCTTCACCACCAGCGTCATTCTGCGCACCCACCGCGCCGGCTAACCAAGGCTTTTTTCGATGAAGAAGAAAACAGTTGAGACCATTTTGTATTCCACGGCGGGGATCGCGGCCATGGCGCTGATTTTGATCGGCCTGAACGTGATTATCGGGACGCTGCGGGCGCGCGTGGACCTGACCCGCGAGAAGGCCTACACCCTCTCGGCCGGGACCCGCGCGATCCTGGGCCGGCTCCAGACGCCAGTGAAGGCGCGCTTCTATTGCACCCAGACCGAAGCGGCCACGCCCGAATCGGTGTTCTTGAAAAGCTACGCCAAACGCGTCGAGGATCTGCTGGCCGAGTATAAACAGGCGGCCCGCGGCAACCTCATCCTCGAGAAATACGATCCGCAGCCCGATTCCGACGCCGAAGATTCGGCGCGCCTGGACGGCCTCGAGCCGCAGACTCTCTCGAACGGCGAGCGGTTTTATCTCGGCCTGGCGGTGAGCCAACTCGATGAGAAGCAGGCGATCCCCTTCCTCGCGCCCAATCGCGAGCGCCAACTCGAGTACGATCTCTCCCGCGCCATTTCCCGGGTGGTCACCCCGGAAAAACCGGTGATCGGCGTGATGAGCCCGCTGCCGATGTTCGGCGCGCCCGCCAACCCGATGATGGCCCGCATGGGCCAGGGACAAGGCCAGGAACCGTGGGCCATCATCAATGAGTTGAAGAATGATTACACCGTCAAGCGCGTCAACATGGACGTGGACCGCATCGACGACGACGTCAAGGTGCTGGTGGTGGTGCAACCGCGTGAGATCACCGACTCGGCGCAGTACGCGCTCGATCAGTTCGTGCTGCGCGGAGGGAAACTGGTCGCTTTTCTCGACCCGCTGCCGTTGATGGACAGCCGCGAGCAAAACCAAATGCTGGGCAGCATTCCCAACAGCGGCTCGAACCTCGAGAAGCTGTTGAAGGCGTGGGGACTGTCGTTTGACACCACCAAGGTGGTGGCCGACATGACCTACAAAATGCAGGTCGGCGGCCGCGGCGGCCAGCCCACCGACGCCCCGGCGGTGCTCTCGCTGGCGGCGGACGCCATCAACGCCGATGACATCGTCACCAGTCAAATCGACAACCTCTGGCTGCCCTTCGCCGGCGCGATCACCGGCACCCCGGCGGCCGGCCTCAAAGAAACGGTGCTGCTCAAGAGCAGCAAGAATTCCCAATTGGTCGATGGCTTCATGGCCAATCTCTCGGGCGAGAATATCATGAAGGAATTCAAGCCCTCGGGCACGGAGTACGCGCTGGCCGTGCGCCTCACCGGCAAGTTCAAGACCGCCTTCCCCGACGGCAGACCACACGAGAAAACCGCGGACGAGCACGCGGACAAAGCGAAAGACGAGCAGGCGGAGAACTCGCTCAAGGAAAGCAAGCTGGAGACCACGGTCGTGCTGGTCGGCGATGCGGACCTGATCTTTGACCGCTTCGCTCTGCGCCAGATTCAGAGCCCCTTCGGCACCCTGGCCATGGCGATGAACGGCAACCTGAGCTTTGCCCAAAACGCGGTCGAGCAGTTGACCGGCGACAATGAGTTGATCGCCGTGCGCAGCCGTTCGGTGCGGAACCGCCCTTTCACCGTGGTGAAGAAAATGCAGGCCGAGGCGGAGGACAATTATCGCAGCAAGATCAAGGAGCTGGAGGACAGTCTGGCGGACACCCAGCGGCAATTAAATGAGCTGCAGCAAAAGAAGGAGACCGGCCAGCGCTTCATCCTCTCGCCCGAGCAGCAGACGGCCCTCGAGAATTTCCGCAAGAAAGAGGCCGAGGTCAAAATCAAGCTCAAGGACGAACGCAAAAAGCTGCGGCGCGACATCGACTCGCTCGAGACGCGGCTCAAATGGTTTAACATCGCCGCCATCCCGCTGCTGGTCAGCGCCACGGGTCTGACGCTCGCTTTTTACCAACGCAAACGCACTTCCGCAAAATGAACGGCAAACAATTCACGATTCTACTCATTTTGGTAGTGGTGCTCGGCGGCGCCGGGCTGGTCATCTACAAAAACCAGAACGCGGACCGCCGCGAGGGCAACGCGGCCCTGGGCAAAAAACTGCTCGGCGTCTTCCCCGTCAATGACGTCGCGGAAATCACCGTCGCCCAGGGAAGCAACACCCTGCGCCTCGTCAAAAAGGACGTCTGGCGCGTCCAGGAACGCAACGATTACCCCGCCAATTACTCGGAAATCAGCGATTTCCTGATCAAGGCCAGCGACCTCAAAATCGTGCAAAGCGAGCCGGTGGGCGCCGCTCAGTTGCCCCGTTTGTCGCTGGCCACCGGCCCGGACGCGGGCACGAACGCCGCCCTGGTGGTCGAGTTCAAAGACCAGGCCGGCAAGAGCCTGAAGTCCCTCCTGCTCGGCAAAAAGCACTTGCGCAAGATGAACCGGCCCTCCCCGATGGGCGATCTGGATGACCCGGGCTGGCCGGACGGACGTTATGTGAAAGTCGGCGTCGAGGCCAAATCGGTGGCCCTCATCTCCGATCCGCTCGCGAACGTCGAGCCCAAACCCGAGCAATGGCTCAACAAGGACTTTTTCAAAATCGAGAAGGCGCGCTCCCTGGCGGTGACTTACCCGCTGGCCACCAACTCCTGGAAACTCACCCGCGACCACGAAGGCGGCGCCTGGACCCTGACCGGGGCGCAGGCCGGCGAAACCCTCGATCCCGCCAAAATCAGCGCCCTGTCCAATCCGCTCAGTTCCCCCTCCTTCAACGACGTCGAGACGGCCCGATCCGCCGCCGATCTCGGGCTGGACAAGCCGACCGTCATCACTGTCGAGACCTTCGACCATTTCTCCTACACGATCAACGTGGGAACGCATGAGCACGAAAGCTATCCCCTCACCGTGACGGTCGCCGCCCAGTTGCCGGCTGAGCGCGTCGCGCCTCCCGAGGAGAAAGCCGAGGACAAAGCCAAGCTTGATAAGGAATTCAAGGAACAGAAGAAGAAGCTCGAGGAGAAACTCGCCGCCGAAAAGGGCCTCGAGAAGTGGACGTATTTGGTTTCCACCTGGACCCTGGAGCCGATCCTGAAAGACCGCGCCCAGCTCATGGCGGAGAAGCACGAGGAAAAGCACGAGACCTCCGACGCCGCCGGACACGAGGAGCCGCACGAGAACTTTGTGGAGAGTGTGGCCGGCCCGGGCGGGGAGAGGATCCACACACCGCCGGCGGCGCCCGCCAGCCAGTAGCGGCGCGCAAGAGAAGCCTGGGCACGCCAGGCGCCGCCCTGGGGTGGGTCTTAGACCCCATTCAACCGGCCCGGTGGCCGGCCTACTTTGGTTCCGCCATAGAACCCTATGAAAAAAATTAGTGTGTTGCTGGTGGATGATCACACCGTGGTGCGGCAGGGCTTGCGGGCGCTACTCTCCTCTGAGGAAGGCCTGGAAGTCATTGGCGAAGCCGAAAACGGGCGGCAAGCGGTCGCCCTGGCGCGCAAAACCCCGCCGGACGTGGTGGTGATGGATATTGCCATGCCGCTGCTCAACGGTTTGGAGGCGACGCGTCAAATTTTGAGAAACACACCCTCCGCCAGAATCCTGGTGCTGACGTCGTACAGCGATGATGAATGCGTCGAGCAGCTTATGCAGGCCGGCGCCGCGGGTTACTTGATCAAGCAGACCGCCGCCAACGACCTGCTCAAAGCCATCCGCGAAGTGCAACGCGGCAATGCCTACTTCAGCCCGGCCATCGCCAAGCGCCTGAAGGACCGATGCCGCGCCGCCTGGACCTCCGGCCGCAAAGGCGGGGAATTGACCACTCGCGAGGCGGAGGTGCTGCAGCTCATCGCAGAGGGTTTCTCGAATAAACAGATTGCTTCGGAATTGGAAATCAGCATCAAAACCGTCGAAAAGCACCGGCAACAAGTCATGAACAAGCTCAATATTCATGACGTCGCCGGTCTGACGCGCTACGCCATTTCCAAGGGCATGGTTGAGCGCGCGGTTCCAGCGCCGGTGTGAGGCAGAGGCCGATCACCGCGCCCGAGGCAGGGACGTTTTCGCCGAGACTTCCTTC
>JBDHQH010000014.1:0-51898 GCA_039806935.1 Verrucomicrobiota bacterium
GCTGGTATGGCCTCTATCAGCCCGGCTGGATCTGGTAGCCGCGGGCAGGAAAGCCAACCAATGCGAGCTTCCATCCGGAGTTCCAGTTGGTGAAAGATCGGACGCAACCTTAAACCATTCATCCAAGTATTCCAAAGACTTGCTCACGGTTTCCGGGGGCCAGGCGAGGCCCATACTTGCCGCCCTTCTTCAGGCGGGTTGGAAGCGAGATTGCCGAGGCAGGGCAACGAGAGAACCTGGGGCTGCGCTTGGGCTGGATGGTGGAGCCGAGGGGGTTCGAACCCCTGACCTCCTGAATGCCATTCAGGCGCTCTACCAACTGAGCTACGACCCCATCCAGAGCGAGGGAAAAGTTAAGGGTTTGGCGGCGGATGTCAAAGGCATTCTTGGGGGTGGCGCGGGGCCTCAGTCCGCGGCGGCGGCGGTCATCACCTTGGCCTGGGCCTCGCGGAAGCTGTGCAGGAACAAGGCGTTGTCCGCGACCGCTTTTTCGATCAATTGCCGCAACAGAAACAGCTCCGACGGGCTGATGACGGCATGGACACTTTGTTGGAAAGCCTGCATGGGCATGAAAGTTTGGAACGAGTCACCCAGGAGAATGATGGTGGCGTGCCGCCGCTGGGCCATGGGCATGGCCTGAAGGCCTTTGAGGGTGAGGTTTTCCTCGATGGCGTTGGCCGCGAACAATTCCTCGAGCACCACCACTTGATAATGGACCTGTGAAAAGCGGATGGTGAAGTCACTGTGGGTGGCGGCGGTATGCACTTTGTAGCCCAGTTCCACCAGGGCGGTGCGGGCGGCCTCGAGCCAGTCGGGCGTCGAGAAGGCCAGCAACGCCGGTTTGTCAGTCGCGCTGATGAAGTCGAATTTCGTGGTGGTGCTCATTTCAATTTCAAGGTGAGGGGCGGGGGTGTGCCACCGTTTTTCGCCTCTTGGATGGCTTTCATGCGGAGCGAGCTGAGGTTATGCGTCTGCTCGCCGCGGGCTTTCTTGAGGTTATCAATACCGCGCATGACGGGGCCCCGTTTGGTGCAGTAGAGCAGGGCGGATTCCTCGGTGATTTTGCCCTGTTCGAAGGCTTCGAGGGCCGAGTAGTCAAACGTTCGCCACCCGAAAGCCTGGCTGGCCTCGATGATTTCATAGAAGCTTTTGCCTTCGGTTTCGCCGAGGCGGATGGTTTCCTGAGTGCGCAGGTTGGACCCCATGATTTCCAGCAAGGCGTGCCGTCCGCCGTCGATTTTGGGGACGAGCCGCTGGCTGAGCACCCAGCGCAGGGTGTCCGCCAGGCGCACGCGGATTTGCTCCTGCTCCTCGGGTTCGAACATGCCGAGGATGCGGTTGATGGTCTGGCCGGCGTCAATGGTGTGCAGGGTGCTGAGCACCAAGTGGCCGGTTTCCGCCGCGCTGAGGGCGATTTTCACCGTCTCGCGATCGCGCATTTCCCCGACCAGGATGACCTTGGGCGCCTGGCGCAGCGCGGCGCGCAGGCCGTGCGAAAAGCTGTCGAAATCCGTCCCGAGTTCCCGCTGGTTGAAAGTCGCCCGGTCGTGCGGATGCACGAATTCCACGGGATCTTCCAGCGTGATGATGTGGACCGGTTTGGTGTGGTTGATTTCATTGAGCACGGCGGCCAGGGTGGTGGATTTGCCGGAACCGGTGGCGCCGGTGACGAGCACCAGGCCGGTTTTCTCGCGGGGGATGTGCTTGATGATTTCCGGGAATTTCAACTGATCGAGCGTCGGGATCTCGGTGTTCAGCTTGCGAAGCACGATCGAGTAATTGCCGCGCTGGGAGAAAATGCTGATGCGGAACCGCGCGTGGTCCGCCAGAGTGTAGGCCGTGTCGCAGGAGCCGCGGCGCAGCAGGTCCGCGATATGCCATTGGTTGTCCGCCATCAAGTTCAAGGCCACCGTTTCGGTCTGGAACGGGGTGAGGTTGCCGAGGGGCGGGTCAAAGGCGACCGGCTTCAACTCGCCGTAGGCCTCCACTTGCGTCGGCTTATCGACCGTGAAGAGCAAATCCGAGACCTCCGGCTGCGAGCCGAGCATGGTGCTCAGCAGATAATCCAGTTCGTGGCGGCGCATAGGTCAATTCTCGTCGTCCTCGGGTGGTTGCGGCAGGAAACCGCGGAATTTTCTTTTGTCCAGGGCTTTGTCATAGGCTTCCTCGGGTGCAATCCGTTTCATTCGCAAATGTTCCATGATGGCATCGTCCAGTGGCTGGTTGCCCAGTTTTTTGCCGACTTGGATCATGCCCGGGATCTGGTGCGTTTTGCCCTCGCGCACCAGGTTGGCAATGGCGGTGGTGAAGACGAGGATTTCCAGCGCGGCCACGCGGCCTTTTTTGTCAATGCGCTTGAACAGGTTCTGCGCCACCACGCCCTTGAGCGCCTCGGACAAGGTCGCGCGAATCTTGTTCTGCTGCTCGGCCGGGAAGACGTCGATAATTCGATCCACGGTCTTGGCGGCGCTCGGGGTGTGCAGGGTGCCAAACACCAGGTGACCGGTACTGGCGGCCACCAGGGCCAGCTCGATGGTCTCCAGATCGCGCAACTCGCCCACGAGGATGATGTCCGGATCCTCGCGCAGCGCGCCGCGCAGCGCCGAGGCAAAGGTCTTGGTGTGAATGCCCACTTCCCGGTGGTTCACGAGGCAGTTCTTGCTCTCGTGAACAAACTCGATCGGATCCTCCACCGTGATGATGTGGTCCCGCCGGTTTTTGTTCGCGTAATCCATCATCGCCGCCAGGGTCGTCGATTTGCCCGAGCCGGTCGGTCCGGTCACCACCACCAATCCGCGGTGCAACATGGAGAACTTTTTCAGCACCGCCGGCAACGGCGCGTCAAACTTCTCGAAGTCCTCGAACGAAAGCACTTTGCTGGGGATTTGGCGAAACACCGCGGCGATGCCGTACTTTTGATTGAAAAAGTTGGCGCGGAAGCGGGAAATGTTTGGAATTTCGTAGCCGAAATCCACGTCGCCGGTTTCCTCGAAGATCTTGATCTTGTATTCCGGGGCGATCTCGTAGAGCATTTTTTTGAGCTCGTCGTTCTCCAGCGGCGGATGATCCACGCGCTTGAGTTCGCCGTTGATCCGGAGCATCGGGTTGTTGCCCGAGGAAAGGTGAAGGTCCGAAGCCTTCTGCTCAAACATCAGGTTAAAGAATGCGTCGATCTTCGCCATAGCGGTTTACAGTCCGCGGCTTTGATAGCTAAATCCGCACCAGCCCGGGAGAATGTCGAAACTGCTTGAAAAAATCCGCCAGGAAGCGGGGCCAACCGGCCAAATCAGCTTTGCGCGCTATATGGAGCTCGCCCTGTATTGTCCTGAATATGGATATTATGAAGCGGAAACGGACAGAATCGGCCGCCGGGGGGACTTTTATACCAGCGTCAGCGTGGGACCGTTATTCGGGCATTTACTGGGCTTCGCTTTCGCGGACGGGGCACCGATCCGACCGGGCCGTGCCACTGGCGGCCGGCCATTGTTGGAGCTGATTGAAGCCGGCGCCCATGACGGTCAACTGGCCCTGGATATCTTGAGCTGGTTCCGGGATCAGCGTCCCGAGTTGGGCCAATCTCTCCGCTACTGGCTCTTGGAACCATCTCCCCGGCGCAGGAAGATTCAGCAAGCGCGGCTGGCGGAATTTGCGGATCGAACGGCTTGGCTGGGTGAGTTAAGTGAACTGCCCCGCCCCGGCGGCAGTCCGGAGGCCTTCCGCTTTATTTTCTCGAACGAGCTGCTCGACGCGATGCCGGTACATCGGATGGGTTGGGATGCCTTGTCGAAAAGATGGTTTGAATGGGGTGTCCAGCTTGATCCGGAACCCGCCTGGATTCGGCTGGCCGCGCCGTGGTTCCGGCCAGCGGCTGAGTGGAATGACCCCGAACTGCTGCGCGCGTTGCCGGACGGGTTTGTAGCCGAAATCTGCCCGGCGGCGGAGGAATGGTGGCGGCGGGCGGCGAGGGCGCTCGGGCCCGCCGGGAAGCTGCTCACTTTTGATTATGGCCTGACCTGGGAGGAGCGGTGGAATCCAGCGCGAGCCGGCGGCACTTTGCGCGCCTACACGCGTCATTCCGCGACTGCGGACGTGCTGAGCGCCCCGGGGACAAAAGACCTCACCGCGCATGTGAACTTCTCCGCCCTGGAGGCCGTCGGCCAGGCGGCCGGTATGGCAACCGAACATTTGGAAAACCAATCAGCCTTTTTAACTCGGATCGCCGCCCGCGCCTGGCGCCCCGAGTCGGGCTTTGGTGTCTGGACGGCCAGGGAAACCCGTCAATTCCAGACGCTTACGCATCCCGAACACCTGGGCTGTCGCTTCCGAGTATTGGTTCAATCCCCGGCTCTGGCGGGGATTGCAGTTCGTAGTTGAGGACGGAGAGGCAGTAGAGGGCGGCGGTATCCGTGCGCAGCACCAGCGAACCCAGCGTGATTGGCCGGGCGCCGGCGCGCTCGAGCTGGTCGTATTCGGCCTCGGTGAAATCCCCCTCGGGGCCAATCCAGACCGCCACTTCGCGCGGCTGCCGCTGGTGTTGATTCGAAAAGGCGTGGAAGTAGTTCCGCGGGTGGCGGCTGCCTGGCCGCAGGGAACCCACCAACGATAATTCCGCTTTTGCCGCCAGGGCCGCCGCCTGAGTCACGGTCCTGGGCGCGTCCAGTCGCGGCAGCCAGGGCGAGCCACACTGTTTGATGGCCTCGACGGCGATCTGGCGCCATTTTTCAACTTTGTCCTCCGCTTCAGCTTTCCCAAACTGGGGGATCACCCGCTCGGCCAGGACGGGCACGATCCGGCTCGCCCCCAGCTCGGTTGCCTTTTGAATCACCAGATCGAACCGCTTGCCTTTGGGAATCGCCTGTAACAGGGTGACGCGCCAGCGAGGGAGCGGCCAGCGCTTCCGGTCCAACACCCGCAGCCGCACCGAGCGGCGCCCGCACTCCTGGATTTCAGCGGCTATTTCCTGGCCCGCGCCGTCCAGGACGGTTACCGGCGCGCCCGGCCCCAGGCGAAGCACCCGCGCCGCGTGATGCGCTGCGGAGCCGCTCAGCTCCAGCAGTTCGCCCTGACATTGCTCGGGGGGCAGATGAAAGCGATGCACGGGGGAATGCCCAGGGCGCGGGGCTACTTGAAAATCTTGCGGGCTTTGTCGAAAAAGCTTTGGCTGATCGGGCTTTCCTTGCCGTTGCACAACTCGGAAAACTCCTCGAGCTTCACTTTTTGCGCCGAGGTCAGATGCGTCGGCACCTCGACATTGATTCGCACGTGCAGGTCGCCATACCCGTAGCCTTGCACGTTTTTGATCCCTTTGCCCTTCAGCCGGACCATGGTTCCCGGCTGGGTGCCCGGAGGAATCTTGATCGAGGCTTTTTCGGCAAGCGTGGGTACCTCCAGCTCGGCGCCGAGCGCCGCTTGCACAAAGCTCACCGGCACCTCGCAAAGCAGGTCGTCGCCATCCCGCTGAAAAATCTCGTGTGGTTTGACGTGCAAAATGACGTACAGATCACCGCGGGGTCCGCCGCGCAGGCCCGCCTCGCCGTTGCCTGCCGAACGCAACCGCGCCCCGGAATCCACTCCGGCGGGAATGCGCAGCGTGATGGACGAGGTTTTTTCGGCGCGTCCCAGGCCATGGCAAACCCGGCAGGGCCGGTCAATCACCCGCCCCGCCCCCTGGCATTGCGGACAGGTTTGCGCGATGCTGAAAATTCCCCGGGAGGCGACGACCTGGCCGCGCCCGCCGCAGGTGGCGCAGGTGCGCGCCTTGGAGCCCGGCTCGGCGCCGCTGCCCGAGCAGGTTTCGCAGCGCTCCGGCTTGGTCACCCGGATCTCCTTCTCGCAGCCATGCGCGGCCTCCTCGAAGGTGATCTCCATATCGTAGCGCAGGTCATCCCCGCGTTGTGGTTGGTTGGGATCCCGGGCGGCGGCGCCGCCAAACAGATCCTCAAAGATGCTGCCGCCGCCAAACACCTCGCGAAAGACTTCGAACGGATCGTGGAATCCGCCTCCGCCGCGTCCGAATCCGCCCGCGCGCCGATCAAAGGCCGCATGCCCATATTGATCGTAGGCGCCGCGTTTCTGCGGGTCGGACAATACCTCATAGGCCTCGCTGATTTCTTTGAATTTTTCCTCGGCAGACTTATCCCCTGGATTCTTGTCTGGATGGTGCTTGACCGCAAGTTTCCGGTAGGCCTTCTTGAGGTCCTCGTCGCTGGCGCCCCGGGCCAGCCCCAAAATCTCGTAATAATCGCGTTTGCTCATGCGGCGGGAGATTTGGCCACCACCACACTCGCCGGTCGCAGCAGCCGCTCGCGCAATTTGTAGCCTTTGCGGAGTTGCTGGACGACCTGGCCCTCGGATGCATCCGCGCGTTCTTGTTGGGAAACCGCCTCGTGAAAGTTCGGGTCAAACATTTGGCCGGTGGCATCGACCTCCTCGAGCCCCGCTTCGGCCAGGGCGTTCTTGAGTTGTTGATGCACCAGGCTCACGCCCGTTTGCAAAGATTGAACCGCGGGTTGGGACCCTTCCGCCTGAACCGCGCTCAGCGCCATGTCAAAGCTGTCCAGCACCGGCAACAGCCTGGTGAGCAGACTTTCGTTGGCAAACCGAATGGCTTCCTGCTTCTCGCGGACGGCGCGCTTTCGAAAATTGTCGAAATCCGCCGTGGTGCGCAGCAGGCGGTCCCAATGTTCGTCGGCTTTGGCCGCGCGATCCTTAAGCTGGTCCAATTGCTCGGAATTTACATTCGCCGGGTTGATCGCCGTCGGCGAACCGGCGGATCTATCCGTTTGCTCGGCTCGGTTCGTCCCGGTCTCTAAATCATTCTCGTTCATGGAAACAATGCTTCAATCTGCCAAACTCCACCAAACCTCGTTTGATGTTCGAAAAATCCGCCCTTTCAGCCTGTGGCTGCCGGGAGGTTTGAAAATGCCCATCTCCAGAGTAATCGAAAGATTTCCAGCGGGCAACCGCCGGTTGTCAGCGGCCGCAATGCTCGTCCGATCCCTTGCGGCTGCGCCCTGCCCGTGGTCTGGTAGGAGCGGGCCAGTATGGTGGAAGAATTGGATGCGGTGGTGGTGGGCGCCGGACCGAACGGATTGGCGGCCGCCATCACTTTGGCGGAAGCCGGGTTGCGGGTGCTGGTGCTGGAAGCCGCCGATCGTCCGGGCGGGGGATGCCGCACCTCGGAATTGACGCTGCCGGGCTTTCGCCATGATGTCTGTTCCGCGGCGCATCCCTTGGCAGTCGCTTCGCCGTTCTTTGCCCGGCTCCCACTGGCCCGGCACGGGCTGGCCTGGGTATCGCCAGAGGCGCCCCTGGCGCATCCGCTTGCTGAGGGTCAGGTCGCATTATTGGAACAATCACTGCCCCGAACCATGGCGCGCCTGGCCGGGGATGGCGCTTTGTGGGAGCGGCTGTTGGGCCCATTCGTCCGCGGGTGGGAATTACTCCTCGGCGATATCCTCGGGCCGTTGCGCTGGCCTCGGCACCCTCTGCTCCTGGCGCGGTTCGGTCGGCGCGCGGTTAACTCGTGCCGGAGCGTTGCCACGCGGTTTCAGAGCGAGGCCGCCCGAGCCTTGTTCGCTGGATGCGCGGCGCATTCCTTCCTGCCACTCGATCGTTCTGGCAGCGCCGCCTTCGGTCTGGTGCTGGCGGTGGCCGCCCAGACGGTTGGCTGGCCTTTTCCCCGCAGCGGGGCGGACCAAATCATCGCCGCCCTGGCCGCTCATGCGCGGGAATTGGGCGTTGTGTTGCAATGCGGCCTGCCGATCCGCGCCTGGCGGCAAATCCCGCCAGCCCGGGCCGTGTTGTTCGATCTGGCGCCGCGCCAGGTGGCGGCGATTGCCGAGGCTCATCTGCCGACGGGCTTCCTGCAGCGGTTGCGCGCGTATCGTTATGGGCCCGGGGTGTTCAAGTTGGACTGGGCGCTTGCGGCGCCGATCCCGTGGCGCAATCCGGAGACCGCGCGGGCCGGCACCGTCCATGTAGGCGGAACTTTTGAGGAGATCGCCGAGGCGGAGCAAGCCGTGTGGAAGGGCGCAGCGCCCGAGCGGCCTTTTGTGCTGGTGGGGCAGCCCGCCGGATTTGATCCCACCCGGGCTCCCCGCGGCAGGCATATTGGCTGGGGCTACTGCCATGTGCCGGCGGGTTGCGCGATCGATATGACCGGGCGAGTCGAGGAGCAAATCGAGCGTTTCGCGCCTGGATTCCGCGATCTCATTCTGGCCCGCCACGCCCGCGGACCGGCGGGATTTGAGCAGTATAATCCCAATTTCATCGGGGGCGATATCTCGGGCGGGGCCAATACGTTGCGGCAGCTTCTTTTCCGCCCGACTCCCCGCTGGGATCCTTACGCCACACCGAACCCGCGCCTTTTCCTCTGCTCGGCCTCCACCCCGCCGGGGGGCGGAGTTCACGGCATGTGCGGATATTGGGCGGCTCGCTCAGCGTTGCGCAAACGCTTTGCCAGACAGTAACAGCTCAAGAACTCACGCGCCGGCCACTCCCATCCAAGCTAGCCCGGATATTTCACAGGGTTCCGCAGTTTTTGTCTGAGAACCGATTTTTGAAAAGGGCACTTTCCTATTTCCAAGTAGTGTGGCTTTCTGGGTGTGTGGGTCAATTTAGTGAGCAGCAAGCTCAAAGCGATCCCGCTGCTCGGGCGGCGCTAAATCTGCGAAAGAAGGACTTCGATTGGGCCCAGCAGGGCTCTACTGCGCTTGTCCATTAAGTTTATGCGCATAAACCTTGAGCAAACCAGTCGAGATACTTCTGACCAATTTGGGTGGGTCAATTTAATGAGCAAAGGCGGATCAGTTCTGGTGAGCGGCAACGGCTTCCGGGTTGTGCGCGGATGGGCGGGCAGGACGGGGAACGCAGCCGAATATTTCCCGCCATACCGGCGATTTCCGTTCGGACGTTGTTTGTCGCGGTGAATGCTTCCGGGTTGTGGCGGACGGGCGGGCGAGGCGGGGAACGCAGCCTAAAGGCTGCGGCTACATCCGGAGGTACGTTCGGTCGGTCTTCCTGTAGCCGCAGCCTTCAGGTTGCGTCAGGCGCACGGGCAGGACGGGGAACGCAGCCGAATATTTCCCGCCATACCGGCGATTTCCGTTCGGACGTTTTTTGTCGCGGTGAATGCTTCCGGGTTGTGCGCGGACGGGCGGGCGGGACGGGGAACGCAGCCTAAAGGCTGCGGCTACATCCGGAAGGTCCGCTCGGACGGTCTTCCTGTAGCCGCAACCTTCAGGTTGCGTCAGGCGCACGGGCGGGACGGGGAACGCAGTCGAATATTTCCCGCCGCGTCGACGATTTCCGTTCGGACGCTTTTTGTCGCGGTGAATGCTTCCGGGTTGTGGCGGACGGGCGGGCGAGGCGGGGAACGCAGCCTAAAGGCTGCGGCTACATCCGGAGGTACGTTCGGTCGGTCTTCCTGTAGCCGCAGCCTTCAGGTTGCGTCAGGCGCACGGGCAGGACGGGGAACGCAGCCGAATATTTCCCGCCATACCGGCGATTTCCGTTCGGACGTTTTTTGTCGCGGTGAATGCTTCCGGGTTGTGGCGGACGGGCGGGGCGGGGAACGCAGCCTAAAGGCTGCGGCTACTCTGGCGCCAGGAGCACCCGGGCGAATGCTTCACCTCGGAAGTGGCTGGTTTTGCCCGCAAACTGACACGGGCGAGCCGGATTCCAACTCGCAGTTTCCGTGAGACGCTTCCAGAGCATGGGCAGACGTCCCTCAAGGGCGCGCCACGGTGCAACAGGACGGCCTGCGGGTGATTACGTGGCCGAAGCCCGCGGCTTTTATTCTCCCCTGGCGAGATTCCCGAGCGCGCCGGCGGCCTCGTAAACCGCGGCTGCGCGCCGGGTCAAATCCCCGCTGCTGTCCAGGAGCAGCAGCGGGCGGGGCGCCAGCATTCCCACCACTTCCGGAACATCGCACACCCGGAGCACATTCAGCAGTGTCGGCGCCGCGTCGTCCATGTGCGTGGCCGGGGGGTGGATCAAACTCACCCGGCCGATCTCCGGCTCCAGCAGCGCCGCGTAGGCGGCCAGCAACGCGCCGGCGCCTTCGCCCGCCGCGCACATCTGGCTGGCTGCGCCGCTGGTGCGCCCCAGATAACGGGCGGCGGCAATCAGATCCCAGATTTGGCCGTCCGCCAGAGTCCGGCCCAACAGCAAATGCGATCGCTCAATCGTGTGGCCCCGGTCGCCGAGGCTGCCCGGGGTGATGCCCCCGCCGCGCGGCTCACATAAATACACCGTGTCGTTGGCGCCGGCCACCCGTTTCACCCAGGCCGGCGGCGGCCCATCGATGGTCTCCGGCGCCACCACCAACCATACTTTGCTGGACGGCGGCTCTGGCGTTTGTGCCTTTCGCAGTCGAATGGTGATTCCCGGCTCGGTCGCCAGTTCGAGCACCCCGCCCTCAGCGGCGCGCGTGAGTCGGGCGGGAGGAATTCGCTCGGGAAACCGACGAAACGTCAATTCCCTCAGCCGGTCCAGGAGTTTTTGACTCCAGGCTTCGAATCCGCCCGCAGGGCAAGGCTCGGGGGTCGCCAGGGGCACAAATTCACGGTCAATGTCTCCGTTGCGGGCGTCCGGGGGCAAATCGGTATCCTGGGGAAACACCCGCAAGGACTGGGGCGGGATCGGATGCAGCGAGCGGGTTTTATCACCGGTGACCAGATCCACCTCGCTGTCCAGCACGGGTCGGGGATCCTGTTTGAAGTGGATATTGAAGAAGCGGAACACGGCCTGCCGAATGTCCTGCCGGTAGGCATGCCCGCCCATGCTGACCACGGCATCCACCCGGTCCCCGGCGCCAAACAGACTGTACACGCTCTCCAGCCGGTTGATGACTCGCTCGTTGCCATCCATGGGAAAGAGGGGATCCGCGTCGCTGTTCACAAAAAGCAATGGGCGCGGAGCTACCAGCGCTGCGATCTGCGTCCAAGGCCACTGGTGGAGGTTATAAAAGAACATGCAGTCGCAATGGCCCTTGATCGTCCGCTGAATCACATAATCCCGAAGGTCGGACATGCCGCTGATCGCCGCCGCCACCGCCACCCGCTCATCCGCCGCGGCGATCCAGAAGGTCGCCGCGCCTCCGCCGCTGATTCCGGTCACGCCAAGCCGCCGCGGATCCGCATCCGGCCGGCTGAGCAGGTAATCCAGTCCGCGGATGCCGCTCCAACATTCGACGCCCGCGGGCGTGTAGCCCCGCGAGGCCCACCACCAGCGGCCCTCTCGATAGGTGCCGTGGTGAACGCCGGGGATCTCGCCCATTTGCAGAGTATCCACGATCAGGCAGAGATAACCGTGCCGGGCAAACCACGCGCCATGCGCTTGGTAGGCCGTTTTGTTGCCGTCCCTTCCGCGGCTGGTATGCCCGCAAACATAAAAAATTGCCGGCAACCGTTCCCCGGGCGCCGACCTGGCCGGGCGGTAGAGGTTTCCGGTCACATAGAGCCCGGGGCGGCTTTGGTAATGAACCATATCCACGACGTAATCACCGCGGTCGAGGGTGCGTGTAATGGTTGCGCGCAAGGGAGTTCGCTCCGGTTCGGGCTGGAGCCCGAGCATCTCGAGGTATTCCCGCCGGAACCGGGGCAACGCCTCCTTCCAGGCTTCAGCGGAGTGGATGGGGCCGGGGAAGTCCCCCTCGATCCCCTCGGTTTGCTGGCGTAGGTACTCCCTCAGCATACCTTCCTCGGATGCGCCAAAACCCGGCTCCTCGCGAGCGTTCGCTCCCACCGCCTGGCCTGCGGCAAGCAGAACGATCAAACCGGCGAGCCAACGCCATCGGACAGGGGTTTGCCGCATGGAGGAGAGTGGGGGAGAGCGGATTCAAACACCCCGCCTCAAATGAGGCGGGGTGTTTGGTGAGGAGACCTGGCCTTCGATCGTCAAGGCAGGCGCAGGCGATAGAAGACATTCACCGCCGCCGGGTCGATCTGAAGGTCGAGACGAGTGGCTGTTGCTGAGCCTGGGATATCAAACCAGGCCTCCGGAGCCGACAGGCTGATCGAGTTGGATTGCGCCTGCCAGCCTTTGTACGCCTCGGGCCAGGTCAACGAGAGCGTGTTGCCGCTCATGGAGAAGGCGAGGTTCGTGGGCGCGGTGGGCATGAGCGACGTCACGGACAACTCGCCGGTGTTGGGATTGAAGGCCCAGGAGGCCGAGCCATCGGCGGATTGCACGCTGGCAAAATTGCCGGTGAACGCGCCGGCGCTGAACACGCTAAACGTCTGTCCCAAGGCCAGCGCGCCCGCGGTATTACTGACGATCAGGGTGCCGCCGTAGGTGACCCTGGTGAGCCCTTGCACCTGATCGCAGGCGCTGCTGGTCGCGGTGACGCTGATGTAGGTCGTGCTGCCCGCCGCAAGCGTGAGCGAGTTGTTCACGGTCAAAGAACGTCCGGGCGCCAGAGCGCCGCCGCTCTCGACGGCAACCGGCCCGCCCACGATGCCATGCCCGCCGAGCGCGCCGCCCGCGGCCGTGACCGCGCTGGCGGGATCGAGCGTGCCATTGATTTGCAGCAAGCCGCCCTGGATCCGGGTTGGGCCCGTGTAGGTGTTGATGCCGTTCAGCGACAGGGCGCCGGCGCCCGTCTTGACCAATCCGCCCGAGGTGTTGGCCCCCAGCGTGACGGCGCCCGGCGTGGCCGGAACCGCCGCGCCGCCCCCGATCAGGCTGTAGTCCGCATAGTTGTAATTTACACCCGGGTTGCACACGGTAATGCTGGCCACCCTCAACGTGCCTTTGCCGGAGCCGTCGTCCGCCATGTTGGCGATCGCCGCCGCGCCCGCGCCGTCACCCTGAATCGCGACGTAGGGCGCGCCCACGTAGCCCGAGCCGCCGCTGGCCACGGCCAGGGCGCGAACGCCCTGACCCGCGGGCGCCAGCAGGCCGGGGATCACTGTGCAATTCCGCCCCGCGGTGTCGATGACCGCGCCGCCGGGGAACGCGCCGAACGCGCCGTTGACGCTGGCCACCAAACGCTCCGGAATGAAGTCGCCGCTGAACGCCAGATTGGGCGAGGTCAGCGAATTCGAGGTGGCCCTGAGGGCGCCGCCGTTGAAGTTCAGGAACGCCAGCCCGATATCTCCGGTGGTCTGCTTTTTCGCGATAAAGCGGTGCAGGAACAGCTCTCCGCCGTTGAGATTGACCACCCCCGCGCCCGTGCCCGCGCCGGTGTTGTAACCATAACTGATCCCTCCGCCGGTGTTGTCGATCACCCCGCCCAGGAGATTCAGCTCGCCCCGCGCGTTGCCGTTGTTGTTCACGGAGAGAGTCCGGTTGACATTGGCATGATTCAGCAACCCGCCGCTGACCGTCAAAACGCCGTTTCCGGTGCCCGCGCCCACCAGAATATAATCGGCGGCGCCGCCGGGAGTGCCGATCTCGAGGGTGCCGCCGCTCAGCGAAGCCACGACCGTTCCGGCCTTCGAGCCGAAATAGGCGGTGTGCGCTTTCACCACGCCGCCGGATTGGTTGAAGGCGCCATAGCCGTCCTCGCCGATCAACAAGTTGCCGGAGCCTGTGACCGCGGTGCTGATTAACGTTCCGCCGGTGACGTTCACCGCACCCTCGGTTCCGACGGTCTTGCCGGCCGTGAAATCGCCGCTTACCTCCAGATTGCCTCCAATGACCAGCGCGCCGCGCTGGACGGAAACGCCACTCAGGCGATTGGTCGCGGATCCGGCAAACTCGAGGACGCCACCGTCGATGGTGGTCGCGCCGGCATGGTGATTGGCGTTGGTGATGGTCAGCTTGCCGCCGCCCGTTTTGGTCAATGGCGTCTCTCCGGCCAGGGCGCCTGAGCCGCCAAAAAGGTAATTGCGAGTCGAATTGTTCACGACCACCGACGTGGCCTCGAGCTCCCCAACCAGCCGAATCCCGGTTACTCCCGCGGCGGTGTCATCCAGCAGCGCCTCGGCTCCCGAGAGGAACGGCTTGGGGTTGTTCTGCGGATCTTTCCAGTTTGCGGTGATCCCGTTATCCCAGTCGCCCAACCCGGCGGTATGGACCGTTCCCGCCCAGGTCAGCAGCCTGGATACAGCGGTGATTTTGAGATCGAACGAGGAATTCGCGACGTTGTGGACCAGTTGCGCCAGCGTTCCGGCCGGCGCGATCAACACGCCGTTGAGCAGGGAATTGGGATCTCCAACGAGGGTCGTGTACTTGACCAATGGAAATTGATTGCCCACGGCGAAATTATCCCCCGAGACCCGCACGGTAGTCTGACCGTTCACGGTGAGCGCGCCCACCACGAGGGGCGCCTCCGCCGGCGCGCCGTCCGGCAGCACAAATTCCAATCCCGCGCCGCTGCTGCCGCCCACCTGGACGCTGGTCGCCATCAACGAGGGTGTTCCCGGATTCCGTTCCACTCCGAAGGAGGCGCCGTCGGCAACCGTGACTTGCATCCCGGCCGCCCGCGCGGTGGAAACCACCAGTTGGCCCGCGTTGACGACGGTCGGTCCGGAGTAGGTATCCTCGCCCAGCAGAGTCAGCCTGCCCGCACCGTTCTTGGTCAGTCCGCCTGAGGTGTTCGGACCCAGGATCGCCTCCCCCGCGGAGGCGGCCACGACGGGGCTGCCTCCGTTGAAATAGAAATAAGCCGCCCCGTAATTCACGCCCGGGTTGCAGATGGTGACGCTCTCCACTTTCAAGGTTCCTTTGCCGGTGCCGTCGTCGGCCATTTTCGCCACCGCCGTCGCGGCCACGCCGTCTCCCAGGATGGTCACGTAAGGCTCGCCGATATATCCCGAACCGCCTTCCACGACCTTGAGCTCGCGGATGCCGCCGCCCGTGGGCGCCAGCAACGCGGCGGCCACGGTGGCGTCCTCTCCGCCCGTGTCAATCACCGCGCCTCCCGGGAAATCGCCAAACGGGCCGTTTACATAGACGCCGGTGAGCGGCGCTACCAGATGGGAGCCGGTGTCGGCCTGGTACGGCAAAACGGCGGGGTTATTGGTGGTCGCCAGCAAGGTGCCGCCGTTGAAATTCAGGTAACTCTCGCCCGGGATGCCGTTCTTGCTGAAATTGGAAATTCGATTAATCATCAGGACGCCGCCGTTCAAACTGATGACGCCGGAGCCGGTGCCCAGGGCGGTAATGGGACTGTTATAGCCAAAGGTGATGAGTCCGCCCGCCTTGTTGAGCAGGCCTCCGAGCACGTTCAGTTCCGCGCGGGCATCGCCGCCATTATTCAGGGAAATGGGGCGGGTGGTGGTTGCGTGGTAGAACAAGCCCGTTCCATCCACTGTTAGCACGCCAGTGGATCCGTCGATCGTGCCAATTACAATGTAATCTCCGGCGCCGCCGTAGAACGCGCCGCCCGTGACTCTGGCCAGGCCGAGACCGCTGTTCCATCCGATGTAGGTGGTGTTCACCTTGACCGTGCCGGACGAAAGGTTCAGCGCCCCGTAGCCGGCGCGGCCGACCATTAAACTGCCGGTGGTGTTGGCGGGCAGCGTGTTGGTCAAGGTGCCGCCGGTGATGTTGATGGCGCCGCTCTGGCCGGCATTTTGTCCGGCGAAAACGTAGCCGCTGTTCCGGACGGCGCCTCCGGCGGTGATGTTGAAGATGCCTCCGTTCACATAAAGATAATTGGTGAGGGTGTTGGGCGCCGCCAAAGTCACGGATCCAGGACCGACCACGTTCAAGCCGCCGGTGCCCGAGATCGCTCCCCCGAAAGTTATGCTGCCGCCGCCCGGGGTCGCCACAAAGCGTCCCGCCGAGGTCGAAAAGGGCAGGTTGATGTTCACGGCGGCGGGGCTGTTGTTGGTGAGGTGGCCATAAAGGGTGAGACTGTTGCCCCCCAGCGTGAACGCCCCCGCCGCGGCGTCAAAGGTGAGGTGGCGAAAGCTGCCGGCGATAAAATCGTTATAGGGTGTCAACCGGGTGGCGCCGCCGAATTCGAGATCGTAGGCGCTGCCCGGGACGGGGACATTGCCGCCCCAATTGCCGGGAGTGCTCCAATTGTCATCCGTGCCGCCGCCATTCCAGAGGGAAGGCGAGCCCGCGGAGGCGGAACTCAGGACACCGGCGAGCAACAGGGCCAGGAGACCGGTTGGCCGGCGCGAAGGGGTCATTTTTTTCATATAAACTTTCTGGGGTTTTTCCGTAATGGAATTGGTGGCTGGTCAGGGTTGATCTGGATCGTTGGTGTCCCGCATGGTGTTCATCACCTTCTGCCATCTTTGCCGGGGAACGAACTCGGCGTGGCCATCGCAGAAGCTCACCGTGATGCCGGCGTCTCCGTGGGGATCCTCGGGCACCAGCCAGTACGTGCGAGGCGCCGGTTGGTTGCGCAGGCCGTCGCAGAGCAGGAAAATGGCGGAAGGTCCGGGTTGGGCGCCGATCAAAGGCGGGTAATATTCAATGGTGAAAGCGGCCACCGACTTTTCCGTCTTCTTGAGATGACTGCGCTTCGGGAAGTTGCCGAAGCATTCGTAGCTGATGCCGTTCAAATCGTTTTTCTTGGCGAAAAATCCCAAATCGACGACCACGGTTTCGTTCGGTTTGCTCGGCTTGGGCACGGTGTTGGTGCGAATGTAATTTCGGGTGGCGGGGCAGATGAAGCTGCTGAATCCCGAAACATAGGCGGGATACAGCCAGTTGAGGTCGTCATCGGCGGAGGACCGATCCGAAAGGTAGCCGGCGCTCTTCACGTCGTTGACGTAGGATCCGTACCAACTCGCGCCGCTCAGATTCCCCTCGCTATCCTGCGCGTAAAGCATGCTCCCGAGGCCCATTTGCTTGAGGTTGTTGAGACACGCCACCTGCTTGGCTTTGGTTTTGGCCCGGTTGAGCGCCGGCAACAACATCGCCGCCAGAATGGCGATGATCGCAATCACTACCAGCAGCTCGATCAAGGTGAAGCCGTCCCGCGCCTGACTGCCGGACGGGTGTCTCCCGGTCGTGAGTGAGCGTGGGGCAAAGTCCAATTCCAGGGGCGTTCTCATGCGGTTCAAACCGAGGGGCACATGTCGTTGCGCTATTTTGGCGAAGTATAACAAATTGCCTTGAACGCCCGGTATCCTCATTTTTGAGGGTACCAGGCCGAACTCAGGTTGCTCGAGCCGGGGGCGGCGGGCGCGCCAGGCGCATCGCCGCCTCCACGCGCGAGCGGACATGGAGCTTTTCAAAAATGTGCGCCACATGGCTGCGCACCGTGGTGAACCCGATTTGCAAACGATCGGCAATCTCTTTGTCGGCGTAGCCTTGGGCGAGAAGTTCGAGGACCTGGTTCTCCCGAGGGCTCAGGGTGCAATTTTCCAGCGGGGCAGGGGCGGGACGGCAAAAGGATTCGATAACCCGCCGGGCGATTTCTCCGGTCATCGGCGCGCCGCCGTCCAGCACCTCCTGAATGGCGGCGACCAACTCCGCCGGCGTGGTGCGTTTCAGGAGGTAGCCGCTGGCTCCCGCTTGCAGGGCCTGAAACAGCCGCTCGTTATCCGAGTGAACGGTCACCATCAGCACCGGGGTGCGGGGCAGCGCCAGCTTCAATTTGGAAACACATTCGATGCCCGACATTCCTGGCAGGCTGATGTCCATCAAGACGACGTCGGGATTCAGAGCCGGCAACCGTTGGAGCGCCTCCTCGCCCGTGCGAAACGCGCCCACGCACTCCAAACCCGGCCGCGCACCAAACATCTTCAGCCAATTGCGGGTGATGGCTTCGCTGTCTTCCACGATTCCCACTCGTGCGCTTATGGCGTCGGGTTTCACGTCCGGGATCAGCTTGCGGAAAGATCGCCTGATCGGCCATCCTCAATTCTGAGGATTCATCCCCGGCGCGTGGTCAGCGCGCCGGGCGGAGGCGCAAGGTGAACACCACTTGCGTCCCGCCGGCCGGGTGGCTGATGACCTCGGCCTGGCCGTTCACCGCCCGCAACCGCTCGCGCATGTTTCGGAGTCCCGCGCCGCGCGTCACGGCGACGGGGGCAAACCCGCATCCGTCATCCTCGATAATCACGCGCAAAATCTCCCGCTCATAATGCACCCGCACTCGCGCTTCCCGCGCGCCGGAATGCTTCGTCACGTTGTTCAAGGCTTCCTTCACGGCCAAAAACACGTTGTGGCGCGTTTGCGAACTTACTTCGAGAGCGGGCAGGTTCTTGCCCACATCCAGCCGGCATTTGATGTTCGAGTGCGAAAAAAACTCCTGCGCATGGCTCGAGATGTAGCCGGCCAGATTCGGCAGCGTGTCGTTGTGCGAGCTCATGGTCCAGACAATTTCGTCCACCTTGACGCTGAGTCGCCGGACCAGTCCGGTCATCGTCTCCAGTCGCGAGCGCAGGGTTTGCTCGGTGGCGAGGTCCCCCAGTTGGACGATCTCCGTGATGGCGCTGCCAAGATCGTCGTGGAGATCGCGCGCGATCCGGGCGCGCGCCTCCTCGACCGCCTGTTGCGTTTCGAGTCTCCGCAGCCGCTGGCGCGCCCGCCGCCGTCCTTCCCAAGCCACTCCGCCGATGACCAGGGAGACGAGCGCTCCGATTACCAGCGTCTGGAACCACCCGGTTTCCCAAAACCGCGGGATCACCCGCAAAGTGACCGGCAGTTTGGCTTCCCGCCAGACTCCCTCCGCACCGCCCGCCATCAGGCGGAATTGATACTCTCCCGGCCGCAACGGTCCATAAGCCGCCGCGCGAGCCGCCCCCGCCTCCACCCAACCGGAATCCACTCCGTCCAGGCGATAGCGGAACCGCAGCGCGTTCGGATACAGGAATTCGGATGCCGCATAGCGGAACTCGAAGCGCCGGACTCCGGCGGGGACGCGAAACACCTGGTTTTCGGCACGCAAGCTCACGCCGTCCGCGCTCACCTCTTGCACCCGCGCCTGCGTTCCCGGAGGCATTCGGCTCAGCACTTCGGGGGAGAATCCGGCCGCGCCCGCCATGGTGGCCACCCAGAAACGCCCATCCGGGGCGCGCGTGATCACCGGCTGCCCCGAACCCGTGCATTCTCGATTGGCCATGCCCTCCTCCAGGCCGAGTCGCAAACAGAGCAGCGGAGCGCTTTGGCCGCGCGTGTACTCGGCCAGTTGCCGCCGGGAACAACCGATAATGCCCGAGGGCGAGGTCATCCACAGGTTGTCCTGATCATCCAGCGCCAGGCCCACAATCGTATCATCGGGCAGGCCGTCCGCGGTGGTGAGTTGTTGGAGCCGGTTGTTATTCCACCGCCACAAGCCGCTGCCCTGGGTGCCAATCCAGATGGCGCTGTCCGTGTCCCGCACCACCGCCCGGGCAACCAGATTCAGATCGCCCCAGAGCGGGGCGGCGGGAGTGATCCGCCCATCCTCCAATCCCCACAAGCCCACCCCGCGCCGTTTGCTGGCCAGCCATAGTCTGCCGCGCTCGTCCTCGCAGAATCCACAGATTGACAGGCCGGGATCGCTGGCTTGCCGCTGGAATTGCGCTTCGGGGTCCCGGCCTGATCGCCGGAGCAAAATCCCGCGAAAACCGCCCGCCCAGGTGTTCCCGTCCGCATCCTCATAGAGGGCGAGTATGCCGCCTTGCGCCTCGGGCAGCCGCAGCACCCGCCGGAACCCCGAGCCTTCCCGCAGGAAAATGCCGCCCCGCATACCGACCCAGAGATTGGTGCGGCGGTCTTCGATCACGGAATAAACACCTTCGCCGCCCAGCTCCGGGACGAAGCTGGGGGGGGCGCTCCCTCGCTGGCCGCCGCGATAAAGCCCCTTGTCGGTCCCCAGCCAGAGCGCGCCATCCCGTCCCGCGCAAACTGTCGTGACATGCACATCCGCCGCTTCCGGCGGCAGCAACACCATCGAGATTGCCTCGGGCAACACCTGGATAAGCCCCTGACCCGCCGTACCCGCCCAGAAGCTTCCCCGTCGGTCCTCAAAAAGACAACGGACAGTGGCTTTGCTCAGCGGCCCGGTCGCCCGCACGCGTTCCCAATCGGCCTCCCCCGACTGCCGGTACAACCCGCCCCAAACCTTGCCCAGCCACATTCGACCGTGATGGTCCTGCAGCATGGCTGAGACCGGCGGGTGCGCGGGAGTGGTGGGGATGGGCAATTCCGAAACCTTCCATCCGTCGTCGGCCTGGTATTGAATCAACCTGGCGCGCGCCGGATCCGCGCCGGTTTCCGAAACCCAGACGCCTCGCTCTCCGGCCGCGCAGAGGAGGCTTCCCGCCGCCCCGATGCCCGCCGCGCCAGAGTCGCTCCAGCGTCCCTCCTCGAAAACGCAGAGGTTTGTCCCCTTGAGCAGCCACACGCGGCCCGCGTCGTCGCCGATCAATCCACGAACCCGCCCTGGCGGCAGCGCGGTGAAGGACACGACCGCGGCATCACCCGTATCCTGAAAACGCAGCACGTTGCCCGAGCGCACCATCGCCCAAATCCCCCCCGCCCGGTCCAAGGCAAACACCGCGTCCGGGTTTCGCCAGGTTTCCACCACCGGCAGCCGCGCCGGGGGGTTCGGCTGGTTCGGCGGCGTCCCGAGCGGCCGGTAGCGAACGCGGAACTGGTCCCCGGCGAATTCCGTGATGCGCCCGGACTCGCTGGCAATCCACAGATTTCCCCGCGGATCGGTCAGCAGCCCGATCACCGGGAAATCCGGCGGCTCGCCGCCGCCCGCTTCCTCGGCTCGGGTGAAACGGCTTCCGTCGAAGCGGACCAGTCCCTTCATCGTCCCGACCCACAAACAGCCGTCGGGTGTTTGCGCCAGCGCGGTCACGGTGTTATCCGGCAAACCGTGCGCCATCTGCCAGTTGCGCGCCTGGAAGCCCTGCCCGGAGGCGCTGAGCCAGACGGCCAGCCATAGCGCCGCCACCGCGCGCCACCGCGGGCGACAACCAGCCTCTCGCCTGATCCGCATGCCGCCAGCATCGCAAAAACGCCGTCGCCGGCCAATCAGGATCAGCCAGCGCGCGCCGTGCGCCAACTCCGTCATTGTCTGGCCCCTCCGCTTCGGCGATATTGCCCGTCTTTATGGCATTCGGACGCAGACAGTATCCATTTCACCTGATCGAGCCGAAATGGCAGCAAGCCTGGGAGGCGCGCGAGACCTTTCGCGCCTGGAATCCCGGCGAGGCGGTGCCCGCGGACCATCCTTTCGCGGTCCGCCACGGCGCGGAAGTCGCGGCGGTGCCCAAGTATTATATTCTCGACATGTTCCCTTACCCGTCCGGGGCCGGATTGCACGTCGGCCACCCGGAAGGTTACACTGCCACGGACATCCTCGCCCGCTACCAGCGCGCCCGGGGGCGGCATGTCCTGCACCCGATGGGATGGGACGCCTTTGGCCTGCCCGCCGAGCAATACGCGATTCAAACGGGCCGGCATCCGCGCCTCACCACGGCGAAAAACGTGGCCAATTTCAAACGCCAGATCCAGGCCCTGGGCTTCAGCTACGATTGGTCGCGGGAGGTGAACACCACGGATCCGGAGTATTTCAAATGGACGCAATGGATTTTTTTGCGGCTTTACAACTCGTGGTTCAATCCCGCTTCGCGGAAGGCGGAGCCGATTGAATCGCTGCGCTGTCCGGCGGATTTGCGGAGTGAGGGGGAGCGACGGGCGTATCGCGACTCCAGGCGACTGGCTTATGTCAGCGAAGCTCCAGTCTGGTGGTGTGAGGAGTTGGGAACCGTGCTCGCCAACGAGGAGGTCATCGATGGCCGGAGCGAGCGCGGCAATCATCCCGTTGTCCGCCGGCCCATGCGGCAATGGATGCTGCGCATCACCGCCTATGCCGACCGGCTGCTCGAGGATCTCGAAACCATCGACTGGAGCCATTCGCTCAAGGAGATGCAGCGCAACTGGATCGGCCGCAGCGAGGGCGCGGAGGTGGATTTTCAGGTGGCCGGGCGCGCGGAGGTGGTCCGGGTGTTTACCACCCGGCCAGACACGCTCTTCGGCGCGACCTATATGGTCCTGGCGCCCGAGCACCGGCTGGTGGATCAGGTGACCGTGGCCGAGCAGCGCGCGTCGGTTCAGGCGTACCAGGCGGAAGTCGCGAAGAAATCCGACCTCGAGCGAACTGAACTGGCCAAAGCCAAGACCGGGGTGTTCACCGGCGCGTACGCCATCAACCCGGTCACGGGCGGCCAGATCCCCATCTGGATCGCCGATTATGTGCTGCTCAGCTACGGCACGGGAGCGATCATGGCGGTGCCGGGGCATGACACGCGCGATTTCGAGTTTGCCACCCAATTTCATCTGCCGATCGTCCAGGTGGTGCAACCGCCCGGCGGCCGGGACTGGCGCGGGTTTGTCGAGGAGGGGACGGCGGTGAATTCATCCCGCGCGGACCTTTCGCTGGACGGACTGCCAACACCGGAAGCCAAGCGCGTCATCACCGCCTGGCTGGAGTCGCGCGGGCTGGGGCAAAGGACGATCCATTACAAGCTGCGCGACTGGCTTTTCAGCCGTCAGCGGTACTGGGGCGAACCCTTCCCGATCGTCTGGCGCAAAGACTTCTCGGGACGAGCCTATCACGAGGCTTTGCCGGAGTCCGCGCTGCCCGTGCTGCCGCCGGAACTCGAGGATTATAAACCCACCCCCGACGGCCAGCCGCCGCTGGCCCGGGCCAAGGACTGGCTGCATCTGGCGGACGGCGCCATTCGCGAAACGAACACCATGCCGCAATGGGCGGGAAGTTGCTGGTACTACCTGCGCTACCTGGATCCGAAAAACCCGCGCCGTTTCTGCGATCCCTCCGCCGAGGCGTACTGGATGGGCGCGCGTTCCCCGGGCGTTGCCACGCCCGGCATCGATCTTTACGTGGGCGGCACCGAGCACGCCGTGCTGCACCTTCTCTACGCGCGTTTCTGGCATAAGGTGCTTTTTGACCTCGGCCACGTGTCCACCCCCGAACCTTTTTACAAACTCGTCAATCAAGGCCTGATCCTGGGCGAGGACGGGCAGAAAATGTCCAAATCACTTGGCAACGTGGTGAACCCCGACGACATTCTCGCGGACTATGGCGCGGACGCTTTCCGGCTTTACGAGATGTTCATGGGTCCGCTCGAAATGACCAAGCCCTGGAACACCAAGGGCGTCGAGGGTGTCTATCGGTTCCTCGGCCGCGTGTGGCGGTTGTTCGTGGATGAGGCCGGCGAGACCGAGTTTGAGCAAAATCTTACCGTCGCCCCGGACCGCGGAGCCGAATTCCTGGCGCAACTGCCGCTCAGCAACGCCGTGAGCGATTCCCCCGCCTCCCCCGCGCAGCTCAAGACGCTGCACGCGTGCATCCAGAAAACCACGGAGGATCTGGATGATTTTCGTTTTAACACCGCCATTTCGGCGTTAATGGTGTTCGTCAATGAGGCGACCGCCTGGGAACTCCGGCCCGCGGCGGTGCTGCGGGATTTTCTCGTGTTGCTGCAACCCTTCGCGCCGCATCTGGCGGAGGAGCTCTGGGAAAAACTGCGCGCTCGCGCCGGCGGCGAACCCTGCCCGCTCGCCTACGCGCCGTGGCCCCGGTTTGACCCGGCGCTGCTGGTCGAGGACACCATGGAAATCCCGGTGCAAGTCAACGGCAAGCTGCGGGACGTGATTCGCGCGCCCGCCGCGGCCACCCAGACGGAGCTCGAGGCCCTGGCCGCCCAAGCCGAAAAGGCACGGCCCTTTCTGGCGGGCAAAACTATCCGCAAAGTCGTCGTCGTGCCCCGGAAGCTGGTGAACTTCGTCGTGGGCTGAACCGGAACGCGAGCCGCCTATTGGATCAACGCCCGCGCCGCCTCGAGCGCCGCCTCGAGTTCCGCGCTGTCCCGGCCGCCGCCGCGCGCGTTGTCGGGCCGCCCGCCGCCTTTGCCGCCAACCAGCGGAGCGATGGCCTGAATGATTTTTCCGGCCTGGTGCTTTTTGGTGAGTTCGGGGGCGACCGTCGCCACCAGGCTCACCGCGCCATCCGCCACCGCCCCGAGCACCACCACGCCTTGGAACCGGCCCTTTAAGCAGTCGGCCACCGCCTGGAGCTGGTGGCCGTCTCCGGCCCCCAGATTCTGGATGATCGCCTCGGTCTCCCCCAGCTTTTGCGCCCGGGTCAAGAGCTGGTCCGCGGTTGCCGCCGCCTGTTTCTGTTGGACGGCGGCGAGCGCTTTTTCCAATTCCTTTTGCCGCTCGAGCAGCGACTCGAGCTTCTTCTCGAGTTCGCCGGGCGGCGAGTTGAGCCGGGCCGCCAACCCGCGCAGCAGTTGCGCTTCCTGATTCACCAGCGCGCGGGCTTCCAGGCCGGCCACCGCCTCGAGGCGGCGAACTCCGGCGGCAATGGCGGACTCGGCCACAATCCGGAAAAGTCCGATCTCGCCGGTGCCGCGCGCATGGGTGCCGCCGCACAACTCCATCGAATAACCGTCCAACCTGCCCGGGGCGCCCCCCACTTGCACCACCCGGACCCGGTCTCCGTATTTCTCGCCGAAAAACTGCTGAATCTCCCTGCGGTCTCGGACGGCTTGATAATCCACCTCGGTCCAGGACACCGGCGCGTTTTCGAGGACGCGTTCGTTGACCAGCCGTTCGAGATCGGCTAGCTGCCCGGGCGAGAGCGCGGCGCCGCTGAAATCAAAGGTCAGCTTTTCCGGCCCGACGTAGGATCCCTTCTGCGAGGCCTCCGGGCCCACGACTTCGTGCAGCGCCCAATGCAGCAGATGCGTCACCGTGTGGTGCCGTTGGATTGCCTCGCGCCGCGCCCGGTCCACCGCCATTTGGACTCGCGCCCCCACTTCGGGCGCCGCGCCCTCCGCCAGCCGATGCACCCAGGCCTCGCCGGCTTTCTGGGTGTTGACGACGCGCCAGAGCCGGCCATCGCCGCGCAGCACCCCGGTGTCTCCCACCTGGCCGCCCAGCTCCGCGTAGGCGGGCGTGCGGTCGAGCAGCACCCCGGTTCCACCCTTCAGATTTAACACCGCGGTCACCTCGGCGGCGCTCTCGAGCGCATCGTAGCCCACGAATGCAGTGGCGGCCGCCGCGGGGGCGTCCGCCAGCTCGATGACCTGCCGCTTTTGCGCGGCGCGCGCGCGGGCCTTTTGCTCCTCCATCAAATGAGCGAATTCCGTCCGGTCCGCGGACAGGCCCCGCTCGCGCGCCAGCAGCTCGGTCAAATCCAGCGGAAATCCGTAGGTATCGTACAACTTGAAGGCGAAGGCGCCGCTGAGTTGTCCGCCGGCCTTGAGCGAGGCGGCCTCCGCGGTGAACCATTCAAGGCCCCGATCCAGTGTTTTGTTGAACGCCTCCTCCTCCCGCTGGATGACCTCCTCGATGCGCGCCTGGTTGGTCCGGACTTCCGGAAAAACCCCGCCCATGGTGTCCGCCAGCACCGGGGTGAGCCGGTAAAAAAACGGCTCGCGAAAACCCAACGACCGCCCGTAGCGCACCGCCCGCCGCAGAATGCGCCGCAGCACGTAGTGACGGTCCGTGTTTCCCGGCAGGATCCCATCGGCGATCGCGAAGCTGAGGGTGCGAATGTGGTCGGCGATCACCCGGAAGGCCACATCGATCTGCTCCTGCTCCGTCCGCGGCGGCGAACCCGCCGCTGGCAGGGTCGAGCCATATTTCCGGCCGCTCAACTTTTCCAGCCGGTCGAAAAGCGGCCGGAAGACATCGGTTTCATAGTTCGAGATCGGACGGTTGAACTCCGTGAACTCGCGGGTGTTTTGCAGAATGCCCGCCACCCGTTCGAAGCCCATGCCGGTATCGACATGGCGCGCGGGCAACGGCGAAAAAGAACCGTCCGGATTCGCGTTGAATTGAATGAAAACCAGATTCCAAATCTCGATGCACGCGGCCGTGCCCTGGTTGACCAGCCGTCCACGGGTCTCCCCCTGGGGCGTGAGATCCACATGCAACTCGCTGCACGGGCCGCATGGCCCCGTGTCGCCCATCATCCAAAAATTGTCCCGTTTGCCGCCGGGAACGATATGGGCCCGCGGATCCAGGCCCGCCGCCTGGAATTTCTCCGCCCAGAGATCCCACGCCTCCTGATCGAACTCGCTGGGATCGCCTTGCGCCCGGTCCGGCGAATAGACGGTGGCGTAGAGACGGTTTTTCGGAAACTTCCAGACCTCCGTGATCAGCTCCCAGGCCCAGCCGATCGCCTCGCGCTTAAAGTAATCCCCGAAGGACCAATTCCCCAGCATCTCAAAAAAGGTGTGGTGATATGTGTCCAGACCGACATCCTCGAGGTCGTTGTGTTTGCCCCCGGCGCGGATGCACTTCTGCGTATCGGCCGCGCGGGTGTCGCTGCCGGGGATCGCCCCCGCCCAGTGGGCGAGATCCGGGGTCCGCTGGCCCAGAAAAATGGGCACGAATTGGTTCATGCCGGCGTTGGTGAACAACAGATTCGGCGAGTCCGGCAGCAGACTCGATGAGGGTACAATGGTATGCCGCTTGGACTTGAAAAAATCCAAAAACGATTGCCGTATTTCCGCGCTGGTCATAGTCGAAAATGATCCCGGAAGCCGCCCCGCACGAGTGGGCTCCGCGATAAAGCCGGGAAACTAACCGCCTTGCCACTCCAAATCCAGAAAGATTGTCCGCGCATGGTTGACGCCGATTTGCGCCAAAAGTTTTGTTACCCGGGAGAGGGGAGTTGCAGGCGGTAAAGGATACGTTGCGCCAAAACCAACTGTTACCGTGGCGGGAAGGGACAAAACCATGAGTCAAACGACCCGGAAAGAGATTTTTGGCGCAAATCGCGGGCTACACGGGGTTAAAATACCTGTTGCGAGCGCTTGCGGCTCTGGTAGATTTGTCGGCTCTCTGGCAGCGCCCTGGCGGGCGCGGCGGAGATCACGGCCTTAATTTGCCTTCGCGAGCGCGGCGGCGGCCATCGCAACACTGAACTGAAATCCCGTGTTCCGCGGGATGGTCTGCCCAGGGCAGGCTGTTAACAAAAGGAAACTTGTGCTGAGTATCGGAGTAAAGGAATTACTGGACGCGGGCGTTCATTTTGGACATCAAACCCGCCGTTGGAATCCCAGGATGAAGCCGTTCATTTTCGACGCCCGGAACGGCATCCACATTATTGATTTAAGCAAGACGCTGACCCAACTGGAGGCAGCCTGCAATTTTCTGGGCGAGACGGTTCGCAAAGGGGGCAAGGTGCTCTTTGTGGGCACCAAGAAGCAGGCGCAACAGGCGGTGAAAGAGACGGCCCGCGAGTGTGGGCAGTACTTCGTCACCGAACGCTGGCTGGGGGGCACGTTGACGAATTTTCAAACGATCAAGAAGTCGATCGCGCGCCTGCGCCAGATCGAGAAGATGGAAGCCGACGGCAGCATCAACAACTACGTCAAACAGGAGCAATCGATGATCCGCCGCGAGGCGGCCCGGCTGGTGAAGTTCTTCGATGGCATCCGCGCGATGGATCGGCATCCGGCGGCGATGTTCGTGGTGGATATCAAACGCGAGCACAATGCGGTCGCCGAGGCGCGCCGGCTCAAAATCCCGGTGGTGGCGATCGTGGACACGAATTGCGATCCCGACCTGATCGATTACCCGATCCCGGCGAATGACGACGCGATCCGCTCGGTGCGGATGATCCTGGCGACGGTCGGGCAAGTGATCACCCAGGGTCAGGCGGAATATGAGGCCAAACACGTGCGTCGCAAGACGGAAGAGGAAGCGGCGGAATCCGCCGCGCCGACCGGCGAGGCGGTTGTTGCCGAAGCGGCTGCCGCCGCCATTCCTGCGGTCGCGCCGGGCGCTTGAGGCTGCTGGCGCGGCGGAGAGTTGTCCGGCCGCGCTTTTCTTCCAACAAGATTGAACGGAGATTTTTTTATGGCTCAAATTACTGCTGCCGCGGTTGGCAAGTTGCGCGAATTGACCAACGCGGGAATGATGGATTGCAAAAAGGCGCTCACCGAGGCCGATGGAGACCTTGACGCGGCGGTGGATATTCTCCGCAAGCGAGGGGCGGCCACCGCGACCACCAAGGGAGCCAAAGAAGCCCGGGAAGGCGTCATCGCCCAATACATCGCGCCGGATGGCCGGCTGGGTGTGCTGGTCGAGGTAAATTGCCAGACCGACTTCGTGGCGCGCAACGAGATGTTCCGGGCGTTTGCCGATGACGTGGCGCGACGTCTGGCGTCCGATCCGGCGACAAACTTCGAGAACGACCGGGTGGAAATGGTGGCGAAAATTCGCGAGAACATCCAGATCCCGCGCCATAACCGGATGGAAGTGCGGGGCAACGGAATGGTCGCCGCTTATATTCACACCGGCGCGAAGGTAGGTGTGCTGGTGGAGGTGGGCGCGGGCCAGGCTGAAACCGCCGGGCGCGAGGAATTCAAGCAGTTGGTGAAAGATATCACCTTGCAGATCGCCGCCGGGCACCCCGCGGTGGTCTCGCGCGAGCAAGTGCCGGCGGAGGTGCTGGCCAAGGAGAAAGAGATCGCCGCCGAACAGGTGAAAAACAAACCACCGCAAGCCATCGCCAAAATTGTCGAAGGCAAAGTGGAGAAATTCTATCAAAGCTATTGCCTGGTGGATCAGGGATTTGTGAAGAAGAATTCCGAAGTCTCCCTGAAGGAACACCTGGGCGGTGTGGCCAAGGAATTGGGGGACGAAATCACGATTCGCCGCTTTGTTCGCTTTCAAGTAGGAGAAGCGACGGCGGCTTGAGCCTTCGCGGGTTTCGCGGATTGGGGTTTGCCCCGGGACAAATTCCGGGAGTTATCCCAATTGTGGCGCACGGGCAGGCAAGCGATGCTTTCGGTGTAGTGAATCGGGTTATTTAGCTGGAGTTAGTTGAGTTGAGGGGTTGGGAGCGGCTCGGGAAACCGGGCCGCTCTTTTTTATGGCCGCGCCCAGACCGGCGCCGGCGCGCGGAAGGTTTCCTCGAAGCCGCGCCAGGAAATCCGCACCTCGCGCGCGTGCAGGGCGTGGCAGGGCAGGATGAGCCGCGCGCGCTGCTCGGCGGTTAACCTGCGCTCGACCAGCGCGAGGTAGAGATCCTCATCCCCGCCATAGAGTTTGTCTCCGACCAGGGGATGCCCCAGATGCGCCAGATGAATGCGGATTTGATGCTTGCGGCCCGTGTGGGGAATCACCCGCAAGCGCGAGACCGGCGGGGACGATTCCCCGGCCGACGCCGTGGAGGATTCGAGCCAGATTTCCGTTCGCGCCGGGGCGCCGTCCGGACGAACACAATCTTTGATGGCGACCCGGCTGGCCTCGTCCTTCCCCAGCGGGGCGTCGATGACGAGATGGTCGTGCCGGAGCCGGCCATGCGCCAGCGCGCTGTAAATCTTCGTGACCGCGCCGGTCTCCCACGCTTGGCGCAAGCCACGGGCGGACTCGGGAGTTTTGGCGATGAGCACCACGCCGCTGGTTTCGCGATCGAGCCGGTTGACGAGCTGGGGGCGGGCGTCCGCGCCGAGGTGCAGGCGGGCGCGGCTGATGAGGCTCGATCCGGGACCTTCTTTGGTGGGATGGCAGACGAGGTCGGCGGGCTTATTCACAGCCAGCAACTGATCGTCCTCGAAGAGGATGTCGAGCGGGTTTTCCATTGCGCGGAGCCGGGTTGGCCGCCACCATCCAAGGGTAGTTGGGCAACGAAAGCGATCAACCGGGAAAGCGCGTTATGAAATCGAAGGATGAGGAGTTCGGGATCCCGCAGGCTCTCAAACTCAACGTCGTGAAGGCATTTCCGGCCATGGCCGATTGCGCGGCTGGCAGAGCCTGAGATTGACGCGTTGAATATGCGGCAGACGGGACATGAGATCATCGTTTCGACCCGGGGCCGGGGGTTGTACGAAATTACCAGCGAGCTGGCGGCATGGCTGCGGCGGGAACAATGCCGGGAAGGGCTGCTGACGCTGCTGCTGCGGCACACTTCGGCCTCGCTGGTGATTCAGGAGAATGCCGATCCGGATGTGCGGCTGGATCTCGAGCATTTTTTCGCGCGACTGGCGCCGGATGGGGACCGTTTGTTCGTGCATACCGCCGAGGGGGAGGACGACATGCCGGCGCATGTTCGCACCGCGCTGACCGCGGTGAATCTGTCCTTGCCCGTGCGAGGCGGCGGAATGGTTCTGGGCACCTGGCAGGGAGTGTATGTCTGGGAGCATCGGAAGCTGGCGCACACGCGCAAGGTGGCGCTGCATTTCATTGGTGAATAAGGCAGATAAGCCTTTCAACCAGAAGGGGAATTTGGCAGGGTTCAGGCAGATTGAAGACCATGACTTTTTGTGGCCGGAGGTGGATTTCGGGTGGCCAGCGCGCGATTGTGGCGGCGGGATTGTGTCTGGGGTTGGGTTTGGCGGGGGCGGGCGCCGAGGCGCCTCGCTTTGGCTTTGCCGGCCCGGAGATTTTCCCGATCGACAGCCAGATTGCCCTGCTCCATGTGGCGGATCTGGACGGCGATGGATTAAATGACCTGGTGGTGGTGAACAACGCCCGTTCGCGGATCAACCTGCTCTACAACCAAACGGGAAAAACCAACGCCGCCACTCCCGCCAGGCCGGCCGGCCGGCGCGAACCCAACGAACTGCCGCCAGACGCGCGGTTTCGAATCGACTCGATCGCGTCCGAGAAACGCATCGCGACCCTGGTCACGGCCGATTTGAACGGGGACGGGCGTCCGGATATAGCCTACTACGGCGAACCGAAGGAATTGATCGTGCTGTACAACGAGGGCGGGGGGAGTTGGGCTGCGCCCAAGCGCTTTCCGATCGAGGACGCGCAGCTTTCCGCCAACGCCATGGCGGCGGGAGACCTCAACGGGGACGGGCGCGCTGACCTGGTGTTGCTTTCGGAAACCGGCGTGTATTTTCTGGCGCAGAACGCGGATCACACCCTGGCCGAGCCGGTGAAAATCCCCATCTCCGCCCCGGTCAAGTCCGCGCAGATTGTCGATGTGGATGGCGATGGCCGCAACGACCTGCTGCTGGTCAACTGGGAGGATCGCAACCCGTTCCGATTCCGGAGGCAAACGAGCGAGGGCCAGCTTGCGCCCGAGGTGTTTTTCTCCCCGCCGCCCATCCGCTCCTATTGGGCGGACAGCCTGGAGCCGGGCGGCAAGACCCAGATCGCCACCATCGCCATGAGTTCGGGCCGGGCGGCAATCTCGGAATTTTGCCGGCGGCCGGCCGAGCCGCTCTCCGGCGGCTTGCGCCAGGGGCAACTGCAAGTTCTGCCGCTCACCCGGACCGCCAAAGCCCGGCGCGGTCTGCTGTGGGCCGACGTGAACGGGGATGGCCTTCCGGATCTGCTGGCGGCGCTGCCGGACAGCGGCCAAATCGCGCTCTATCTGCAATTACCCGATGGCACGCTGGCGGCGCCCAGGATTTTTCCCACTCTCGCCGGCATTACGGAACTCGCGGCGGCCGATTGGGACGGGGATGGCCGGGTCGAGATTTTCATGCTCAGCGCGGATGAGAAGCGGGTGGGTGTCACTCGCCTGGATGAGAAGGGTTTGCTGCCGTTCCCGACCCTGCTGCCGGTGCCCGGCACCCCCCTGCTGCTCACCGCGGGCCAGTTGCGCTCAAACGCGCCGCCGATGCTCGCGATCATCGCGGATCAGGACGGAAAACGCTCGCTCATCACCCGCACCGCCGAAGGGAAAACCCGAATTCGGAAATTGGGGGAAAAATTCCAACTCAACCCGACAGCACTGGCCTTGCATGACGCGGATCAGGACGGTCTGCCGGATCTGGTAGTGCTGACCCCGTATGAAAAAGTGAAAATCCTGCGGCAGACGCCGGGAGAGGAGTTTGAGGAAATTGATGTCGCCCCGCCGGGCGGCGCGCTCGAACAACCGTGGTTAAGCACCGCTGACCTCGACGGGGATGGCCAGCCGGAGTTGTTGCTGACGCAAAAGAACTTTTTGCGCGCGGTGGTGTTGCAACGGGAAACGGCCGGGCCGGGGGGCGGGCATCCGGAGGGCTGGACCTTCCGGGTGAAGGAGCAGATTAACGGGGTCTCGGGACTGTCCAGACTGGTGAGCGCAGCCTCGTTGCCGGGAGACAGCGGCAGGGCGGCGGTGCTGTTTCTGCTGGACACGGAGCGCAAGGCCCTGAGTCTCGGTGAGCGGGACGCGTCGGGGGTGTGGCAAGTCACGCGAAACATCTCGTTGCCCTACAGCGAGTTTTCAACTTTGCAACCGGCGGCCATCGGCGGCTCGGGCGCCCGCGCCATCGCCCTGCTCGGCTTAAATGCGGTCGGCTGGCTGCCGCTCCAAGGGGAGGTCTGGGAATTGAAAGAGTTGGACGGCTATGAATCTCCGATCAAGGACGCGCGCTTGAACGACGTCGTTTCCGGCGACCTGGACAGCGACGGACGGAAGGATCTCGTCTTTTTGGAGACGGCCAGGAATTATCTCGATCTGGTTATTTTCGACGCGGAGCACAAGCTGGCGCCCGCGGACCGCTGGCAGGTTTTCGAGGAGCGCACCTTTCGCGGGGGCCGCGCGGGCCTGCCCGAACCGCGCGAGGCGGCGGTGGCGGATGTCACGGGTGACGGCAAGAACGATCTGGTGGTGTTGGTGCATGATCGAATCCTGGTGTATCCGCAGGAATAGGCGGCTGGCGCCGGGGAGGGAAACAAGCTATCTTGCCGCGTTCCGCGCGAACACACGAAATGATCCGGATTTGCCTCTCATTATGGCTGGCCACGTTATTCGCGAGCACGGCCCGGGCTGAAGATCAGGCCGGCGCCGCTGAAACGCTGCGGTTGGCGCGTCGGCTGAACGAGGCCTTCGTCTCGGTCGCCCAAACCGTTTCACCCTCGGTGGTAGTCATCAAGGTGACGCAGAAGCTGCCGCCCGCCGAAACCGGCGAGGAGGGAGAGTTTGAGAAACTGCCGCCCGGATTCTGGCGGCGATTTCATGAACAATTCGAGCGACCGGACACGATTCGCGGGGAAGGCTCGGGCATCATCCTCCGCGAGGATGGATACATTCTCACCAACGGCCATGTGGTGGAGGACGCTGAGTCCATCGAGGTGACCCTCAAGGACGGGCGGAGCTTCCAGGCCGCGGTTCGCGGGAGCGACGCGCAATCGGACATTGCCGTGCTCAAAATCGAGGCGCGCGGGCTGCCGGTGGCACGGATGGGCGATTCCGCCAAAACGCGCGTGGGCGAATTCGCCATCGCCATCGGCGCGCCCTACAGCCTTGATTACACCGTCACCTTTGGCCATATCAGCGCGAAGGGACGCGGGAACGTCGTGCGGGGATTGGAGGGCGCCGCCATGGATCAGGATTTCATCCAGACCGACGCAAATATCAACCCGGGCAACAGCGGCGGACCGTTGGTGAACATCGAGGGCGAAGTGATCGGCATGAACACTCTGATCCGCGGCATGCGAACGGGGATCGGCTTCGCGATTCCCAGCAATCTGGCGCGGGAGGTCGCCGAGAAGTTGATTTCCGAGGGACGCTTCGCGCGCACCTGGCTCGGGATCGGCATTCGCGCCTTGCGCGATGATCAGGAGTTGAAAAAGCGGTTTGAGGGTGTGACCGATGGCGTGCTGGTCTCGAGTCTGGCGCCGACGGGGCCAGCCGTGAAGTCGGACCTGAAACCCGGCGATGTGATCACCTCGGTGGATGGCCAAAGCGTCGCCACCGCTCAGCAACTGCGCAATGAAGTGCGCAAAAAGAAGCCGGGCCAAAGCGTCAAACTCGGCGTGGTGCGAGACGGCAAGCCGAAGACCATCAAAGTCAGCGCTGGCGAGTGGGCCGCGCCAGCGCCAAAATAACCAGGCTGGTTCTCATTACCGCTCCTGGAGCCGGCAACGGCGGCGATGACCTTCGTTCTTGCTCCCTGGTTGACGCATTCAGCCCCGGGAAGGCCTGGGCAGCCGATGCCACTCTGCTCGCGGAACGACTGCGTGGCGGGCGGCGGGGGGCCCAGTCGAAACTCGCGATGGCGAATCTTGCCGCCCGCCTGAGCGATGACGGCGCCCGCGCCAAGGCTGCCGAAAGCGAAAAGCAGGCACACGGCTCCGGACCAAGGCAAGGAGCGAGGCCATCGCCAGGCGAGACTCCAACCCACCACCGCCGCGGCCGCGGTGAGCAAATACAAAAACTTCCATCGCTCGGCCAATTGCTCGTGATAGTTGAGATAATCTCCGCCGGCGTCGTCGGTCATGGACAATACGCGATCGCGCCCGGCCTCTCCCGTTTTGACCACGGGCACCACCATCAACGCCATCACGAAGACCAGCGCCAGGCCGATCAAGGTCGCGCCCCGGTTCCGGAGGATGAGCGCCACCAGCAGGGCGAGAGCGGCGGTCAACAACCCGATCAGCGGAAAATGGTTCAGGATGGAATGGACGTATTCCGGTTGTTGCAAAGCTTTGGAAAATTCTTCCATGACGGGAAGGCTGGGAACGGGAGAGCCGCAACCGGGACGCGGGCGCGGCTTTCCCGGGCGGAGGGATTACTTCACGATCTCCGCGTTCTCGATCATCTTCATGCCGTGCTTTTCCACGACTTTGCCTTTGAGGCGGATTGTCTTGCCGGCTTCCGGGGCGAGTTGATCGTTCATGGGTTTGTGCTCGCCGACAACGAGGTAGAGATCATCCCCGCTGAGCAACCCGACCGGACCGCCGCTCTGGATGCATTTTTCGGCGCAGCCCTGGTGCTTTTCCCCTTTTGCGCCATGATCCAGGTAACACATCAGATCAACCACCTCTCCGGTCAGGGTTTTTTCCTGGCCCGCCGCCGAAGCGATACCGGGCGCCGCCAGGGCCATCGCCAGACCGAGCGCCGCGGCGCCGCAACGATAAAATATGTTTTTTCTCATTTTTTCACCTTTTGTAAGTTTTGGTTCTTTATGAATCCGTGATTACTTATCGCACAAGTGGAGCGAATTGGCGAATGGTTCGGCGAGGCGGCCCGGCGGCGGGGTTCACGGTTTGATTTCGCCGAGCAAGGCGAGCGCGGTTTCGACGAGGCGTTCGCCGGCGCCGGGCGCGAGCCGGGCGTTGGTCACCTCGTAACTGCCTTCCCTGAAGGCGCGCAGCGTGGGGATATAGCTGGGGCGATCGTTGCAGATGGTGAGGACGATGGTGTTTTTGAACGGGGAGGCGTTTTTGATCGCCAGGCCCAACTCGACAAAGATTTCGCCCGGCAGACAGACGATGGCGGTGTCTTGATCGAGCCGGATAACTTCGACTGGGAGGGGCCATTGCGGCCCGAGATGCTCCAGATCCATGGTCTTCACGGCAATTACCTTGCTCATGAAGGGCACCTTTGGATCGGCGGTGCGGGTAATGTTTGTCCGGGCTTCGGCCAGTTCGGCGGGGGTGTAGCGTTGGACCGGGGCCGTGATGGTGCGGGTGGCGAAGCCAAGCGTTGGCTGCGCCAGCCGCGCGGGGATGGCTTGCAGAAGAGAGTCTGCCAGCGTGTTGCCGATGCGCTGGGTGAGCGCCGGGCCGGTCACGTCGAGGCGCCTGGCGACGTTGATATGATTGAGATCGCCGCAAGCCCCAGCCCCAAACGCGGAGATGAAAGGGGCGGTCTCCGCGCCGGAGAGCCGCGCGCGGGGAAAGGCGGCGCGCAGTCGTTGTTCAAGGAAATAGGCGTAATCCGCGCTATAGCGGGTGCCGCCCATGGTGTCCAGGTGCATCGCGAAGACGGTCAACGAGGCAAACGGCGAAGGCTCGCCGGGGCGGCTGAGGAACAGAGCCTGGAGGCTTGGATCAACTGGGCCGGCGGGGCGGACGATGTTGGAGTTTAGGATGCCAGGGTTGAACACCACGGTGCCGTTCTTCATCCAGTGGCGGCGGTTGAAGTTCACGCCTTCCACCTCGGTGATCGCGCTGCGCACCTCGGCCGGCGCCAGCCCGGCCCTCGCCTGCAGGATCGCCTCGACCACCCGCTCGGCGAGGAACACTGGATAATCCACCTTCTCCCGGGTATCCACGCCATCCCGCGCGATCGCCATCTGGTGAAAGCAAGTGTAGAGCGTGCTGGCAAACAAAGGCCCGGTATGGCTGTGGGTGCCGGCGATGATGATTCGTTCTTCCGGGATGCCAGTGAGCTTCGCCGCGCGGGCCCGCGCGTTGGTGCTCACCACGAGCGGGACGCCCACCAGATCACAAAAGACGAGCGCCACCTCCTCGCGTCCCTGCCGCAGCAGCAGGGCCTTCGCCTTGAGCGGGTCGTGGGTGCCGGTGGCGAGCCGTTCATCGAAATAACCGGCCATGCGCGAGCCGGCGGGCGGCGTGATGTCCACTTCGGCGGCGCCGGCCTCCAAAGGCGGTCGTTCCCGGATCCCGGGGGTGGCATGGCGGCAGCCGGAGCTGAGGACCAATCCGAGGCCGGCGCAAATCGCCAGCCCGGCGTTTTGAAGTTGCGGCATCCAGTTTCTCATGAGCGCGTAAAGACCCTCCGGCAAGCGCTGATACCGATCAAGCCAAATCACCTTTGTGAGGCGACGGCGTGATCCCGTTGGCGGCGCCATAGGGGTCTGGCTGGGAGAGGCAAAGGATGATAAGAGTCTGCTTCATGATGAGGACAAAATTTGAGGCGCCGCTTTGGCTGATGCTTGCCCTGCTGGTTGGGGGGCGGGGCCCCGCCGCCGCGTCCGCCGTCGCCACCCGCGGCATGGTGGCTTCCGGGCATCCGCTGGCGACAGCGGCGGGAGTCGAGATGCTCAAGTCCGGAGGCAACGCCGTTGATGCCGCAGTGACAGTGGGCTTGACCCTTGGAGTGGTGGATGGGGTGAACTCGGGCATCGGCGGCGGCTGCTTCCTGTTGATTCGGCTGGCGGACGGGCGGTTCTTTGCTGTTGACGGTCGGGAAAAAGCGCCCGCCGCCGCTACCCGCGACATGTTCATTCGGGATGGCAAAGCGGATCCGGCGTTAAGCCAGACCGGCGCATTGGCCAGCGGGGTCCCGGGCGAGGTGGCCGCCTTCGAGTACGCCGCGCGGAATTTCGGCCGCAAGCCTTGGCGCGAGCTATGCGCTCCGGGGGCCCGGCTGGCGAAGGACGGTTTTGTGCTTAGCCCCGGGTACGCCGCTCGCCTGGCGGGCGTGGCGCGCGAAATGGCGCGTTTCGAGGCGGCGCGAAGGATCTTTTTCCGGGATGGCCGGCCCCTCCAGGCCGGCGAACGTTTGAAACAACCCGATCTGGCCCGGACGTATCGGGCGCTGGCGGCCGGGGGTGGGGATTGGTTTTATCGCGGCGCCTTCGCGCGGGCCACCGCCGGCTGGATGAAAGCTCACGGCGGACTGCTCACGGAGAGCGACTTCGCCGGCTATGACGTTGCTTTGCGCGAACCGGTGAGGGTGGAGTATCGCGGTTTTCAGGTGGTGACCTTCCCGCCGCCCAGTTCCGGCGGCGCGCATTTGGCGCAAATGCTCAACCTTCTGGAGGCGTTCGATCTCAAACACCTGACGGAAGGCGAGCGTCTGCACGTGCTGGCCGAGACGATGAAGCTGGCCTTCGCGGATCGCGCGTTCTGGCTGGGCGATCCGGACTTTGTGAAAGTTCCGCGCGGGTTGATCGCGAAGGAATACGCGGCCGGCCTGGCTGGCAAAATCCGTCTGGATCAGGCCTTGCCCCGCCCGGAGCACGGCTGGCCGGTGGACGCCGCCACGAACGTTTTCGGCCAACAGCACACCACCCATTTTTCCACCGCCGACGCTGAAGGCAACTGGGTGGCCTGCACCTGCACGATCAACACCAGCTTTGGCTCCAAGGTGGTGGTGCCCGGCACCGGCGTGCTGTTGAACAACGAAATGGATGATTTTTCCGCCCAGCCCGGGGCGCCCAATTATTTCGGGCTGGTGGGGGCCGAGGCCAACGCGGTGGCCCCCGGCAAACGACCGCTCTCGAGCATGACTCCGGCGATCGTTCTCAAACAAGGGCAGCCCGTGATCGCTATTGGCGCGGCGGGCGGACCTAAAATCATCACTACGGTGCTGCAGGAATTGGTGGCCATGCTCGATTTGGGGCGCTCGGCCGCCGAGGCGGTGGCCGCGCCGAGGATTCACCACCAGTGGGCCCCGGACGAGTTAATGGTGGAATCGGCGCTGCCCATGGAATTGCGCCGCGAGCTCATCTCCCGGGGCCAGCGGGTCGTGGAAATCAAACCGGCCTCGATTTCGCAGATAGTCTGCCGCGACCCGGACGGGAAAGGATTTGACGGAGCGGCTGATCCGCGCGGGCGCGGCACCGCGGAAGGATGGTGAAGAGAGCAAGCGGAAGGTTTAGCGGATGACAGGCCGAGGCGCGGGATTCCCTTGAGCGGCGCTGACATCCAAGGCCCCCGTTGCGGCCAATCGATCCAGCAGCATGTGAAAGTACACCAGCCCCGCGTATGGCTGCCAGCGGGCGGTGATGCGCCGCACGCCCTCGTAATCCAGGACCCGGCGCAAACCAAGCCAGCGCCGCAGATTGTTGCGCGCTCCCACGTCGTCTCCGGGATACACGTCCAGGCGCCCGAGGCCGCGCAGCAGCGCATATTCCGCGCTCCAGCGGCCGATGCCGCGCAACTCCACCAGGCGTTCGACGACGGCCGGATTTTCCAGGGAATCGAGAGTCTGGCCATCGAAGGAGCCATCGCTAAACGCCTGGGCCAGGGCAATCATTGACCGCCCTTTCTGCCGGCTGAAACCGAGCTCGCGAAAATCCTCGGGGTCCAATCCCGCCAGATCTTTCGGGAGGGGGAAGGCGCGAGCGGCCGATGCCCGGCCGGCCCGACGCCCGAACCGCTCGGCCATCCGGCTCAGCAACAAGATGCCGAGAGTAAGGGACATTTGTTGGCAAGCGATTGCATTGGCGAGAGCTTCAAACAGAGTGGGGAACCTGGGCGGACGCACTCCACGAAACTGCTGAACCAGGGGACCCAGTTTGGGATCTCGCGCCGCCAGCGCATAAAACTCTTTCAGGTCGCGTTTGAGTCCCAGGGAATTCTCCAGGTCCCGCCGGATGATGGCCTTTTCCTGAGGCAAGATCCGATGTCCGGTGAGCTCCAATTTAAGCCGGGGCTGTTCGAGCGGCCCCGACTGCGTAACCGTGACCGCGATCGGTTTTTTTCCCACCACGAGCACCCGGCGGTAGCTTGCGCCGTCCCAACGGTCGATGAGATTGCCCGGGCGTCGCCGTAACGTCCAAACTGTCAGGTCCAGACGGAAGGGAGGTGTGGGTTTGAGCCAAAGCGGCGCCGGGGTGTCGGGCGAGAGCCGGCGTCTGGCCGCGGATGGAAGCGCCTGTCCATTTGGCGGACCGGCGGGTCGTTCCAATTCATGGATCGGGCCTTTCACGTCCGGAGGCCGACGCGCCCGGTTCCATTTCGGCGCGTCAGCGGTTATTCCAACTTTCTTTCACCATTTTCCCGTTGTCAAAGTCATCAGTTGGGCGGCAAAGCGGATCAGATCAGCAAGCATTCGCCGGGTTCTCCCCGCCAGAAGACCCGATTCGCGACTGGCCACAGCGCGGAAGGCAACGAACCGGAAAGGCCGTTCGGGCCTGCGATTGAGGGGGCGTTGGCTCGCATACTTGAGGTATCCAGCCACCGTTCATTTCAAGCTGCCGGCGCCTGCCCGGCAACTCGATTGCGGTTTCATCCCCAGCGCTTGACAGAGATGCAAGAGTGCGGCAGCGTTTCGCCGTGCTTAGTGAGTTCCGCACCGACCGCCTCTCACTCGTGCCGCGCGGAGGTCGCGCGGCGCGCCTTAGCCATTTTACGTCGGAAAGCTCCAATAACACAGGAATACCGGTAACATCATGAACTTCTCACCCCAAGCCCGCCCGAGCCGATCCAGCGTCCGCCGGCGGTTTGCTCAACCGTTGCTGGCGCTGCTGTCCGCGGCCGTGCTGGCGCAGCCGGGCGTCACCGCCTGGGCGCAGACCTACCTGATCGATTTTGGCGGTAGTATTCAAACGACTTACGGGCCGGCTCCAGATGATCCGTTGAACTACTGGAATAACCTCACCGACACGATCGGGACGTTTGCCAACGGCACCCTGGCCAATCTGGTTTCTTCTCAAAACATCACGAGCACCATCAGCGTGGTCATCATCAAACCGTTCAATGGCGTGAACCCGGACGGCACGCAGGTTTCCTCCCTTTACCCGGTCAACGCCACGCGCGATTCGCTTTATGGCAACACGGAGGAATGGGCGGGGAAGGCGAACATTTTTCCGGAGTTCAAATTGACGGGGCTGGATCCGGCCACGAAATATACCCTCACCTTCTACGCCTCGCGGCAGAATGTCACGGATGTCCGGGAGGTCGGCTACACGGTCACGGGCGGCAATTCGGGGTTTGTGGCGCTGGACGCGGCCAACAACGTGGACCAGACGGCCGCGGTGGCGGACATCACTCCCGACGGCTCGGGCGAGATCAAAATCGCGCTGGCGCCGACGGCGAACAACAACAACGGGTATCACTTCACTTATCTGAACACGCTGCGAGTGGACGCCGCCCCGCCGCAGACGGCGCTGGCATTTACGCAACAGCCGGCCAGCCATAAAGTCCAGCAGGGCAAGCCGGTGACGCTCACGGCGGGAGTGAGCGGCTCGCCGCCCTACTTTATCCGGTGGTTTGAGAACGGCATGCTGCTTCCGGACGCAACCCAGTTCAGCTACACGATTCCGGCGGCCCAGTTGTCCATGAATGGGTATCAGTACTCGGTCACCGTGAGCAACCTGGCGTATGCGATTACCAGCAGCAACGCGGTGTTAACGGTGCTCAATGACACCAATCCGCCCAGCGTGGTGAAGGCGGCGAGCTATGACGGATTGAATATCCAGATCGTGTTCGACGAAGCGCTCGATTTCAGCTCGGGCGCGGACGCGAACAACTATACGCTTCAAGCGCCGTCCGGATCGCAGATTTGGAGTGCGCTGCTGAGCCCCGACTCGAAGCGCGTGACGCTCCAGCTAACCCAGCCCATTACCGGCTCGTTCACGGTGGCGATGAATCACGTGATGGACGAGGTCGGCAATACCGTCGCGCCCAACACCCTGATCACCGGGCCGGTCATCGCCATCGAGGATCAGGATTTGTTATTCGACTTTGGCGGCGGTTCGACAACTCAATTCGGCCCGGCGCCCAACGACCCGGTCAACTACTGGAACAACGTCACCTCCGCGGGGACGACGGATGGCGGGCAGATGGTCGGGCTGGTCACCGTCTATAACACGGAGACGGGCATCGGCTTTTCGACCGTTCGCCGGTTTAACGGCGTGAACGACAACGGCACCCAGGCCTCGCCGTTGTTTCCCGCGAATGCTACCAGGGATTCGCTGTTTGGCAACACCGGAACCTTCGGTGGCATCGCCAATATTTTCCCGAAGTTCAACCTGACGGGGCTCAATCCCGCCCGGCAATACACGCTCACTTTTTTCGCCTCGCGGACGGGAGTGAGCGATAATCGCACGACCGGTTACACGGTGGAGGGCGCCAACAGCGGTTTCGCCGCCTTGAACGCGGCCAACAATGTCAGCAACACCACGAATGTGGCGGGGATTTTCCCGACCGCGGCGGGCGAGATTGCGGTCAGTATGGCGCCCACGGCGGCCAATAACAACAGCCCCACCTACTTCACCTACCTGGGGGTGCTGCGCCTGTCCCCCTACACCGCGCCCTTGAAGTTCACCTCCTCGAAGATCGTGAACGGAAAGATTGAGCTGCAATGGAGCGGAAATGGGAAGCTGGAGAGATCATCCAGTCCGGCCGGCGGTTGGGCGGAGATCACTCCCGCCCCGACCTCGCCTTACCAGGAAAGCCTGACGCCGGGTGAGAATCGATTCTATCGGCTCAAGGGAAACCGTTGAACCGGATTCGTTCGGACGCATTAACGCCCGCGGGAGCCGCCATGGCTTCCGCGGGCGGCTCTTCCCGCCTTTCCTGCTCCGGCGTTCGGCCGGATCGCCGCTCTACTTTATGAAGTTACCAGTCCTTTCGCTTCGTCGGTCATTTCTATTGGCTCTGTGTGCTCTGGCGCAACTCCTGCCCGGCCGCGGCCAGGCGCAAAATCAGGTCTTGTTCATCGGCAACAGCTTTACCATCGGCAGCGGAGGAGGCGGGGTTCCGGGCATTTTCGACCGCTTGGCGCAGGCGGGCGGACAGCCGGATCCATTTACGGTGATGCAGGCGGTGGGGGGGCAGGATTTTCAGTATCACAGCCAGGATCCGACGGCCCTGGCGGCGATTGCCTCGCGGCCCTGGACGCATGTGGTGCTTCAGAATTACAGCACCGAGCCCACGCACCTGGCGAGCGGGAGCGTGGCGGATCATTACACTTACGGCACGGTTTTGTATGAGAAGATCATGCAAAACAATCCGCGCACGCAGGTGATTTTATTTGAGACCTGGTCGCGTTCGGCGGCGAATTCGCTCATCACCGGCGTGTCGGGGCCAAACAGCTTTGCCAGCACGGCGGAGTTCCAGGCCGAGTTGCGCGCCAACTATCAAGGCCTGGCGGATTCCTTGACGGCCACGCATCCCACGAATCCGCCGGTGCTGGTCGCGCCGGTGGGAGACGCCTGGGAAAACGCGGGCGGTCTGCGCAAAGCCTCGGATCCGTTGTTCATCCCTCTTTTCGCGAGCGATGAGTATCACGGCAACAATAATGGCTATTACCTCGCCGCCTGTGTGTTCTACAGCCTCATCTACGGAGTCAGCCCGCACGGCTTGGGCACCAACACCCTGGTCACGAGCTTGAACTTGGGCCTGACCGTCCCGCCCGCTCTGCTGGAAGATTACGCCTGGGCCACCGTTTCGTCCGCGAGTCAGGCGGGGGAGCCATCGTTTCTGATCGATTTCGGCAGCTCCGGGAGCCAAACCTTGCGGGGGCCCGCGCCGGGCGATCCGTTTAATTCCTGGAACAATGTCACCGAAGTCATTGGCGGATCGGATACGGGAGCGCTGTCCAACCTTGTCACCACGACCAGCGCGCCTACAGAAGTCGCGCTGGTGATGCTCAGCCGCTTCAATGGCGCGAACACGGACGGGGTCACCGCCTCGACCGTCTTTCCAGCCAGCGCCTCGAGGGACTCGCTTTTTGGCAACACCGAGATGTTTGGCGGCGCCGCCAATATCTTCCCCAGGTTCAAACTGACCGGCCTGAATCCGGATCGGGAATACACGCTGACTTTCTATGCTTCGCGCAACGGGGTGTCCGACAACCGGGAGACGAGTTATACCGTGACGGGTGCGAGCGGGGGCTATGCCGCGTTGAACGCCGCGAACAACGTGGATGGCACCGCGGTGGTGGCGGGCATGCAACCGGACGCCCAGGGAACGATCACCGTCAGCCTGGCGCCGACCACGAACAACAACAACGGCAATCATTTCACCTATCTGGGGGCGATGCGAATTGATGTCGCGCCCGAGCAGGAACCGATTGTTTTCACCCGGCAGCCGTCCGACCAGACCGTGATCGAAGGCCAGATCGCGACTTTCAGCGCTGCTGTCCAGGGCACGCCGCCGTATTTTATTCAATGGTTTAGCAACAACGCGGCCATTCCGGGCGCCAATCAATTTACCTGCCGCATCCCCGCAACTACCACTAATCTGGACGGCTTGATGGTTTCCCTTTCTGTCAGTAATCTGGCTTATAGCGCCCTCAGTGACACTGCTGTTTTGCATGTGACGGCTGCCGCGGCCAATCCAGATGCGCGGGCGCTTTTTTTTGATTTCGGCGGCGCCAGCACCACCTTGCGCGGGCCGGCGCCGAATGATCCGCTCAATTCCTGGAACAACGTTACCTCCGCGGTGGGCGCCTCGAGTACGGGCCGGTTGACGAATCTCGTCACCGCCGCCAATGCCCCGACCACCATCGGCTTGGTCATGCTGAGCCGATTCAACGGGGTGAACGAGAACGGCGCCACGGATTCAACCATCCTGCCGGTTAACGCCACGCGGGATTCGCTTTTCGGCAACACCGAGGCTTTCAGCGGTCTGGCCAATGTGTTTCCCAGTTTCAAGCTGGCCGGGTTGAATCCCCAGGCCAAGTACAAGCTTCGGTTTTACGCCTCGCGCATGGGTGTGAGCGACAATCGCGAAACCCGCTACACGGTGGTCGGCGCGACCACCCAAACCGCGGTGCTGAACGCCGCCAACAATGTGAATACGGTTGCGGAGGTCGTCGGCGTCGCCCCCAGCGCGGCGCGCGAGATCACGATCAGCCTGGCGCCGACGGCGGCGAACAACAACGCGAACCACTTCACCTATCTGGGCGCGCTGCGCCTCGAGGCGGTGCTGCCGCCGCCGGAGTTTCTGCCGGTTGCGGTGGTGGGAGGGCGTTTGCGCCTCGATTGGGCCGGTGAAGCGCAACTGGAGCGAGCCGCCTCGCTGGCGGGCCCGTGGCTTCCGATAACGCCGAATCCCACGCCGCCTTACCTGGAGGACATGACGCCCGACCAGAACCGGTTCTTCCGGCTGGTGACGGTGCCTTGAGGTCCCAAACCATCCGCAGGGCGCAGTCTGGGTTGCGGCCACTGGGGCATTTGCCGCCCGGCCGGGCCGTTCGTTTAATGCGGAATGCCCGTACCGTGGGCGAGCGCCAGATACCGCGAAATTTCATTTGCGCCTTCGACAAACCAATGTCCCTGGGCCTGCTGCAGCGGCGCGGAGGCGGCGCGCCCCTCGGGCGTGGCCTTGAGCACCAGCACGGGACAGCTCTGGTTTGCTTCGCCGAGTAATGCGACCAACTCTGGACGCGGGCGCGCAAAGTCCAAATAGCGCAGCTCCAGCTTCTGCTTGAGCGCTGGATAAATCTCCAGCAGGCCCAGCATTTCAGCGCAGCCAGGGCAGAAATACGGGCCTTGGCCCTGGTCCATGAAGTCGTGTTTCAATAAGTAGAGACGGTCTCGGTTCATAAAAGGTTGGGGGTTCAGGCGATTTGCAGCACTTCCCGGAGTCGCGCCGGTTGCTTCACGAGGTCGGCCAGCGTGTGCCGGTCGAGCACCGCGAAAAAGCCCGCGGACGCCTCGGCCAACACGCCCTGGAGCCGGCAGGCCGGGGAGAGGCGACACGCTTGTCCGGGCTTGTCGATGCAATCAATCACCGCCTCGCCACCTTCGCAAAAACGGACCACGTCCCCGATCCGGATCTCCCCGGGCGGGCGGGCCAGAGTGAACCCCCCGCCGATGCCCCGTTGCGTTTGGAGGTAACTGTGCCGGCCGAGATCGTGGACAATTTTCACCAAAGGATGGCGGGAAAGGCCGAAAGTGCCGGCCACCTCGTCCACCGTGACCCGGCTCGGATAGCGCAGCGCGGCCTGGATCAAGACGCGCAAGGCGCAGTCGGAATAGGCGCTCAGTTGCATCCCGGACAGTGTGAATGGAATAAAAAGAGAGCGCAAGGCAAAAGTTGTACTTGCAGTACAGCTTTCGTTCGATTATCGTCGTTCCGTTGCGCTTAAAAGTCGCGCGCAATTTTAACACCGAGATCATATTATGGAAAATTTAACGCCAGAAACCTCCGTCGCCGACATTGTGCGCGCGCAACCGAACCGGGCCCGCATTTTCGAGAATTTGGGGATTGACTATTGTTGCGGCGGCAAAAAGCCGCTGGGCGAGCTCTGCCGCGCCAAAGGGTTGGACCCGGCGACGGTGATCACGATGCTCCGGGCGCTGGGGGATGGGCCGGAGACCGCGGCGCCCAATCCCGACCAGATGAGCCTGAGCGAATTGTGCGACCACATCGAGCGAGCGCATCATGATTATCTGCGTGAGGAACTGCCTCGGCTGGATTTTCTGACACGCAAGGTGGCTGCGGTGCATGGCGAGGGGGAGGCGCGGTTAGTCGAGATTCGGGGCATTTTCGAGACTTTCCAGGAGAAAATGATCGAGCATACGGACGAGGAGGAGCAGAGCGTGTTTCCCAAAATTCGCGAATTGGAGAAGGCCCGGCGGGCGGAGGCGGGTTTCGCCGAGACCTTGTCCCGGCTGGAAACCGAGCACGACGGCGCGGGAGCGGCGTTGGAGCGGTTTCGCGAGCTGACGGACCACTACGCTCCGCCGGAATGGGCCTGCAACACGTTCCGGGCCCTGTATGACAGCCTGGAGCGGCTCGAGAAAAACATGCACCAGCACGTCCACAAGGAGAACAATGTCTTGTTCGTCAAGGCGCTGGCGGTAGCTCGAGACGGCGAAGCGGCCGAAAAGCAACTCGCATGAGCACTTCCGTCGAAACCGTCGAGAGCCTGGTTCAAACCGAGTACAAGTACGGGTTTTACACGGATATTGAGGCGGACTCGGCGCCGCCGGGGCTGAACGAGGACATCATCCGGCTCATCTCGCGCAAGAAGCGGGAGCCGGACTGGCTGCTGGAATGGCGGCTGAAGTCCTTTCGGCATTGGACGACGATGAAAGCGCCGTCCTGGCCGAAGGTGCATTATCCACCGGTGGACTTTCAGGACATCGTATATTACTCGGCGCCCCGGCAAAAGGCCGGGCCGAAAAGCCTGGCCGAGGTGGATCCCAAGCTGCTCGAGACCTACGAGAAGCTGGGCATCCCCCTGCATGAGCGAAGCCGGTTGGCGGGGGTGGCGGTGGACGCGGTCTTCGATAGTGTTTCCGTCGGCACCACCTTTCAAAAGCAACTGGCGGAGGCAGGCATCATTTTCTGTTCGTTCAGCCATGCCGTGCAAAACCATCCCGAGCTGGTCCGGCAGTATCTTGGCTCGGTCGTGCCGTTCACGGACAACTTCTACGCGGCGCTGAACTCGGCGGTGTTCACCGACGGTTCCTTCTGCTTTATTCCCAAGGGCGTGCGCTGCCCGATGGAACTATCCACGTATTTCCGTATCAATGCAGCGAAATCGGGCCAGTTCGAGCGCACCCTGATCGTCGCCGAGGAAGGCAGCCACGTGAGCTATCTCGAGGGTTGCACCGCGCCGATGCGGGATGAAAATCAACTGCACGCCGCGGTGGTCGAGCTCGTGGCGTTGGAACGCGCCCAGATCAAATACTCCACCGTGCAGAACTGGTATCCCGGCGACGAGGCGGGGCGGGGCGGCATCTACAATTTTGTCACCAAGCGCGGCTTGTGCAAAGGACGCGCCTCGAAAATCTGTTGGACGCAGGTGGAGACCGGCTCGGCCATCACCTGGAAATATCCGAGCTGCGTGCTGCAAGGGGATGATGCGATCGGGGAGTTTTATTCGGTCGCCGTCACGAATAATTACCAGCAGGCCGACACCGGCACCAAGATGATCCATATCGGGAAAAACACGCGCAGCACGATTATCTCCAAAGGCATTTCCGCCGGCCATGGGCAGAACAGCTATCGCGGCCTGGTGAAGATTTTGAAGCCCGCGGCCAAGGCGCGGAATTTTTCTCAGTGCGATTCGCTCCTGATCGGGGATCTGTGCGGCGCGCATACGTTTCCATACATCGAGGTGAAAAACGACACCGCGCGCATCGAGCATGAGGCGACCACCTCGAAGGTGGGCGAGGACCAGATTTTTTACTGCAACCAGCGCGGCATTTCGACGCAGGACGCGGTGAACATGATCGTCAATGGTTACTGCAAGGAAGTCTTCAAGCAACTGCCCATGGAATTTGCCGTGGAAGCGCAGAAATTGCTGAACGTGAGCCTGGAAGGCAGCGTGGGCTGATTTTCCCAGTACGCTAGTACCGGCTATGAAAGAACCCATTCTCGCGATTCAAAATCTAAAGGCTGGCGTCGAGGGGCGCGCCATCCTCAAGGGCATTAATCTGACGATTTATCCCGGCGAGGTCCATGCGATCATGGGCCCCAACGGCAGCGGCAAGAGCACGCTGGCGGGGATCCTGGCGGGTCGGGAGGGCTGCCAGATCAGCGCCGGCGAGGTGATTTTTCAAGGAAAAGATCTGCTGGCCCTGGCGCCGGAGGAACGGGCCCGCGAGGGAATGTTTCTCGCCTTCCAATACCCGGTGGAAGTTCCCGGCGTGAACAGCACCTATTTTCTCAAAACGGCTTGCAACGAGCTGCGCAAACATCGCGGGCTGCCCGAATTGGACGCGGTCGAATTTCTTGAGTTCGTGAGGGAGCGCGTCAAGCTGCTGGAACTTAAGGACGATCTCCTCAAGCGCTCGGTTAATGAGGGCTTTTCCGGAGGCGAGAAAAAGCGGAGCGAGATTTTCCAGATGGCGGTGCTGGAGCCGCGGCTGGCGATTTTGGACGAAACCGACTCCGGCCTGGACATCGACGCCTTGAAAGTGGTGGCCCAGGGCGTGAACTCGCTGCGGCGCCCCGACAATGCGCAACTCGTGATCACGCATTACCAGAGATTGCTGAATTTCATCGTGCCGGATTACGTGCATGTCCTCTGCGATGGGCGCATTGTGAAGACGGGTGGAAAAGAGCTCGCGCTCGCTTTGGAGAAGAACGGCTACGAGGATATCCTCGAGCAGACCGCCGGCGCGGGCTGAGGAATCCCGAACGCTCCCCGTCCAGCGGACGGTGCCGCCGAGCGAGGCGGCGCGCGCGTGGGTTCCCGCAACCGGGCGTTGCTTTTGGCCGAAAATTTTCATCTACTTTGACGGGATGAAACGAACTTTCGAAGGTCCACCATCACCCGACTGGGACCCGCGTTCGCCGGAAGTCTTGCGCGACCAGCGCGCCGCCTATGATGAAATGCGCCGTCGTTGCCCCGTGGCTTACAGTGGGTACTTGGGCTGGTCGTTATTTCGGCACGCGGACGTGATGCGGGTCCTTTTGGATCACAAGACTTTCAGCAGCGCCGTTTCGCAGCATCTGTCTGTCCCGAGCGGAATGGATCAGCCGGAGCACACCGCCTACCGGCGTATCCTCGAGCCGTACTTTTCCGCAGAGCGGATGGCGGCCTTCGCGCCCGTTTGCCGCCGGGTCGCCGAGCAGGTCGTGTTGAGCCTGAGCGGGCGCCAGGAGGTGGAGTTTATCGCGGACGCGGCGCTTCCTTTCGCGGTGCGGATCCAATGCGCTTTTCTTGGCTGGCCGGCCACCCTGCATGAATGCCTGGCGCGTTGGACCCGCAAAAATCAGGAGGCCACCCTGGCGCGGGATCGGCGGGCGATGTCCGAAATCGCGCTCGAATTCGAGGGGATGATCGACGATTTGCTGGAATCCCGGCGGCAAACCGGCGCCGGGCCGGAGGCCGATCTCACGGCCTCGCTGATGCATGAAAAGGTCTGGCGCCGGCCGTTGAGCAACGAGGAGGTGGCCAGCATCCTGCGGAACTGGACCGTCGGCGAAATCGGCACGATCTCCGCTTCCGTCGGCATCCTCGCGCAGTTCCTGGCGGCGGATCCCGGCTTGCAACGGCAGTTGCGCGCGCAACCGGAGTTGCTGCCCGAGGCGATTGATGAAATCCTGCGCCTCCACGGACCGCTGGCCTCCAACCGCCGGGTCACCACGCGGCCGGTGGAAATCGGCGGTCGGAAAATCAACGCGGGCGAGCGCATCACTATTCACTGGGCCGCGGCTAACCGGGACGAACAGGTGTTTGAGGAGCCGGAGGCATTTCGCTGGGGGCGGGATCCGGGCAAGAACCTGCTCTACGGCGCGGGCATTCACGTCTGCCCCGGAGCGCCGTTGGCGCGGCTCGAGTTGCGGGTGTTTCTCCAGACGCTGCTGGCGCATGCGGTGGAGCTGGCTGGCGTGCCGGATCATCCGCCGGCGCTGGCGGTGTACCCCGCGAGCGGATTCGCCAGCCTGGCGTTGCGAATCCGTTTTGGCGGAGTCAGTTCCGCCACCGCCGGTTGAGGATTCAGCCGGCACACCCCTGGTGGAGCTTCATGAAGCCTAAGGATGTGGCGCCGGGGGTTCAGGCGGCGAGGGGGAGGCAATTGCGCAAGACGGCCATTCTTTGCGCATGGCTGCTAAGTTCCTGGGCCGGTTACAGCGAGATCCCTATCTCCGGTTCAGATGTGGAAAGCCTGCGGCCGATCGACACCCTGGTGATGAACTTCATGACCAAGCATGGCGTGCCGGGTTGCGCGGCGGGGTTTGTCAAGGACGGGCGGCTCGTTTACGCGCGAGGCTTTGGTTATGCGGACCGCTCGGCCGGTGAGCCCGTGCGGCCTGATTCTTTGTTCCGGATCGCGAGCCTCTCGAAGGCCATCACCGCAGTGGCGATTCTCAAGCTGGTCGAGGATGGAAAACTCAGCCTCGATGAATCTGCTTTTGCCCGGTTGGATTATCCGGCGCCAACCTATCGAGGCGCCGCTGTGGATCCGCGGCTGATGGACATCACCATTCGGCAATTGCTCCATCACACTGCCGGATGGGATCGAGACACGGCCAGGAATCCCGATGGAAATACCGGCTTTGATCCGACCGTGGACTGGACGGCGCAGGCGGCGCGCGAGTTGGGAGTGACCGCTCCGGCGGGTGCGGAAGACATCGTCCGCTGGATGATGGGCCAGCCCTTGCAGTGCGATCCCGGCACCCAATACCACTACTCAAATCTTGGATATTGCGTTCTCGGCCGGGTGATCGAGAGGGTCACGGGAACCAGCTATGAGAGCTACGCCAGGTCGCTCCTCCGACGGGCTGGCATTCGCCAGATGCGGATTGGCGGGAGCCGCCGGGCGGAACGATTTCGCGGCGAGGTGGTCTATTACGACTATTCGGGCGCTCCGCTGGCCAGGTCCATTTTCCCGCGGGATGGAGATCCGGTGAGCCGACCCTATAATCTCTCCGTCGCGGCGATGGACGCTCACGGCGGTTGGATCGGCTCCGTCATTGACGTGCTGCGTTTCGTTACGGCGGTGGACGGGCGCGGCTCCCATACCAACCTGGTGTCAGCCGCGAGCCAGGCCATGATGACCGGCCGGGTGACGCCGCCCTGGAAGGCCGGTGAGGAGCCTTATTACGGCATGGGCTGGCTGGTGCGGGATACGCCGGGAAACTGGTGGCACACTGGGGCGCTGCCCGGCACGGGAGCGGAAATGATTCGCGCCGGAAACGGATTCACCTGGGTCATCCTTTGCAACCTCCGGCCCCGGCAGGACCGGCAGTTTTTCTCTGATCTGGACCAACTCGGGTGGCGGGCCCTCGCGGCGGTGACCTTGTGGCCGGCCAATGATTTGTTCAAGGAGTCGCCAACCGTTGAAAAGCGCGCGGCCGCCGCCCGCGGCGGCGGGCGGATCAATGCCCGCCGGTGACCGTATAGCCAGCCCGGCGCAAGTCTTCCGCTAAATCCATCTCCATTCGCGCCGCGGCTTCAAACGGCATCGGGTTCAAATGCGCAAAAAGCTCCGGCAGCAGCCGAAGACCATGGCGCTTGACCACGCCGGCGGCCTTGATGCCGGCCTTGTGATTGGCGAAACGTTCCTCGGGCGTCAACCCAGTCATGCCGACGTACACACAAGGCTTCCCCGCCTGCCGATCCGGATTTTCCGCTCTCACCTTTCGCAGCCGGCCCGCGGCAGCATCCAGCAGCACGACATAAACGTGGTGGCGCCCGTCAGGCCGTTGCTTCGGTCGATGCGGCTGGAGCGTCCGTCGCTTCATCAGGCCAGTTTACTGCCCGCGCTTGCGCAAACCCAGGCAAGTTTGGCGCCGCCCGGTCAGGCTCGGCAGGCATTCTTGACAACCCGGCGGCGCTTGAAAAACTGATAGCGTATGAGATTTCTGTCTTTGCTGCCGCTGGGGGTGGCGCTGCTGACATGCGGTTGCCAGACCGGGGCGAACCACCAGGCCGCGGGCGGCCTCGCACTGGAGCTCGACCACGGGAAGAAATGGGTTATGCCGCCGGCGATGAAAGCGCGCATGACGGATATCCAGACAGCGGTTCGCGCGCTCGCCGCCGCTCCGCAACCCGACCATGCCGCGCTGGCGGAGAAAATTCAGCATGAGCTCGGGGAGCTCGCCGCCAATTGCACCATGACCGGCCAGGCCCACGACGAGTTGCACCGATGGCTGATGCCGTTTCTGGGATTGTCCGCGGAATACGTGGCCGCGAAGGATCCGGCGGTCCAGGCTGAAAAATACCGCGAAATCCAGCGCTCGCTCGAGGTGTTCAACCGATATTTCAAGTAGGCGCAAGCGG
>JBDHQH010000122.1:0-11036 GCA_039806935.1 Verrucomicrobiota bacterium
TCAGGGGATTGTCGCGCGCTGCATGCGGGGCAGGTCGTCGGAAGTATCCGCCGCCTGGCTGTCGGCGGTATAGGTGAGCACAGCGCTGCCGCGCCAGCGCCAGACCTCGGCGTGCCCATCCGCGAAGGAGAGCGTGCATCCATGGTTGTGGCGGCTGCCAGGCAGGTTCCACCAGGCTTGTTTGCCCGAACTGGCGGGATAGATGCCAAAGCAGCCATCGCCCACACTTTTCTCGTTCTCATCCACAAACACCACCTTGAGGGTCGGGGCGGGGTTGACAATGCCGGTGAATTTCGCGATGGGCGCCACGCCCCGGTACACCGGGTTGCCGCTCCCCAGGGCGTAATCGATCGAGCAGGTGCGCGTCTGCGGCGCGCCGCTGGGATACAGCGGCAGACGCGGCGCCGTGCGGTTGCGGTTTGCCGGGCAGACGTAGATCCCGACCGACTGGTTATAGGGGAAGAGCAGACCCTGGCGGATGTTGTCGGTGGTAATATCCGCCTGCGCGTCGCCGATGATCCACGAGTTGGTGAGCGTGACGCTGGAGCCGGAGGAGGTGTTGGGCGGCAGCATATCGTTGAAGTCGTCCACATACATCCGGTAGCAGATTTGCAACTGCTTCAGGTTGTTGAGGCATTGCGTCGTCTGGCCCTTCTCCTTGGCGCGCGTCAGCGCCGGCAGGAGCATGGCCGCCAGGATCGCGATGATGGCGATGACCACCAATAACTCGATCAAAGTAAAGCCGGCGCTCCGCCGCGCCTCACGGTTTTCGCAACAGGTAAAATTGAGCCGCATGACTGGTGGGTATGACATAAGGTGACGTGGCATTCGGGACATCCACGTAAGGTCCGGTGACCTGGTCCGCGCTTTGCAGCACGCCGGAGCTCCACTCCAGACGCACGACGCCATTCCCCTGCGGTTGGATCGTCAGGGTGGGCGGCAGGCCGATCGGCAGAGCGTATTTCGCGCCGAAATAGCGCTCGAGGGCGGCGATGTCGTTCGTGCTCAGCGCCGCGTTGAAAATCACCAGCTCGGCCAGGTCCCCGTTCAGGTGGTTGGTGTTATCCTCGCGCGTGCCGATGAAGAGGGGCTCACCCTGGTCCACGATGGGGGTGGCGATGGATCCCGAGCCGTTGGGCAATCCGTCCAACCGGTGGGTTACGGACGTGTCCCGCATCACGACGCCCAGGACATGGGGGATGTGCTCGCTGGGCAGGGCCGAGCCTTGCGAATAACCATACGTGGTCCCGTTGCCGCGATAGAGCTGCACCCCGGCGGCCCGAACATAGTAATCGAACGGCGCCGGGATGTTGACCAGGGTCTTCGAGACAATCATGCCGTCCGTGTTCGAAGTCAGATTGCTGAAGGTGGCCACCGCGAAGATGGACAGGTCGCCGGTAATCTCCAGGCTCGGGGAGGAGTAGGCGTACATGTAGGTCGTGGCGCCGTCGAAACGCACCGCGGGCCGTCCGTTCACCGCGTCCGGCACCAGCAACGGCTGGAAGCCGGCGATCAGATTATTCCCGTGCCCGGATTGGTCGTCCCATTGGCCCACCAGGCCGCCGCCGGCCGTGACCCCCGCGTCGGCCTTGAGCCAGAGGGAGAGGCCTTCGGGATACAAACCCAACGGCAGCGTGACCGCCACGAGGGTGTTGTTGAAGAGATCCTTCACGTTGCGCGCGGTGAGTTGGTAGGCCGTGCCCGGCGCCAGCGCCGAGGTGGTGAGCACGACTTGATTGGGCAAAACGCCCATCGCCGCGGCCAGCACGGTCGCCCCGTTATCGAGCGAATAATTGGCCGCCAGGGTGGCCGTGGCGGGGTCCACGGCCTCGGAGAAGACGATGACCACGTTCGTCCCGCTCCAGATGGGGATGCCCGTCGAGGTGATGGCGGGCGGCACATTTTGCACGGTCAACAACGCCGGCACGCTGAAGTTCGTGGAGAGGCCCGGAACGATGAAGACCACGTCGAATGATTTGCCCGTATCGCCCGGCGCCAGAATCGGCGTCGAGTAAGAGGCATTGGTGGCGTCGAGGATGGGCAGCCCATTCTCACGCCATTGGTACTGGAAGTGAGCGCTGCCCTGGGTGGCCGCCGCCGAGAAGGTGACGCTGACCCCCTGGGGCGTGGTCACGGGCGCCGGCTGCCGGGTGATGTTGAACGGGAAGTATTTCACGCCGAGATAATTATCCACCTCGCGGCGTTGCGTGGAGAAGATCGCGGAGCTGAAGAGCATGAGCTCGGCAATGTCGCCATTCATGAACTGGGTCAAATCATCGCGCGCGCCGATCCGCAATGGGGTGCCGCGATCGGCTTGCTCGGTGACGGCGGTGGCGCTCCCGTTGGCCAGGCCATCGAGGAAATGCGCCACGTTGGTGCCGGACATTCTTACCGCAATGACGTGCGGCGTGCCAACACCAGGCGCCGCGGTGGCTCGGCCCACTGCGTTGGCGCCGACGCCGTTGCCCCGGTAAAGCCGGAAATCGGTCGGGCTTGAGATGTAGTAGTCATAAGAGGCCGGCTGGTTTCCCACGGTCTTGCCGAGGATTTCCCGCGGGGTGTTGTAGTCGGCAAAATTGGCGACCGCCACAATCGAGACATCTCCCGTGATGGCCAGGCTGGGGGAGGAAGCCGCTTCGAGATAACTGCCCGCCGCGCTGTTGAAGGTCAACGCTGGTTTGCCGTTGATCGCATTCGGCCCGAAACCCGGGCGGGTGGACGGGCTGCCAAACTGGGCGGTGTGATTCGCGTTCGCGCTCTGGTCCAGCCAGCGAACCACGGCGCCGGTATCATCCCGCACCACTCCGCTGTCCGCCCGCAGGAACAGGGCCAGACCGGAGGGAAGCACAGGCGCCGTGGCCGGAATCAATGTGTTGCCAAACTCGTCCCGCACATTGCGCGCCGTCAGGAAATACCCATCCGAGGTCAATTCCGTAATGCCCAGCACGATCTGGTTCGAGGCGCTGCCGTACGCCGCCGATACGACGGCCGCCCCGCCGTTAAGCGAATAGCTCGCCGGATCCAGGGCATTCAACCCGACCGCCTCGGAAAAGGCGACGACCAGGTTGGTCGGATTGCCGGTCCGGGCGACGGAAAAGAGGGTGGGCGGAGTGTTGTCGGGCGTCACGGTCAAAACCGCCAAGGTGCTGTTCGTGGCGCCGACGGGAGTGGTCACCGTGACCGAATAGCTCGCGCCGTTGGCGGCGGCGGTCAAGGGCGGAGTCGTGTAGCTGGCCTTGGTGGCGCCGCTGATCACCACGTTGTTCGATCGCCATTGATAAGTCAGTGGCGGCACACCGGTGGCGTTGACCCAGAAAGTGGCTTGCTTGCCCTCTTCGGCGACGGTGTCCCGAGGCTGCTCGGCGATGCCCAGTCCGACGATAGTGATGCCGTACTTGGGTCCCAGATAATTGTGAATGGCCACCATGTCCGCCGGTGTCAGGCTGCCGCGAATCACCATGGCCTCGGCCAGATTCCCGTTGAAAGTGGCGCCGGCATCGCCCACGTTGCCGCTGTCCAACCGCACGCCCAGCATCATGGGATTGCCCGCGTCCACGGGCGCGGCCAAGGTCCGCGCCGAAGCCGCGAGGCTGCCATTGAGGTAGCAGGAGAGATTCGTGCCCCGCGCCACCATTGAAATAATGTAAAACTCGCCGAAATTGATCGTCGGCCCGGTCAGCACCGTGATCCCGCCGCCCGCCGCCCCGCCGTTGCCCCACACAAACACCGGTTTCTGGCTCGCGTTCAACTGGAAATCGAAGGGCGCCGGCATGTTGTTGGTGTAGCCGTATTTCGGAGTGCCGGTGTAGGGCATGCCTTGCCCGCCGGTCTTGCTGATGGGATCACCCAGGGCGGCCGAGGATTTGTTGAAAACCAGGCATACCGTCATATCTCCGTTGAGGGCGAGGTTGTCGTCGTGCGGAATGTTCAACAACTGCGCGCCGTTGAAATTCACCGCCGGCTGACCGTTGGCGATCCCCGGGTAAAGGGTCGGCGGCGCTGAGTATTGATTCACCGTCAGCGTGTTCAACGCGTGGTGCCCGTAGCCGGACTGGTCGCTCCATTGAGTGACATTGCCCAGATCATCCGTGCTGACGCCCGCGTCGGCCCGCAACCAGAGGATCAGCTCGGGCGTCACTGCGGCGCTCGAATTATTGGTGATCGTAATCACTCGCTCCTGATCATAGATTCCCGAGGCGGTCAGGGTGTAATTCTGGTTGGTCAAAGGGGTGGTTTGCAGCACTACGCGGTCGCTGAAGCTGCCCATGGCCGCGCTCAGGATCGCGGCGGGGTGGCCTCCGCTTTGCAGGGTGTAATTGGCCGCGTCCGCGGCGCTGGCGGGATCGACCGGCTCCGAGAACACCACCGTCACTTGGTTGCTGCCGTAGTTGCGCGTGGCGCCGAGCAGCAGCGGCGGCGTCGTGTTGTCGATGAAGCGCACCTTGGACAAGCCCACCGGCTTGTTGGCGGTGGTGTGCCAATTGGTGCGTACATTGACGCAGATGTACCGGGCCGTGACTCCGCCCATGGGAATGGTCTGCGCGAAGTTCGTGTAGAGCCCCGGCGCGAGGTTGAAAAGCTGGTTCGGCAGGTTGGTCGTGAAGCTCACGCCATCGACGCTATAGGAGATGTCGGCGAGCTTGACGCCCTGATTCGTCCCTGGGGCGGTGCCGGCCGCGTTGTTCTCGTTGTAATTCCACACTTTCATGGCGTCCACCGTGTGGATCGCCCCGAGGTCGAAAACAATGAAGTTGGTGCCCGCGTTGGCGTTGGCCGCTCCCGCCGTCCCCGCCGGATTGGCCGCCAGCCACATGGTCCCCCCAGGCAGCGTGGTGTGAATGCCGCCAAACAGTCCTGCGTCGCTCACGACGTTCGCGGCCACCCGCCGATCCGGGTTGCTGGTGTTCAGGTTGTAATATTCCAGCGAAACGGCGGAGACGGTGACGTTCCGGATTTGGCCCGCGAAAGCGCAATGGCCAAAGGCCAGCGCCAGCAGCAAAGTCGTGGAGCGCGCGAGGTGAATGGTCAAAACGTGAGTTTTCATAGATGGAGGTGTTCCTGAGAGGGGGCTGAATCCGCTGGCCGTCCGCAACCAAGCGGCCGCATGCGGCTTCGGAGAGTCGCATGAACTCGCATCGCGTTGGGCGGCAAACTCGACATGTTTCCTGATCCGTTGGCGGGCAAGGTGCGCGCCCGCGCTTCCGCCCGGCTCAAGCGAACCGGCGAAAGCTGATTCCCATCCTACAACAACAAAACCCCCCGTCCATACCCCCATTTGGGGTAGGCTCCGCTTGCCGACGTTTGCGCTCAACTTCGTTCCAAGAGGTAGCGGGCGGCGGCGGCGGTGCGGGAATGCACCCGCAATTTTTTGTAAATCTGCTTGAGATAGCTGCTGATCGTTTCGGGGCTGAGGGAAAGGTGGGCGGCGATTTCCTTGTTGGAATAACCCTTGGCAACCAGGATCAGCACCTCCTCTTCGCGGGCGGACAGGTGGGATCGACCTGGTTCGGCCCGATCCCGCTTTTTGTGGAAGAAGCGGACCACGCGGCGAGCCACGGCGCTGGTCATCGGCGCGCCGCCGTTCAAAACCTCCAGCAGGGCGGCCCGCAGCTCCGCTGGCCGGGTGGATTTGAGCAGGTAACCATCCGCGCCCGCCTGCAACGCCAGAAAAACCAGTTCATCGTCGGCCATGGCGGTCAGCATGAGAATCTGCGTCTCTGGCAGCAACTCCTTGAGCCGGGCGGTGCATTCGATTCCCGACATGCGCGGCAGGAAGATGTCCATCAGCACCAGATCCGGTTTGGTCGCGGGTAATTGTTTGAGGGCCTCCTCGCCCGAAGGGCAGGCGTGCTCGCAACAAAAGCCCTCGAAGGAACCAATCAGCCGCGCCCAGCTTTCCCGGATGTTCCGTTCGTCCTCGACCAGGGCCACCCGGAGCTGGCGGGCTGGCGTCGGGGCAACAGGTGGGGCGTTCATAAATCTCGCTTCTACCGTGGAAGACAGCGGAGCCAACCTGGCCAGCGCCCGCTTTCCTTGCTGGTTGCCCGCCCGCCCGTCTCGAGGCGTGATTTTCGGCGGCGCCACCAGGGCCGCTCCGCCGCCGACTCCGTTAGCGGCACGGTCAACTCGACCAGACAGCCCTCGCCGGGGCGGCTGGTGATCCGGCAACTCCCGCCGACTTCAGCCGCCCGTTGAGCCATGTTCAACAACCCATTCCCGGCGTTTCCCACCGTATCCGGAGCGAAACCTTTTCCGTCATCCCGCACGGTGATCACGACCTCGGCTTCGCGCACGCGCAGTTGCAGGAGGACCTCCGTGGCGCCGGAATGCCGGGCGACATTGTTCAAAGCCTCTTTCACCGCGAGGAACAGATTGCGCCGCGCGGCCAGCCCGAAGGCGGTCTCGGGAATTTCCGGATCCGATTCCCAGCGGCAGCGGATGGGTGTCGAGCGAAAGAAAGTCTCGGCGTGACGGCAGAGGTACGTCTCAAAATCCTCGAGCGTGTCTCGTTGCGAGTTGACCATCCACACCACTTCATCGAGCGAACGAAGAATGCGGCGGCCCTGGTCGGAAACTTCCTGGAAACGCGCCTGGGCTTCCGCGTTGGACGACCGCTCGGTCCGCGCCACTTCTCCGTACAGCACCAGTTGAGTCAGCCCGGCGCCCAGTTCATCATGAATGTCCCGGGCAATGCGCGCCCGCTCCCGCTGAAGCATCTGTTGGGCCTGGGACTGCACAGCCAGCCGCCCCAATAGCCGCAGGCACACCAGCAGGGAGAGGCCGCAAACGGCCGTCAGGGAAATCTGAAACCAGCCGCTTTGCCAGAAATAAACATTCGCAGGCCGCAACGGCGCCGGGTACAGGATTCGGGAGGGCTTGTTAATCCAGGGAGCGCCGCGAAACGGGGCGATGACCGTCGCCGCGTGCCAGGTCTTCCCCGGCCGTTTCCGAGTCGCCCAACCGCGGTCGGTCTCGGGCGCCACGAACCAACTGGCGTCCGTGGGAAGCTCCAGAACTCGTCCGTCGGTGAGTTCGATGACCAGCCCCGCCAGAACGCCGGCCTCGAGGTACTCGTTGTAGGCTTCGACCGCGAGCACGTGCGGCCCCGGGGCCAGAACCAGGCTTAGATCATACTCGGTGAGGCTGCGCAATTCCGAACCTTGCCCGAACTCCCGGCCATCAAGAAACACCCGGTAGGAATTATCGGCGGTCATCCGCAGCCGCGCCTTGCTGACTTGCGCCTCGCGCGGCACCTCGAAATGCTTCCAAAACCGGCGGGTTTGCCGGTCCGCCGTGTGGTTGTCCCAAATCCAGGCGCCCACAAAATACGCCGGGTCAAGCTGGCGAACCCGCGGCCGCTCCGGATCGGACGCCCAGACCGGAAGGGCGGCCATCACGCAGCACCAAGCCACGGCCAGCGCGGGCAGGCGGGAGCCCATTGGACGACGCATCAGCGTGAGGGTGCCGTCCGGCAACAGAGAAAGCAAGGCCGAGAGTCCTTGAAAGCATCCGTTCGAGAACCGCCCCCGGTAGCGGCAGACTGCGGGTGAGGACGCCTGGACCCAGGCGTCCGGGTGAGGTGTCCGCGCTTCGGAGGAAAGGACTTTTCGCGCCAAAACGGGCCGAGAGTGGCCTTGCCGGGAGCGGCGCGGTGATTAGCATTTGCGCCGTTGAACATCGTGCTTGGCATTCTGGCTCTGCTCAGCCTGGCGCTGGTCCTCTGGCAATGGCTGGCCGCCGCGCGCTTCCCGCTGCACCAGCGGCGCGGCCCCCTGGCCCAGGCTCCGGGGATCACCCTCCTGAAACCGCTCAAGGGCGCGGACGCCTGCACCGAAGCGTGTCTGCGGAGCTGGTTTCAACAACATTACTCCGGCCCGCTGGAAATCCTGTTCGCGGTCGCCGCGCCGGACGATCCCGCCGTCGAGGTGGTGCAGGCGTTGCAGCGGGAATTCCCCGAGCGTCCCTCGGAGCTGTTGATCTGCGATGGATTGGCGGGCGTGAACGCCAAGATCGCGAAACTGGCGCGCCTCGAGCCGCGCGCCGCGCACGAGATTATTGTGATCAGCGACGCGGATGTGCGGGCGCCGCCGGATTTGTTGGCCGAGCTGGCGCGCGAGCTGCAGCCGGCGGGCGCCGGGCTCGTGAATTGTTTTTACCGGCTGGCAAATGCCAGCACGCCGGCCATGCGCTGGGAGGCCCTGGCGGTGAACGCCGATTTCTGGAGCCAGGTGTTGCAAGCCCGGACGCTCAAACCCATGGACTTTGCCCTGGGCGCCGTGATGATGCTGCGCCGCTCCGATCTGGTTATCATCGGCGGCTTCGCCGCGTTGGAAAACTGCCTGGCGGACGACTTCCAACTGGGCCATCGCCTGGCGCGGCAGGGCAAACTCATCGCCTTGTCCACGGTCGTGGTGGATTGCCTTTCCGCTCCGCAGACGTGGCGGCAGGTTTGGAGCCACCAATTGCGCTGGGCCCGGACGATTCGCGTCTGCCAGCCGGCGCCCTATTTTTTCAGCATTCTCTCGAATGGCACGCTCTGGCCGTTGCTCTGGGCCCTGTGGACGCCCGGAGCCTGGACGCTCGGGTTCCTGCTGGGGTGCCTGGCCCTCCGCGTCCTCTGTGCCCGCGACCTGGAGAATCGGCTCGCGGCGGGCGTCCCTCAGCCGGGAGCCGGCTGGCTGGCGCCGCTCAAGGACCTGCTGCAAACCGGTCTCTGGGCGCTGGCGTTCGCGGGCAGCCACGTCGAATGGCGCGGGCGTCGCCTGCGGGTGCGGGCGGATGGAAGTTTAACACCGGTTGCCAAGCCCCGATGAACCCGCGGCCGCAATCCTGGGCTGAGGTCACCCGCCCGGCCTGAAGGCAGGATCGGCGGCGAGCGCCGGGGCCTCCCCTCGCGGGGTGGCCAGAGCCAGCGGCTGCTCGACTGGCGAATCCAAAGCCACCTCGATGGGGGCCGCCGCCGCGCGAAGATCATGAGTATCCCGCTCGTCCATGGCGTCAGCCATGCTCGAGCAGGAGGAGCAAACGTTTGGGTTTCGCGAGCTGCTGGACCCCTTGCGGGCCATCGGCTCCCCACAACATATACAAACCTTCGGCTGCATGTTCTCTTCCCCCGCCAGCGATCCCTCGCTGACCTGCCCCGTTTGGATGGCTTCAAATTCCGGTTGTTCCCGATTTAATGCAGTACATTAACTGCATTGAACAGAGATTTCAATACGCCACCCGTCATAAAACGAGCAAAATTGCGCCGGATTTACCCGATTTTTGTGTAGTGTTTTAACTGACCCCACCCCGCCTGCCTCTGCCTCTTCATGGCGAAGCGTTTGCCCCGCAAAGGATTCGGTCAATCCAGCCCAGGTTCAGACGAAATCCTGGGAGCGGCAGGAGTCGCCATAGCTTTCGCTGGCGCGAAGACTTGCGCCGGATTGCCGGCGGCGATGAATCCCGAGGGGACGTCCCGCGTGACCACGGCGCCAGCGCCAATGATGGCGCGGTCGCCGATGGTGACGCCTTTGAGCACGATGGCCCGGGCGCCGACAAATACGCCGCGCCCGACGCGGATCGGGCGGGCGTTGGCGCGGCATTCGTCGGCCCAACCCCACGCACCCGCGGGTTGGTGGAAGTCGTTATCAATTAACATCGCCTCGGCCCCGATAATCGTTCCCTCGCCGATCTCGATGAGGCCGCCGGCGCAAATGGTGGCCCCGCTGAGACCCACGTCGCGGCCGATAAGCACCGCCGCCCCGGACGCCAGCGCGCGCAGGGTGCAAGGACGCGCCAGCGAGAGCAGATTACCGCGGCGCGAGCTGAAAACGCGGGTATTGGCGCCGAGCACGATCCGGCTCCCCGGAGCGAGGCTGATGACCGGGCGGCCCAGAATATCCGCGCGACCTTGAAACTCGACACCTTTGAGGCGCGCCTCGAGCCGCCAAAGCATGGAGGGCCAGCGCCGGAGCGTGGCCAGGGCGCGGCCCGCCCCCCGGGCCAGCGCGCTCATGCGGCGCGCTCGAGCCCGAGCGCCAGGGGTAGTCGCGGAGGGGCGCGCATCACATGTCGTCCAGATACAGCCGGCGATTGCGCCACAAATACAGCCAGCCGGAGGTGAAGGTAAGGAGGACCGCCACCCAGATCGCCGCCACGGTGAACCGCTCGGCCCAGGGCCGGCCGAACACCGGCCAGCCAAACACCCAGGCGCCCGCCCGCCCCCATTGCGGATAGGCGGCGACCACCAGCAGCGAGATGATCGCCACAATCTGCGAGATGGTCTTGTGCTTGCCGTAACCCTCGGCGGCCAGCACCACGTTCTTCGAAGCGGCCAGCAGCCGCATCCCGGTGATGGCCAGCTCGCGCGCCACAATAATCACCACCATCCAGGCCGGAATCCAGCCCAGGCCGACAAACGCGATGAAGGCCGAGCATACCATCACCTTGTCCGCCAGCGGATCCATCAGGATGCCAAAATTGGTGATCTCCTGATACCTCCGCGCCAGGTGCCCGTCCAAAAAATCGGTGATCCCCCCGGCCACAAAAAACACCAGGGCGATGGTCTCATGAAACGGGACGCGCGCGAACATGACGATCAAAAAGGCAATCGTCAGCGCAAACCGGGCGACGGTAAGTTTGTTCGGAAGCGTCATTCCGCTTGTTGGCTATGATTTTTTCCGGGAGGCTCAATCCCGGTGGATGTCTTTTAACCCGCGACGCTGGAAAAGCCAAACCGCAATTTCACAGCGGAGATCACAGCCCCGATAGACCCGCCAGGCCACTCAGGCGCAAGCCAATCCCCACACCAAGCTCATCATCGCGCCGATCGTGATATATTCCGCCTCCGCCCGGTTCTCCCGGCCCTTCCATTCGCCAAAACGAAAGATCGACTTGGCCGCTCCGCCCGGACGCCACCTTGATTCCGGACGCCGACGCAGCCTGAAGGCTGCGACTACATGGAGATTTCCGATCAGGCACTCCGGATGTAGCCGCAGCCTTTAGGCTGCGCTCCCCGTCTGCCCCGGACGCCCGACGCAGCCTGAAGGCTGCGA
>JBDHQH010000015.1:0-51820 GCA_039806935.1 Verrucomicrobiota bacterium
CGGGCCAATCTGAGGATCCATTCTAGGCGGACGCCCGGAACTGCCAAGCCGATTATCCCCGGCGTGACTTCTCGCGTTCAAGCCACGGACCCAGGCCAGGCGTCCCAGCCCGTAAACCGGAGGCGGCTTTCGAGCGATTCATGCCGCCACCCCGCTCGCCCTGGGATAGCGGTGTTTTTATCGGTAGATATTCTCCATTTGCCAGGCGTCCAACGACTTGAGCCGGGTGCTCTTTCCCTGGGAGCGGAAGGAAACGCCCAGGCTGTCCGGGCGACCGGGATAGACCCGGGCGGCGACGCATTGGTTGTCGTTGACAAACACCTCCACCACGCTGCGATCCACAAACACACGCAGCCGCAGCGGCTCCTCTGGTTTGAGGAGAAAATCCGCAGTCTCGGGCGCGCGGGAGAGCGCCTCCGGCAGACTCGAGGCGCGGGAGGTATCCAGGGAAACCTGGCTGAAGCGGAACTTTCCGCCAAACCGTCGGGCGTCGAAACCGCGCTCCTTATAGAACAGGATACGGGTGCGCTCCTCGTGATTGGGGGAACAGAGGACGTTCAACTCCAGCAGAGGCGCGTCCTGGAGATCCAACTCCGCGGCGATCTCGAGGGCGTTACCTCGTATGTTGGCCAGCCAGACATCCTCATTAGCCGGCAAAGTGAGCGGCCCGACTGCTTGGTGCTCTCGGCGGAGAGAGGCGATGTCTCCTGCTGGCGCAATTCCTAACTGATCCTTCTCGATCAGCGTCAGCCGCCGCGGCAGGGTCATGATCTGATTCCAGCCTTTTGTGGGCAGGCCGGGATTCATGTTGAGAATGGCGATCACCCCGCCTTGGCCATCGGGACAGGCCGAAGGCGCGTGAACTCCCGAAGGGTGGGCCGGGCCAAAGTTGAAGTCCCCGCCCGCGGTCACCATAAATTTGTCTCGCGCTGTGTCGTAGTCGCCCAGGAGATATTTGCCGCCGCTCAGATGGCTGAAATGCAGGAGAATGTGCCGATCACCGATCGGCCAAAAATAGGGGCAGGCGCCATCGTCGCCCACGCGCGAATAGTCATGCCCATCGATAAATTCATGCAGGTACTCCCATTTCACGAGATCTGCGGAGCGATGCAAAAATTCTGCGCGCACACGTTTTCCGCCCGGTCCTTTCAGCGTCGTGCCGCCGGTGAGGGCGTAGTAGTAACGACCATGTCTCCACAAGCAGGGGTCGAACACATTGTAGGGCAGCTTTTCACCCGGCGCTGGCAGGGGAATCACCGCCCCGTCTCCAAGCTTTTCCCAATTCAGCAGCAGGGGGTCATGGGAAACCGCCACCATGGTTCCAGCGGACACGCCATGGTAAATGGCGATGACTCGATCTGCCTCGGCCAGCGTCGAGCCCGAGTAAACCTTTTCCTCGGGACTGGGGTAGATGGCCAGCGGCAGATCCCGCCAATGCACCAAGTCGGTGCTCACGGCGTGTCCCCAATGCTGGCGCGGATCCTCGGGCGGGTAGGCTTGATAGAAGAGATGCCAGCGGCCCTGCCAGTAACACAGCCCATTCGGATCGTTCAATCTCCCCTCGGGATTCACGTAGTGGTAGAAAGGGCGATGCGGATCATCAGCCATTTTGCGCCGCGACTCCTCCAGGCGGCGCAACAGCGGATTGAGCTTCAACTCGGCTTCCTGCTGCTCGAGGGTGTTTCCAAATATGTACCGCGGCACTTTGGAGGTATAATCCGGCCGGGCGGGATCCAGCAGTTTCGGGCTATCGCTCTGGACAATCTGATCCACGTTGATATGCCCCCAGCCGCCGGTCGCTTCATCCACGATCTCGATCTTTACCGACTTTCCGAGGAATTCACTCACGTCCCAGCGCCCGGCCTGCAGCCGCTCGCTTCCGCCCGGCACCCGGTTCGGCCCCGTCGCCGTGCGCAGCACCCTCCCATCAAGCATCAGGTTCATGCAGGTCTTGCCCTCCCAGCCTCCTCCGCCGATCAGGAAGTGGAGGTACTTGCGCTCGATCGTAAGCGGCGGGGAAGTCAGCCGACCGGTCGAGCGATCCCGGCCATGGAACGAGTTAGCAAATCCCCTGCCGTGGTACCCGCTCACCTCCATCTGCCCAGGCAGCTTGCCTCGCGCCGGACCAGAACCAAACGCGGTGCCGCTGACCTGCCATGCTCCATAATCCTGTCCCTCGAAATCCTCGATTACCAGGTCCGGCGCCGCCAGCGCCGCGGCGCAGCTCAGAGCGGCGCAAAGGAAGATCGGGATTGGTTTGGCTTTCATGATGAATAGTTTCGTGACATTTTGTTAAAGGTGCATTTATGTTTTCCTCGGGGGGCAGCAGCAGGCCGGAATAATGGCAGTGAAGTCCTCGGCCATCCTTCGCGCTGGATGGGGCGGCATGGCCCCGGTATGGGCGCATACGTGCGCCGCCAAATCTGCCGCCAGGTCATGGACTTGGTCCAAGTCGCCGCCCCGGAGGAGCCCCACCACCAATCCCGCCGTGAATGCGTCGCCCGCGCCCACGGTATCCTTGACCCGCACGCGGCGCGCTGGGCGTCTCGACCAATTTCCGCCGTGGAAAAGAAGACTGCCAGCGCTCCCGCAGGTTACCGCGACTCCGGCCAAAGCGAACCTTCGAGCCAACGCTTCCGCCTGACTCTCCAACCCATTGGATCCCAACCCGAGAAAGTCCGACAATACCGCGAGCTCCCCCTCGTTGAGCTTTACTACGTTGGCCAGGGTTAACGAGTGCAGAATCACCTCGGCCGAGTAATAGTTCTGCCGCAAGTTCAGATCCAGCACTCGCAGCGCACCCGGCGCCACACCCGCCACCAATCGTCGTACCGTCTCCCGCGAAACCGCATTTCGTTGCGCCAGACTGCCGAAGCAAATCGCCCGCGCCTCGCGGGCTCGGTCCAGGGCTGCGGAGGACAATTCTATGTAGTCCCAGGCGGCAGGCTCGTGGATGGTGAACTGGGGCTCCCCATCTCCGTTCAGTCTCACACTGACCAGTCCGGTGGCCGCCTCCTCGCCGATCTGCACCAGTTCCGATCCGAGCCCTAGCTTCCCAAGACGGTCCCGCATCTCGCGTCCGTCCGTGTCGTCGCCCACCCGGCTCACCACCCACGCCTCGACTCCCAGCGCCCGCGCGTGATACGCAAAGTTCGCGGGTGCCCCGCCCAATTGTCTTCCGCCCGGAAGCAAGTCCCAGAGCAACTCTCCGACACTAAGGATATTCAACCGCCGTTCCTTTCAGTAAAATGCCACACCGAAGGGCCGCCTCATCGCGGTGACCGCTGCAAGGGATCCCAAAAACGTGAGTTGATCAATCCCTGGCCGCTGCCGGAAGCCGGATCCACGGGTGGGTTGATGTCCGCATCTTTGCGCCCCTCGCCATGGCCGTCCGAGAAGACGACGACTCCTTGCGGCGAGTGCCGGGTGGTGGCTACCCCCTCGAATTCCTTAGTGGTGCTGCCCGCGAGATTTTGCGCCGAGCTGGGCCACCAGCACGAGCTGCTGGCCGTGCCTCCGGGTTTGGGGCTAGAGTCTCCAATCATAAAATTCAGCGAGGGACTCCGGATGTTGGTCCGCTTGAACCACGGCTCCGTCGTGAACTTGATGCCGCCGACCGTCAGGCTGGCTCCCGATGTCAAGCGCGGATAGGCGCCGAGGAACCACGAGTTCATGCCATAACCCACCAGGTCGCGGTTGAACGCCCAAGTCCACGTCGAGCCGTCCACGTTGCTCTGCCGGCTTTTGATGGCGGGACACCGAAATAAGTTGGACTTGCCACCGCTGTAGGCGGCAATTTGCTCCCCCCACCAGTTTGTCAGCGGATTTCCGCCGGGCTCCAGCGGCACGCCGTCGTAATGCGCCGGAAAAACGTCTCGGTTCTCGTCCGTGTAGAATTGCATGAAAATCGACACCTGCCGCAGGTTATTCAGGCACGAAATGCGGTGGGCTTTTTCTTTGGCTTTGGCTAGCGCGGGGAGAAGCATGGCCGCGAGAATGGCGATAATGGCAATCACCACCAGCAACTCAATCAAGGTGAATCCAGAGGGCCTCCGGCTTTTCTTGGATATTTTGTGTGGCATGGGATTCTCAATACTCAAATTTCCATCACTTTCCGCCGGCGCGAGCGAAGGCGGCTTGACCTCCAACCGGCCCGCTGTTGACGTTTGCACCTCTCTCCTGCCGCCAGACCGGCGGGAGCCAAAGGCCAACCCGCCGGTCCCAGCCCGGTGCGACGTCATCAATGATCCCGCGGCAACAGTTCCACACGGTAATAGCCTTGCGGCCGGCTGAGACGCGTCGCGTCCGTATCGCCGAATCCGGTATGTCCCGCCTCGCCGGGCACGGTCGCAATGGTGGTCCAGGGCAGCCCCAACTGACTGGTGTATTGCACCGCATAATTGTTCTGGGTGGCACTGTCCCAGACGAGGTCAACCCGGCCTGGGACGCGGGAGGCGGTCGCGCGGAACAGGGAAGCGACAATGGCCTTCGCTCCCTCGTCGCGAATGCGGGTGATTTCCTCGGTCGTCAGCGTCCGCGAGATGAAGAAGACGTTGTCGATCGAGCCCACCCAGCCATTCCCGCTGACGGTCGGACGGTAGTTTCCGATCGAGGTGGTGTTGAAGGAGGCGTTGAAGGCGGTGGGCGTGGGCGAGGAGACCTCCACCAGGGGGTCATCAATGGTCGAGGCGTCCAAGTCCACGTACATCGTGAGGGCATGCACGGCCTCGTCGTAGCTGACCGCCAGGAAAGTCCAATCATTTGTGCTGATCGGAGAGGGCGTGCCTTCCAGCGGTTGATTGCTGCCGCCGCGCCAGGTTGTGTAACGGAATGGCGTGCCACCCGGGCGGTTGTCCAATCCGATGCAACGGTCGTAGCCGCCATTGTCGGCGCCCATCACATCTCGCAGTCCATTGGCCAGAGATGCTGTCTTGACCCAGGCGCCCATAGTTAACTTGGGCAGGACAGTTGGGTTGATGTCCACGGGCGAGATCAGCCGTTGGGTTCCCGAGAAATGGAAGGTCCCCCCCTCGAAGCCTCCACTCGCATCGAACGTCGGAACCGCGCCCGCGACCTGCGTGAGGTTCTTGCCGTGCCCGGAGACATCACGCAAGGGGTTGACGGGGTCGTCAAACGGATAAAAAGCGACCACGGTGTTGGCAAAAGGAACGAAGGCATCCAGCGCCACCACCAGCCTCCGGTCAGTGCCCGCGTCGGAAATGATTTCCAGGACGGCGTCAAACCGGCCTTCAAATCCGCGCGAGTCGAAGCCCACTTGGAGGCTCGCGGCACCCCCGGGCGGAATGGGAGCGGGCAGCGCGCCAACCGAAAACCGGGCGGCGTCCCGACCGCTGAGCCGAACCTCGGCGATATTGAGCGGCCTCGTGATCCCGTGATTGAGAATGGACAATTCGTTCGTCAGGGCTGCGCCCGTGGCAACCGTGCCAAACGAGAGGCTGTTGGTTACCTGAGGAAGCGGATCCGCACGCAGCTCAAGCAGCGCGGCGACCCCGCCGTCGCGGATCGTGCGAATTTCGCCCGCCGCAGCCGCCCCGGAGAGGAAAAAGACATTGTCGATCGAGCCAACCCAAGGATCATTTAGAGTCGCCGTCGGCCGCAAGGCGCCAACGGCGGTGGTCGGATAGCCTGGCCCCATGGAAGTAATGACAGTCTGAGATTGCGGTGGCTCGCTGGTGGTGCTGGCATCCAGGTCAACATGGAAAGTCATCGTTCCGTTAATCTGGTCGTACACCGCCGCGATAAAAGTCCAGACCTCCGGGCCTAGAGGCGCGGGAACGGGCTCCATTTGGACGGGGGCGGTGCCATTCATGGTGGTGTCGCCAGTAAACGCGGTGTAGCGCCAGGTGCCCGCAGGCATCGGGCCCCCCAGGTTGCTGACCCGTGTGTCCAGACCAATGACCCGGTCGTTGGCGCCATCATCATGTCCGATAACCTTGAAATTGCCAGGATCCAAAGCTCCGCAACGGACCCACGCGCCCATAGTCAACAGGGGCATCACGTCCGGATTGATGTTGAGGGGCGCGGTGAACCGCTGCCCGCCGTCAAACTCGAAGCAACTCCCACTCATGCCGCCACCCGAGTTCCACGTTGGATCTTGAAAGCCTCCCGCTCCGACCAGGGTGAGCCCGTTGCCGGAGGCGTCCAGTAACGGGTTGGCAGCGTCGTCAAACGGATAGAACGCGATCAGCGCCAGGTTGGTAACGTGTGTGCTGAGATCCAGAAGGATCTGAGGTTGTGACTCTCCATCGCTCTGAATGGTTGCCAGCGCAGTAAACGCGCCCACCTGGTCTTGGGAAGTCAGGCGAATGACGAGCTCTCCACCTTCACCTGGCGCCAATTGCGCCGGAAAGGTTTGAACCGCGTAATACGGCGCATCCGGGCCGCTGAGAAGAATTTGCTGGAGATGCAGGGTCTGGGTGTAACCGGAATTCGTAACGCCAAACACGAGATCGTGTGGTGCGGCCTGCCTCGGCAACCGGCTCCAGTCCGACGTGGCGGCCACCGCCAAGCTGGGATCAGCCGCCACCACGGCGGCAAACGGCATCACGAATCGCGGAGTGCTGGGATCGTCGCTTTGAATGATTAATTCCGCGTTGCGGGTTCCCGCCTGGCCTTGCGAATGAAAGGCCCCCTCAATGAGGCCCGCGCCCGACGCGGGAATCACAGAGGGAAAGCTCGTGATCGTGAAGCTCCCAGCGTCCACCCCCGCAACCGCTACGTCCCCGATGGTCATGCTCCGCGTCGGGCTGACATTTCGCACCTCGACGGTGAAGGCGATGGCAGCGGGCGATTTCGGGAGTTGGTCCAAAACCGGCCGGGCAGTCAGACGCAAGTCCGGCGATTCGCCCGAGCCGATGATAGCTCGCTTGCCGCCGGTGCGGATCGCTTCCAACTGGTCAGGCAAAAGCACTTCATCATAGAAGAAAACGTTGTCGATGGCGCCCAGCCAGCCTTCCCCGGAGGAGGTCGGCCTCAGCGCGCCAATTACCACTGCGGGAAAACCATTGCCTTGCTGCACGAGGTCGGCGGAAAAGACTTCCAAGGCGTCGCCAATGGTCATGCTGTCAAGGTCGCAATAGAGGGCCATCTGTCCGCTCGTCTGGTCGTACGTAACCGCCAGAAAAGTCCAGTCATTCGTACTGCTGGGGAAGGCGGTGGAGGGGATTGGGAAAGTGAATCCGGCAAAGGCCGAATAGCGGAACGGACCGAATCTGGTCTCCAAGCCGACTCGGCGGTCTAGCGCGCCATCATCGTGGCTCAGCACACTGCGAATCCCGGGTGTCAGGGTGGCGGTGCGCACCCAAGCGCCCATGGTCATTTGCGGGAGCACATCCGGGTTGATGTTGATGGGAGCCGACAGGCGGTTGGTGCCGTAATACAAGAAGGCGCCGCCCTCGACGCCGCCGTCGGCCGCGTACACCGGGTTGCTTTCGGGACCGGCGAGATCCCCCGTCAGCGTCTTGCCGTTGCCGCTGTCGTCGGCGTAGGGATCACCGGGGTTGTCGAAAGAGTAAAAGCCGATCAGCCCCGCTTGGGCCGCGCAGAGGCTCCCGGCGAAAGCCGCGACAAGGAACAGGGCCGGGTTGATAGCTCGTTGGCGAAGTTTTGTAAGTTTGCTCATAGCCTGAGGTTGATGGTAGTGATTCTTGCGCGCCCCGCGACGCGCCCCGTCGCTGATTATGGGCTCGCATGCCATCTTAGTATTTCCAACTCCACCGCCTCCGGACAAGACGTGAGGTCGGAGCTCCAAAGATAGTTGTATAGACAAGCAGGCAACTTGTAAGCTGACAGTTCACCCTCCCCACAAACGCATTGACAGGCGCGGTCATCCTCGTTATTTGAGCGGGCAAAGATGGCCTTCGAGGCGAAACACAAGGACATCTCGGCTTTTCTCGAAGCCGAGATTGCTTCCGGAAAATACGGGGAGGGCGACCGTCTCCCCAGCGAGACTCAACTGGTTCGGCAGTTCGGGGTTTCCCGCCCCACCGTGGCTCGGGCGTTGCTTAGCCTGCAACTGAAAGGGCTCCTGGAGCGGCGCGCCGGCTCCGGTACTTTCGTGTGCGCCGCCGCTGACCGAAACCCGGCTGTCAGTACGCGCCTGCTCGGCCTGCTCGTGCCGGGCCTGGGCACCACCGAAATTTTCGAACTGATCAGCGGCTCTCTCGCCAGCCTCGCCCGGGCGGAGAATTACACCCTCCTCTGGGGCAGTTCGGTGCATCCGCGCCGCGACCAGGACGGCAGCCGCGAACATGTGCAAGAACTCTGCGCCCAGTTCATCGAGCGACGCGTCACCGGCGTCTTCTTCGCGCCATTCGAGCTCGTGCCCGGCCAGGAGGAGATCAACGCCCGCATCGCCCAGCAGTTGAGTGAAGCCGGCATTCCTGTCGTGCTGCTCGACCGCGACTTCGCCCCGTATCCGCACCGCAGTCCATTCGATCTGGTCGGCATCGACAATTTTGCCGCTGGCTTCACCCTGGGCAAGCACCTGATCAAGCTCGGTTGCAAGCGCATCGGTTTTGTGGCCCGCCCCCTCTCGGCCCCCACCGTCGAGGCCCGCATTGACGGGGTGCGCCGCGCCCTGATCCAACATCAAATCGAGCCGCACCCCCGCTGGGTGCATTACGGCGATCCGCAGGACAAAAAATTCGCGCGCTCGCTCGCCGCGGGAAAGTTCTGGGATGCTTTCATCTGCGCCAACGATCTGACCGCCGCCCGCCTGGTGCCCGCCCTCGAGGAGTGCCGCTGCCGGGTTCCCCACGACGTTCGTGTGGCCGGGTTCGACAACGCCCGGTACGCCACGCTGGTACGGGTCCCGCTCACCACCATCAACCAGCCCTGCCAGGACATCGCCCTCACCGCCTTTCGCGCCATGCTCGAGCGCATTGCCCAGCCCACTCTGCCGCCGCGCGGGCTGCTGCTCAACACTCAGATCATCATCCGCGAGTCCTGCGGCGCTTTTCTCCGCAAACCAAAGCTGCCATGACAACCCCGCGCCGGTGCTCGCAGCTTTCGCCGGCGCCCGGAATTAATTCCTCGTCCCCGCCCCCGCCCGGCCCCAACCTCGGGGCGCCTTTATGAAAGCGCAGATCTTCCTCTGGTCCATCACCTCCGCCCTCGCCGGGTTTCTCTTCGGCTTTGACACGGTGGTGGTGTCGGGCGCCGAGCAGAAAATCCAGTCTTTGTGGAGCCTCTCGCCCGGGCTGCACGGGATCGCCATCGCCTCGGCCTTATATGGAACCGTGTTGGGAGCCCTCGCCGGCGGCTGGCCCGCGGACCGGTTTGGGCGCCGGGTCACCCTCATCGGGATCGGCATTTTGTACGTCGTCTCCGCTTTCGGCTGCGCTCTGGCCGCCGGTGTTTATAGCTTCATGATCGCCCGTTTCCTCGGCGGCGTAGGCATCGGCGTCTCGACGGTGGCCGCGCCGCTTTACATTGCGGAAATCGCTCCGCCGGCCTTTCGCGGACGGCTGGCCGGCATGTTTCAGTTCAACATCGTTTTTGGCATCGTCATTGCCTTCCTGTCGAACTTCCTGTTAAAAGATTTGGGGGAGAACGCCTGGCGCTGGATGCTCGGCGTGGCAGCCTTCCCCTCCCTGCTCTACACGGTCCTCTGCTTTCTGATCCCGGAAAGCCCTCGTTGGCTGCTGGGCCGGGGCGCCAACCCCGGCCGAGGTCTTGCCGTTTTGAGACTGATCGATCCCGCCGCCTCGGAGGAGGTTATCCAAACCCGGGCGGCCGAAATCACCGGAGACTCGTCCGCCGAGCCGGCGCCGGAGAAATTCTGGACCCGGAGTCTGGCCGTGCCCATCCTGCTGGCGATTCTGGTCGCCTTTTTCAACCAGCTTTCCGGCATTAACGCGGTGCTCTACTTCGCCCCGCGCATTTTTGAAATGACCGGTCTCGGAGCGCAGGCCGCGCTCCTGCAATCCGTCGGCATCGGCGTGACTAATCTTCTCTTCACCTTCGTCGGGCTCTGGCTGATTGACCGGCTTGGACGCCGCACGCTGCTGTACCTCGGATCCCTCGGCTACCTTCTCTCTTTGGGTTTGGTGTCCTGGGCTTTCTTCCAGCAGAAGTTCGCCATCATTCCCGCCTGCATTTTCGGCTTCATCGCCGCTCACGCCGTGGGGCAGGGCGCGGTGATCTGGGTGCTCATTTCTGAGCTCTTCCCCAACCGCCACCGCGCCCGGGGCCAGGCGCTGGGCAGCTCCACACACTGGATTTTCGCTGCTCTGCTCACGACGTTTTTTCCTAAGATGGTTGCCACCTTCCAGCCAGGCTTTGTCTTCCTGTTCTTCTTCTGCATGATGTTCCTCCAACTCCTCTGGGTGAAATGGATGGTCCCGGAAACGAAAGGCTTGCCCCTCGAGGCGATTCAACAGCGGCTGCGTTTCTTCCCGAGCCGCCCGGCGCGCGGGACCCCCCCGCAGCCCGTCCGCTGGTAAGCCACCCCTTCCCGCGCGCCGCGTCCGCCGCCCCCCAGCAAATGCGCCTCGGCGGCCTGGTGCCCGCGCTCAGGCCGGCTTCTCGGCCACGACAATCGAACTCATGTCCTCGGCCTGGCGAGCGACCAACGGATGTTGAAATCCCGCCGCCGTCAGATCCTCGCGCAGCTCCTCAAAGGTGAAGGTGCCGCCACCCTCGGTCGAAACCAGCATGTTCACGGCGAAGAGCGCCCCCGCCACGGGCGCGCCGCGGTCGGGGGCCATCAACAGGTCGCGAATGGCAATCCGCCCGCCGACCCTCAGGGCGCCGTGTACCTTGCCAAAAAGCGTCCGATTTTGCTCGCGCGAGTTCTGATGCACGATGGCGCTGATCCAGGCCAGATCGGATCCGGCCGGCAGCGGATCGGTCATGAAATCCCCCGCCGCAAAGTCAACCCGCCCGGCCAGGCCGGCGCGCTCCAGGCGCGCGCGGGCCAGGGGAATGACGGCCGGCAGATCCAAGAGGGTCGCGCGCGCGTCCGGGCAGGCCCGCAGGAAAGCCATGGTCCAGGTGCCCGAGGCGCCGCCCACATCGAGGAGCTGCCGGAACTCGAGCGGCCGCAGCGCGGAGATCACCTCCTCGGCCACCGGACCCGAGACGTTGTCCATGGCGGTGATAAACGCCTCGAGATCTTTTTGCGCGCCGCGCGGGCTGGGCGCTCGCGCGGCGGGCCGCCCGCTCCGGACCACCGCCGTCAACTGGCTCCAGCGCCGCAGGCAATTGGCCTGGTGCTGCGCCATCGCGAGAATGCTTTGCCCGCCCTGCGCGGTCAAAAACTCCCCGCTCCCGGGCGGCAGGGCGTAATGGGCGTTCCGCCGGACCAGGACTTTCAACGCGACCAGCGCATCCAGCAACACCCGCAGACCGCGCGGATCACAACGCAAGTGATGGGACAAGGCCGCGGCTTCGGCGGGGCCGGAGGCGAGCGCCTCAAAAAGATCGAGTTCCGCCGCGGCGGTGAAGATGGCCGCGGCTTGGTAACCGCGCGCGAGTTCCAGAAAATATTCGGCATCGTTCATACGTCTCCTGGCGGTAGCCTTCGGGCCCTGAACCGCATCTTGAATTTGGAACGTCTCCGGAAATCGTCAAGGCAAGGGCGGAAGGTACCTACTGGACGAACATCGTGCGCCGGGGGATGGTGGCGAGCATATATGAACAGAAGCGCGGCAATGGGATGCCTGCTCGGATTGGTCCTCCTGGCGGCCTGCCAGACGACGCGGCCGCTGCCGCCGGTGAATCTCGGGGCCCCGGGCTGGACCTTGCGCCACGGGCAGGCCGTGTGGCATGTGCCTCAGGGCAAAACCGAGATCGCCGGCGAAGTGCTGCTGGCCACCCGGGCGGACGGCGAGGCCTACGCGCAATTCACCAAAGCGGCGCTGCCGCTGGTGATCGCCCAATCCGCGCCCGGACGCTGGGAAGTCACCTTTCCGCCCCAGAATAAACATTACGCCGGACGAGGCGCCCCGCCCCAACGGCTGCTCTGGCTCTACCTGCCGCGCGCCGCCGCCGGTGGATCGCTGCCAAAATCCTGGCTCTGGCGCTCGGACGCCCGCGGCTGGAAACTGGAAAACCCGGCCACCGGAGAATTCCTCGAGGGATATTTCGACTCATGAAAACCACAAGCAAGACCACGCCCAAGCGCGAAGGCGCCTGGCGCCCAAGGATCGGAATCGCGATGCTGGCCTGGGCCGCCCTCGCGGCCAACGCGGCCGGCGTCGAGTTGAACCGGGCGGCGACTGCCTGGCTGGCGGCCCAGACGAACCTTCAAACCTGGTCGGCGGACTTCGTGCAGACGCGCACCTTTAAGTCCCTAACCCAGCCGTTGACGGCCACGGGCCATGTCTGGTTTGCCGCGCCCAACCGGTTTCGCTGGGAATTGGGCCACCCGGCCCAAACCATCGCGGTGCGCGAGGCTGACGAGCTGCTGATCATTTACCCGCGTTTGAAGCGGGTGGAACATTTTCCGCTGGCTGGCGGGCAGGCCGGACGCTGGCGGGATGCGCTGGCGCTGCTCGAGGCCGGCTTTCCGCGCAGCCAGGCGGAATTGCAAGCGCAATATGACGTGATTTCCCAGACGGTGGACGGTTCGACCGGCGAATTGACGCTCGCGCCGAAATCCGCCTCGGCCCGCCGGATGATGCCGCGCATCCAGATTGTTTTTGACACGCGCGATCACTCGCTGCGGGCAACGGAGTTGCATTTCGCCGACGGCTCGATCTTGCGGAACGATTTTCAATCGCCGGTGTTAAATCCGAAATTGGAGGAAAGCTTGTTCCATCCCGAGATCCCCGCCGATTACAAAAACCTCGAGCCGCTCAAGGGCCAGCCGTAACGGCCAGCCGGGCGGGAGGAACGAAACCAACGCCATCGCGGGCGGATGGCGCGTCAGCCAGAATCACTCCGGGTGGGATGCCGCAGCCGGGAAGACACGTTCAGCCCGGCCTTGAAGAAGGAAAACCACGCTGATTAACAGGATGAACGCGGCCAACATCGGCAGCCACCGCCCGGGCGCGCCGAGCACCTCGAAATCGCGGCCCTCAACGTACACCGGGCAGGCTACGCCTTTCTGGGCGAGCAGCGCGATGATGGCGTCAGTGGCCGGACTCAAATAGGCGGTGCTCCTACCGCCGCCCTCGCGGGCGACAAGAATCGTGCGATACGTCTCCGGTGAAGCTCCCCAGAGGGACCGATAATGACGCACGGAGATGCTCGCGCTCAGCTCGCCCGGCGCGCTCCGCTGAATCATGCTTTCAAGTTCTTCCGGTTGGAGTCGCGCGACCTCATGCCTCATATCGTTGAAACAAAAGACCAGGAGGCCGGTCGCGGCAATCGCGATGAACGCGACCACTCGTCTCGCGCGAGGTCGAGGGGCGCCTTGAACGCCAAAACGAAAGGAGTCCAAGTCGCTTCGAGCGCCAACGGCGGAGCCGAATACCTGGCGTCGCCGTTGCCATCGCCAACAGATCAGCGCGCCGATGGCAAACGGATAAGCCAGCCCCAACCAGACCGTCATGATCTTTAGAAACCTTCCACGAACCGAGTCCGGAAGCATTTCAGTTGCCCCGAGTGTCAGCAGCAGCGGGAGAAACAGGAAGACCAGCAGCCCGCCAATGAAGAGCCGCCAAAACCTCGCGACAGATTCCCGGCGGCGCGGAGTGTCTGACGCGTCACGCCCGAGAAGATATCCCGCGAAGGCACCGATGGCGGCCGGGATCGCCACCAATCCGCCGAAAAATCCGATGCCCTTGACGAGTCCCGCCGACCACGACGCCGAAGGCGATGCGCTCTTGGTCGAAATCATGCCCACCACCGCGCCCTCGGCGGTCGTGGGGCCAGCCAATCCGGCCACCGCCGCAACCACAATCCCAGCAAATGCTTCCGTGGGTCGCGTGCGGCGCAGGCCGTTGCGAACCACGCTGGCTACCCGGTCGCTCAGCAGCGCCCGCCCCCGCGAGAGTCGCTGCCGGACCGCATCTTCGGAAATCTCCAACACTTCGGCCACGCGCGACACGGACTCGTTCTCGCGATAGAAGAGCACCATTGGCTCGCGATAGAGCGCCGGCATTCCGGAAAGCACCTGCCAAAGAATCCATTCCTCCTCTCTACTGATGACTTGTTCGTCGGGCCCGGAGCCGCTTGCGTCCGGCTCTGCCTCCTCCAATTCCTTCGCGCCTGCGATGGGATTTCGTTGATTCCGGCGGAATGCGTTAGCGGCCAGATTTCGCGCGATGCCGAACAACCACGGCCCGAACCGCTCCGGCTCTTTCAAGGTGCTGAGCTTGCGCCAGGCCGTGATCAAGGCTTCCTGGGCGAGATCCTCGCTTTTGGCTACGTCGCCGCAGGCACTGTAGGCAAGGGCGCAGAGTGGTGATTGGTATCTGGCGACGAGCAGGCCGAAGGAATCGCGATTACCAGCCAAACTTTGTTTCACCAAGGAAACATCGCTCGCGGCTTCCGAAGGAGCGGACAGAAATAAATTCATACTCTCCTGGTAGTGGTCCCTCAGCCGCAAGTGTGACAGGAAAGTCGCGTGAGGGCAAAAATACTCGTTGAGGCTGGATTCGCTCCAACCGACTTTATCGGAAGGCTGCCCGCGCCCCGCGGAGGGCCCAGGGCAAGCCTTGGCGGCTTTGGCACGCCAAAGATCAGGTTATCCCTGGCCCGACGCGAGGTGATACTGTCCACGCTCAATTCGTCCAGAGGAAGCTTGGTCGGCGGGAACAAATCATAAGCACCATACGTTCGATGCCACGGCGGGTGGATCACGAGAGGGGCGGCCCCGCAGGCCTGGTGTTGCGCGCTTCCCAAAGTTTCCGAAGCCCGATTACAAAAACCTCGAGCCGCTCAAGGGCCAGCCGTAACGGCCAGCCGGGCCGGGGGGCGCAACCGCGCGCTCCAGGGCTGGCTGCGGTAGGGTTCGCGGCGGAAAATCTCGAGGTATTCGCCCGGCACGGACTGGAAAACCTCGGCGGTGGCGCGCTCGTCCTCCGGGGTGATCACCGTGCGCGCGCCGAAGCTCCGGTTTTTGCGGCCGGCGAGGCGGAGCGGCAGCCGCGGGGAGGTCCCGAAGAACTCGAACATCGTCCGCAGCCGCGCCGGATCGTTGAGTTCGCCCGGCACCCGCAGGGTGAAACACCGTTCGTGCAACGAGGGTTGCTCCAGAAAGGCCAGGGCGCGGTTTTCGATTTCGATCCATTGAAGCAAATACAGTTGGAACAGACTGAAGCCCGGGCGCGCGGCCCGGCGGAAGATTTCCTCGTTGCGAGTCAAGGCCCAATAAAAGTGGCGTTGGCCGTCATCCCCGCGATAATAATGGAGAGGCGCGCGCAAGCGCCGGCGCCAGGCCTCGCGGCGGGCCTCGCTCTTCGAGGTCAGCAGCGGGTCGCGCACCAGATGAATGAGCCGCAGATCGGGGAAAATCTCGAGGGCGACCCGGTAGGCGGACTTGAGGAAGGCGTGGCTCGATTCCAGGTAGCCGCGCCCGGGAAGCCGCTGAATGTAGGCGCGCTTTCGCGCGAGGAGCGCGCGCAGCCTGTCCAGCCGCCCGGCGTAGGCGTCGTACACCGCCGGTCCCAGCATGGTCGGATTGCCCCGGTCGAAAAAAGTCTCGTGCCGCGTGTCCCAATCGGGGAGATGACGCCGGAACAACTCCCGCAGGAACACGGTGCCCGAGCGCGCGCTGGTCAGGGTGAAAATGACGGGCTTCATAAGCCGTTGGTCACGCGGGTGCGGCGGGTGAGTCCGTGGGCCAGCTCCTTGTGCATGCACACCACTTCGACTTCCGAAACCTCCGGCTCAAAGAGGCTGGTGGGCCGGCGGTCGAAAACACTGAAACCGTAGCGGGCATAGACCGCCTCGGGCCGCCGACGCGGGTGCGAGAAAAAAGACCCATAGCAGCGTTTGACACCGGCGGCGCGCAGGCGGATTTCAAAGGCCCCCCACAATTGGCGCGCAATGCCCCGCCCGCGGTATTGATCCTCGAGGTCGAAGTGCAGGTGCGCCGCCGGCGCGGGGTGGTGGGGCTGCTCGTGGTAACCGCGGCGCAGCAGCCAGCGCACAAAACGCCCGCTGCGCGGATGCCGCGCGTAGCCGCCGGTGATCCACTTGCAAAACATCCGGGTCGCGATGGGAAACCCGTTGCGCATCAGGAGCAAATCAAAATCTTGGCGCACAGAACCGAGCAGGTAGCCCACGATCCGGCCCTCATCCTCCGCCACCAACGCCCATTCCGGTTCGTGCTCGAGATAGGCTCCGGTGTAAAGATCGGCAAAACACCGCCGATCCTGAAAAACGCTGTCGATCGGGTCGCCCAGAAATCCCGTGTTGCAACACAACTCCCGGATCGCCGGCCGGTCGCCCGGAACGTATTGGCGCACGCGCACCTCGCGCGCCCGGCCTCCCGCATCCTGTCGGGAAGCCGCCCCCGATTTCTTCCACAAATTCCTCTCCCAGGTTTCCGCTCCGTTTGCAATAGGCATGATTTATCTGGGCCAACGTAGCGAACCCGCCTGACTGCTTGAAAGTGGGTTAACAGCTACTTGAAGCCATCCCGGGACGGTGATTTAAACTTAAGGGTTGAGTCATCCAGGGTTCTAACAATTCAAGATGAAGCACCCGAGCCTGCGGCATCCCGGTCGGTGGATCTGGCTGTTCCTGCTGGCGCCGGCGGTGATCGGGCTGGTGCGCCTGCGTCTGGACGTGGAGGTGTTGGATTTGCTGCCGCCCGATCTGCGGGTGGTCGAGGGTCTGAAGCTCTACCAGAAATACTTCACCAACGCCCGGCAACTGCTCATGACGGTGCGCTCGCCGGACGCGGAGGCCGCCGAGCGCGCCGCGCGGGAGATCGCCGGACGGCTGCGGTCGCGGGCCGACCTGGTGACGCAGGTCGATTGGGAGCCGCCCTGGCTGGAGCATCCCGAGCAGGCGGCGGAGTTGGTGGCTTACCTATGGTTTAATCAACCGCCCGCGGTTTTCGCCGGGCTGACCAACCGCCTCGCTCCCGAGGCGCTGGCGGCCGCGCTCGCCGCCGCCCGCGAGGAGCTGTCCACCTCGCTCTCGCCCGAGGAACTCGCCCGCCTGAGCTACGATCCGTTCGGGCTGACCCGGCTCCCTGGAAACGCCGCCGGCGCCGCCCCCTCGCCGGCGCAAGGGCAGGAGTTGTTCAGCTCCGACGAGGGCCGGTTCCGCATTCTTTATCTCCAGGCCACGTCCCCTTTGAACAATTACCGCCAATGCGCCGCCTGGCTCGAGCAGATCCAAAGCGTGGCGCAAGGCGCGCTGGCCGCCGCCAATCCCGGCGCGGCCGAGGTGTCGCTCGGCTACACGGGCCGTCCGGCCTTCGTCGCGGAGACCGCGGCCGGCATGCAAACGGATATGATCGTCTCGGTGGGCGGCACGGCGGTGATCATTGCCATCCTGTTCTGGCTGGCGCACCGGCGGCTCAAGCCGATGCTCTGGTTGCTGGCGCTATTGGCGATCACCCTGGGCGCGACGCTGGCCCTGGGAGGATTGATTTATGGCACCATCAACGTGGTCAGCGTGGGCTTCGCCGCCATTTTGCTCGGGCTCTCCGTCGATTACGCGGTGGTGCATTATCAGGAGGCGCTGGCCCATCCGAATCTCTCCATTGGACAGATCCGGCACGCCATCGCTCCGAGTATTTTTTGGGCCGCCTTCACGACCATCTCGGCGTTTCTGGTGTTAAACTTCGGCGGATTGCCCGGGCTGGGCCAGTTCGGCACCCTGGTGGCGCTGGGCGTGGCGCTGGCGGCGGCCATCATGATTTTTGAGTATCTGCCGCCGCTGTTCCCCAATCGCAACCAGCCTTACGAAGGCCCGGCTATGGCCGCCGCGGCCGAGGTCCCGCCCGCTCCCGAGTCGGCGCCGCCGGTTCCCCGTCGTCGCGCCTGGGCCGTGTATGGGGCGACAGTCGCCAGCCTGGCGGCGGCGGGCGTGGTGCTCGGAGTCTTGGGCTGGCCGAAGGTGGATGCCACCGCCAACGCGCTGCGCCCGGTTTCCAGCTCGGCTTTCGCGGTGCTCGAGGACATCCAGACCCGTCTGAGCCAACAGCGGGAGCCGCTCTGGCTCATCGTTGGCGGCCAGACGGTCGGGGAGGTCGCGGGGCGTTTGGACGCAATCCAGGCCACGCTGCGCCAGGCGCAAAGCAACCACTGGGTTTCCAGTTTCACCCTGCCCTCCGCGCTCTGGCCCCGGCCGGAGTTCCAGGAGCAAAACCGCGCCACCGCGCGAGTGCTGGCGCAGCAGGGTCCCGCCCTGCGCGCCGCCGCCAGGGCCGGCGGCTTCAATCCCGGCGCGGTGGCCTTGAGCGAGCGGATGCTGGACACCTGGCAGGTGGCGGCAAACACCTCGGGGGTGTTCTGGCCCACCAATCACTTGAGCCGCTGGATTTTTGAAAAGCTGGTCAGCCGCGCCCCGGGCCGGTACTTCGCCTTCGGCCTGATCAACCCGACGCGCGCGAGTTCCGCCGCCACCCAGGCGGCGATGGCGCAACTCGAGCGCGCCCTGCCACGGACAGACGTCTGGCTCTCGGGCTGGGAATTGCTGGGCCGCGCTATTTTCGAACGAGTGCGCGCCAATTTATGGAAATTGGTGGCGCCCATGATCGTCCTCGTGCTGCTTTCGCTCCTGCTGGCTTTTCGGCGCGGCCGCGAAATCGGGTTGAGTCTTGCGGCCTTGCTCTTGAGCGGGGTCTGCCTGCTCACGGTGATGCGGCTGGCGCATTGGTCCTGGAACTTGCTGAACCTGATGGCCATTCCCCTGGTGCTGGGCACCGGGGTGGATTACAGCATTTTCATGCAACTGGCGCTGCGGCGTTACGCGGGAGACCGGGCCATGGCGCAGCGCGCGGTGGGCCGGGCGCTTCTGCTTTGCGGCGGCACCACGATCGCCGCATTTGCCTCGCTGGCCTGGTCCAGCAACGCCGGCATGGCCAGCTTGGGGGAGGTGTGCGCCGTGGGCATCGCTTTCAACGTGCTGATCGCCGTTTTCCTCGCGCCGGTCTGGTGGAGCGCGCTCCTCGGATCCCGCCCGCCGCCGCGCCGATAGTGTAAATCACCCAGCCGTTTGGAGGCCCATTACCCATGCCTTTCCCTTCGCCGGGCCGTTGCATTTCGCCCGCCGCGTCGGATATTGGGAAAGGAGGAAATAATCGGTTATGAATGGTACACAAGTAGCAACACATGAAACGGAAACCCGGAACGCGGCCATGTTCGGCGTGACGGGTTTGGAGGGTTTTGGAGCCATTGCCACTATCGCGCTGGCCATCGTCGGCCTGGTCGGGATCTTTTCCGCGACCATGGCGGCGATCGCCACCATTGTCGTGGGGGCGGCCGCGCTCGTCGAGGGTGGGGCGCTCGGAATGCGGTCCAATCTGCGCTTCGCCAATGTCGGAGGATTCAATCTTTCCAGAAGCAGCAGCCTGGACTTTCAGGGCGGTTTGGCAACGGTAGTGCTCGGGATCCTGGCGCTGCTGGGCCTCGCGCCGACCACGTTGATCGCGGTCGCGGTCCTGGCCCTGGGAGCGACCTTCCTGTTTAGCGGGCGGGTGTTAATCGGTCTCGCGGCGGTGGTGCTCGGCATCCTGGCTGTGGTCGGCTTGTCGCCGATGGTCCTTTCGCTGGTGGGATTATTGATCCTGGGCGCGGGCTCGCTGTTTAGCGGCGCGCAAATCGCGGCTGAAACGACCGAAACGGCCCCGCAGGCGAGCTAATCCTTCGCTTCCGCCAGATCGGCGGCGACGGCGCTCATGATGGCGCGCAGGGCCTGGCCCCAGCCATCCATGAGCGCCGCGGCGGTACGGGCGCGGAGCGCCACGCTCTGCCGGTAATCTTTCCGCAACCAGATCTGCCCCGGCCGCGATCGATCGGAAAACACAAAATTCATCCGCAGAGCCGCCACACGCGGCGCCCGAAGTTCCAACACCCACTTCCCGCGGCCGGGCTCCCGGGGAGGAACGGGGAAGGCGAATCGCTCCTTTTGCAGGCTGGGCCGCGAGAGGCAGCCCGCCAGACCACCGGCGGCCAACACGGCCACGCGCCGCGCGTTTCGAGTGAACACAACCGGATGCTTCATGAATCTCCGAGACGGGTCCGCCGCCGGGCGAGAAAGGAGAAGACCCCGTTGTCGGGTTTTCCGGGTTGAGTTTCCGTCCGGAGCGCGGATGTTGGGGAAAGGCCGCCAACGCCAATGCCCGAAGGAACCGCACCCGATCCGAGGCCCGCGCCCTCCCGCCAATGGCTGTGGGTCGGCGTGAGCTACGCGGTCGGCGCGGCCTGCCTCGAGTGGGTGTTCCACGATCTGCCGCTGCGCGAGGTTTTTCACTCGATGGCGCGGGCGGTTTGGTGGTGGATTCCGGTAGCCGCGGCGGTCAACGTTTCCGTCTATGTCTGCGCGGGATGGGAATGGCGGCTGCTCCTGCGACCGGTGGGTTCGATCTCCGTGAGGCGGACCACCCAGGCGCTGTTCGCCGGCAGGTTCGCCAACGACGTGCTCCCTTTCCACGCCGGCTATGTGCTGCGCGTGTATCTCGCTTCCCGCTGGTTGCGCCGGAGCCTCGCCGCCGTGATTCCCTCGTTGATCATCGAGCGCTTTCTGGATTCTCTTTGGCTGGTGCTCTGCATTGGCGCCACGGTCCTGTTTTTTCCCCTGCCTTCCGCTCTGGTCCGCGCCGGACAGGTATTGGGCGGCGTGATTTTGGCGGGAGGAGGGCTGGCTGGCTGGTGGATTTTTTGGCGGCGAAAGCGTCCGCCCGCCGCTCCCGGCCGCCTGGGCCGGTGGCGGTGGTGGCGCGGCCCGCGGAGCTTCCTCGATACCCTGGCCCAGGGACTTGAGGAAGTGGCCAGCTCGTGGCTGCTCCCGGCCGCGTTCGGCCTGTCCCTGCTGAAGCTGGTCTTGCAAGGGGCGGCTTTTCTCGCCCTGCTCGAGGCCTACGGGTTTGATTTTTCGTTTCGCGTCCGGGTGGCCGTCTTTCTCGTCGCTTACCTCGGCCTGTCCCTGCCGAGCACCCCGGCGAGCGTGGGCGTCTTCCAGGTGTTTTGCATTGCCGGGCTGCGCTTTTTCGGCGCGGCCAAGCCCGAGGCGGCCGCCTTTGCCCTGGTGGCGTTTGTCGTTCTGACGGCGCCGCTCTCGGTGGCGGGCTTGATTGCGTTCGCCCAAAGCGGGCTGAGCTGGCGGCGGGTGCGCGCCGAGGCGGCGGCTTTCCGGGAGCTGAAGCGGTAGGGACGTTTCGCGAAACGTCCCTCCTCGGAGGCGGCGGAGACCCCAGGCCGGACGCCTGGGCCAGGCGTCCCGGTTTTTGCCTCAGGCTTTTCCCAGCGCCCCGGCTTGCACGCGCCAGCGCTCCAACTGCGGCGCCAGCTCGCGCGGCCAGGTTTCCTCGGTGGCCGTCATGAAGACCTGCCCGCGCGAGCGGCGCGCGCGCTCGAGGAGCGGCATCAGCCCCGAGCGGCGCGTTGCATCCAATTCGCCCATGATGTCGTCGATGAGCAGCACCGGAGGCGAGCCGCGCAAGTCGGCCAGGTACTCGGCCTGCGCCATTTTGAGGGCGATGGCCAGCGAGCGCTTCTGGCCTTCGCTCCCAAACTGGGCGGCCGGCTGGCCATTCAGCCGGAGCTCCAGATCGTCCCGATGCGGCCCCACCACCGTCTGCCGCAGCGCGCGCTCGCGGTCGCGCGATTCTCCCAGCTCGCGCGCGAAGTCGAGCTTCACCGAGGGACGGTACTCCAGGGCCAGCTCATCCGCGGCGCTGGCGATGCGCGCGCCAGCCCGGACGACCAGCGGGGCTAATTGCGGGAGCAACTCGCGGCGTTGGCGGATGATCGTCTCACCGGCGGCAATGAGTTCGCGCGAGAAACCCTCGAGGGCCGTCTGATCCGGCGCGGGCGAGCGCAGCAGCGCGTTGCGCGAGCGGAGGGCCAGCGCGTAGCGCCGCCGCAACGCCAGATAACCCGGCTGCGCCTGACTCAGCAGCAGATCGAGAAACCGGCGGCGCCCCCGGCCCGGGCCTTTGACCAGCAGCAGGTCCTCGCTGCAAAAAACCACCGCGCGCAGCACTCCGAGATAGCCGGACAGCGTCCGCACCGGCTGGCCGTCGAGCGAGAGCTTGCGCTCGCGCGCCGACCAATACATCCTGATCTCCCGCTCGCCTGTTCCGACCACCTGGCCGCCAACAAAATAGCCCTTTTGCCCATGGCGGATCATCTGCGCGCCGCCCACGCCGCGAAAGGAGCGCAAGGTCGCGAGGAGGTAGATGGCCTCCAGGATGTTGGTTTTGCCCTGGGCGTTGTCCCCCAACAAAAGGTGGAATCCCGGGCCAAATTCCGCGTCCAGCCGCGCGTAGTTGCGGAAATCACGAAGCCGGAGGCGGGACAGATGCATGGGCTCCAATCATTGGCTGCCAGGCTTGACCACCGGAAGGGCCGCCAAATCCACCGGCAGCGCGTCCGCTGGAAAAGTCTCCACCGCCAGCTTCAGGAGGCTGAATGCCGGTGTCCCGAAATCGACCTGCCCTTCGGAGCGATCGACCGCCATCGCCACTCCCAAAACCACTCCGCCATGCGCGCGGACAATCTCGAGCGTCTCCCGCGCCCGTCCGCCCTGGGTGATCACATCCTCCACCACCAGAATCCGTTCCCCGGACTTGATCTGGAAGCCGCGTCGCAACACCAGCCTGCCAGCCTCCTTTTCCACAAAGATGAAGCGCGCGCGAAGCTGCCGGGCGACTTCCTGGCCGAGCACCAGCCCTCCCATGGCCGGAGCGATTACCGTCTCGGGCCGCAACTCGCGCACCCGATCCGCCAGAGCGGCGCCCAGCCTTTCCACCGTCGGCATGTCCTGCAAAGCCAAAGCGCACTGGAAGTACTGGCGGCTGTGCCGCCCGCTCCGCAGCACAAAATGCCCGCTCAGCAGCGCGCCGGTCTGGTGGAAAACATTCAGGATTTCTTGCTCCGTCATCGCCGCAGCTTAAAAGCCGCTCCCGAGACTGGCAAGCGGGACCGGGGTAAAGCCGAGGCCGGCGGTGCGGCACGCTCGGCGGGTGGTTCCAACGGCCCTGGGGTCCCGGAAGATCAGCCGCGGAGGGCCCGGCGGTACGCCGAGATGGCGCTCATCCGGCGCCTCGTCTTCCCGTTCAGGGACGTTGGAAAAGCACGCACACCGGCTTGCTGATCGGCGCGGAGACGCCAGCCGGAGCCAGCTTGCCGGTGGCTTTATCCACGCGGAAGATCGAGATATGGTCGCTGTCCTGATTGGACGCCAAAACCCACCCGCCATCCGGGCTGAAGGCAAAATGACGGGGAGTCCGCCCACCGGCCGACGCCTGTCCGGCCCAGGCCAGCTTGCCGGTGGAGGGGTCGATCCGAAACCAACAGAGACTGTCGTGCCCGCGGTTGGAGCAGTAAAGCCATCGGCCCGCGGGATCCAACGCGATTTCCGCCCCGGAGTCGCCCGCCTGGAGTTCGCGCGGCAGCGAGGGAATAGTCTCCAGCAGCCGGAGCGCCCCCGTATCCGCCGCCAGGGCGAAAGTCGAGATGGTGCAGGCCATTTCGTTGATGACCCAGATAAAACGGGCGTCTGGAGAAAATACGAGGTGGCGGGGGCCGCTGCCCGGCGGCGTGGCGCCGCAGGGTGGTTGATGGGGCGCGAGGGCGGCGGCGGCGACATCCAATCGATAAACCAGGATCCGATCCAGGCCCAGATCGCAAGCCAGCGCCAGACGATTGGCGGGATCCGGGGCGATGAAATGCGCGTGCGGCCCCTTTTGCCTCGCGGGGTCAACGCTCGCGCCACGGTGCTGGATGACGCTGGCCGGGGCGCCCAGCGCGCCGTCGGGGCCAATGGGCAAAGCGGCGACACTGCCACTGCTGTAATTGGCCACGAGCAACACCCGCCCGCTCCGGTCCAGCGAGAGATGGCACGGCCCGGCGCCGCCCGAGGGTTGCTGATTCAGCGGCCTGAGCCGGCGGCTCCCGGGCTCGCGGGCGAACGCCGAAACCGCCCCGGTGCGCCCGCCGCCAAAATTCTCGATCTCGGAGACGGCATAGATCCAGCGGCCGCCCGGATGCGCGGCGAGGAACGTGGGGTTGCGCGCTTTCGCGGCCAGTTCCGGCCGGCCCAGAACGCCCTGGACCGGATCGAACTCGGCCGCGTAAATGCCCTGGCTGCCGGCGCCCGTGTAGGCGCCGATGTAAACCGTCAGATGATTCGTCGCCATAATCCCTCCGCCAAGCGCCCCGGCGGCCGCCCACCAGCAACCGGCCGCCGCCAGAATCCTTCTCATCGCGCCTCCCGCGGCGGCCCGCTTCCGGCGCGCCGATAACGATAATACGCCGCGCAGGCGCCCTCAGACGAAACCATCGGCGCGCCCAGGGGACGCTCCGGCGTGCAACGAACCCCGAACGCCGGGCAATCCACCGGCTTCAGTTGCCCTCGCAGCACCCGTCCCGCCTGGCAATCCGAAGGCTCCTCGACCCGCCAGCCGGCCAGCCCGAATTTCTTCGCCGCGTCAAACGCCGCGTATTCCGGACGCAACCCCAGGCCGCTGGCGGGGATCTCGCCCAGGCCGCGCCATTGGCGCGGAACCACCTCGAACACCCGTTCCAGCAACTCCCGGGCGGGCCGGTTCCCCTCCCGGCGCACCGCGCGGCGGTACTGATTCTCCACCTCCGCGCGGCCCCGCTCCAACTGGCGCACACACATCAGCACCCCTTGCAGAATGTCCAGCGGCTCGAACCCGGTCACCACGACCGGCACCCGGTGTTGGGCCGCCAGCGGCACATACTCCTCGTAGCCCATCACGGCGCAAACATGTCCTGCCGCCAGAAACCCCTGGATCCGGCAATCCGGCGCGCTCAGCAGCGCCGCGATCGCCGGCGGCACCAGCACGTGGGAAATCAGCAGGCTGAAATTCCGCAAACCCCGCGCCGCCGCGTGGTGGGCCGCGAGCGCGGTGGCCGGCGCGGTGGTCTCGAAACCCACCCCAAAAAACACCACTTCCCGCACCGGATTCGCCGCCGCGATTTTCACCGCATCGAGCGGGGAATAGACGATCCGGACGTCCGCGCCCCGGGCTTTGCGCGAGAGCAGGTCGCCCGCGCGGCCGGGCACCCGCAGCATGTCGCCGAACGAGCAGAAAATCACCCCTGGCCGGGCGGCGAGCTCGAGCGCCTGATCCATGCTTTCCAGCGGGGTGACGCACACCGGGCAGCCGGGTCCGTGAACCAGCGTGACGCCCGGCGGCAGCAACTCGTCCAGGCCGAAGCGGATAATCGCGTGGGTCTGGCCGCCGCAGATTTCCATCAGCGTCCAGGGCCGGGTCGTGATCCGGCCCAGCTCGCGCGCGTAGCGCCCGGCGGCCTCGGCATCCCGGTATTCGCGCAGAAATTTCATGCCTCTCCGCCCGCCGGACCGGAGCCGGCATCCGCCTCCCCCTCCGCCCGTTCCTCCATCTCCCGCAGGTATTCAAACACCTGGCCCGCCTCCGCCTCATCCACCCGGCTGAGGGCGAAACCGGCATGCACAATCACGTACTCGCCCACCGCCGCCTCGGGGACAAAAGCCAGGCTGACCTCCCGGAGGACGCCGCCGAAATCCACCCGGCCGGTGCGGGCGAGTGGATCCTCCCCCCCGGCGATGCTCGTGATCCGGCCTGGAACGGCTAAGCACATCGACCCCAGACTACTCCTTCATTCGCCGCGCGGCAACGATCTGGCCAAGGGCGATTCCACCGTCGTTGGGGGGCACGCGTTGCGGCCAATAAGCCCGTTGCCCCGCGGCTTCCAGCCGCCGGACGGTCGCCTCGAGCAGATAGCGATTCCCGAAACAACCGCCCGCCAGCGCCACTCGCCCGATCCCGAAATGCCGCGCCACCCGCGTGATCCCCTCGGCCAGGCCGTGGTGGAACCGCGCGGCTATGCGGCCCGCCGGCAGCCCCTGGCTGAGGTCGTCCAGCAAGGCCCCGACGAGTGGCGCCCAATCCAGGATCAAGGTTCCCTCGGGGCCAGACCCGAGCTCCACCGGATATCCGGGTTCCTCCGCGCCCGTGATGATCGAGAACTCCAACTCCATGGCGGCCTGGCCCTCAAAGGAGTTTATCTGACGCACGCCCGCCAGGGAGGCCGCGGCATCGAATAACCGCCCCGCGCTGCTGGTGAGCGGCGAGTTGAGCCGCCGCTCCAACATCCGGCGGACCACCGCCAGGTCCCGCGGGCGGAAGGCCGCCTGGGTGCGCGGAGCGCGCGCCAGGAGGCGCTCGACCGCGGCAGGCGCCAGCTCCCACAGCAACCCAAGCGCCGCGCGCCGGGGTTCTCGCACCGCCCGCTCCCCTCCCGGCAGGCGGAAGCCGCGCAGATGCGCCACGCGCCGCGTCTCGGCGTCGGTGACGAGGAAGAATTCGCCGCCCCAAATAGTGTGATCTTCGCCGTAGCCCGTGCCATCCCAGGCCACGCCCAGCACCGGCGGCGTCAATTCGTTCTCCGCCAGACAGGCAAAAACGTGCGCCAGGTGATGCTGCACCCGCACCAGGCGCGGGCCGCCCGGACGGCTGGAAATCCGGACCGCCCGCCGCGTCGAAAAATAGTCGGGGTGAAGATCCGCGGCCACGATGGCCGGCGCGACGCCGTGGAGCGTCTCGAGATCCGCGACCGCCCGATCAAAGGCAGACCCGGCCTGAACCGTCTCCAGGTCGCCAATATGCTGGCTGACGAAAGCCTGGCGTCCGAGCGCCAGGGCGACGGTGTTCTTTAATTGGGCGCCCACCGCCAGCACCGCCGGCCCGTCCCGGGGCAGCGCCACCGGCAAGGGCGCGTAACCCCGCGCGCGCCGCGCGACCGATTCCCGCCCCATGACAATCCGCACCACGGAATCGTCCACCGGCCGCGCGATGGGCCGATTATGCACGAGGAAGAGATCCGCGAGGCCGGCCAGCCGCCGCCACGCCTCCCGCTCCTCCACGCAAATGGGCTCATCGCTCAGGTTGCCGCTCGTGGCCACCACCGGCTCCCCCACCGCGCGCAATAACAAGTGATGCAAAGGCGTGTATGGCAGCATCACTCCCAGATACGGGTTGCGGGGCGCCACGGAGGGCGCGGGAAGCCAGGAGGCCGCTGACCGGCGGCGCAGCAGCACAATCGGCGCTTCCGCCGAGCGCAGCACCCGTTCCTCGAGCGGCGAAACCTCGCACGCGCCCAATACCGATGGCAGCGAGGGAAACATCAACGCCAGCGGCTTTTCCTCCCGGTGCTTTCGCTCGCGCAAGCGCCGCACCGCCGCTTCATCCCGCGCGCGGCACATCAACTGAAAGCCGCCCAACCCCTTCACCGCCAGAATGCGCCCGGCCAGGAGCGCGGCGGCGGCGGCGCCCAGCGCGGCCTCACCCGCAGCGGATGTTTCCGGGAGCCCCGCCGCCATCCGCGCCCACAGTTCCAGGCGCGGCCCGCATTCCGGACAGGCGTTGGGCTGAGCGTGGAACCGCCGATCCAGCGGATCCCGGTACTCCGCCTCGCAGCGCGCGCACATGCGAAAGCCGCTCATCGTCGTGTGGGCGCGATCATAGGGCAGCGCGGTAATGATGCTGTGGCGCGGGCCGCAATTCGTGCAGTTGATGAACGGATAGCGGTGGCGCCGGTCGCCGGGATCATTCAGCTCCCGCAGGCAATCCGGGCAGGTGGCAATATCCGGCAAAATCAACGCGCTCCGCTCCCCCCCGCCGGCGCTGGAGCGGATTTCAAAGCCCCGCTGGCCGGCGGGATCGAGCCAGACCACCTCCATCCCTTGAATGAAACTGCGAGGCGGTCTTTCGGCCTCGAGTCGGATCAGAAACGCCTCGATTTGATTCCTCCCGCCTTCCACTTCCACGGTGACTCCCTGGGCGGAGTTTCCCACCCAGCCGGCCAGATTCAACTCGAGAGCCAACCGGTACACCGCCGGGCGAAAGCCCACACCCTGCACCGCTCCACGCACTAGCGCCCGCGCCCGCGCGCGTGACGAATCCGGCGTGGCGCAACCCGCCCCCCAACCGCCTTCAATCATCGTCGTCATCGTCCAGTCCCGGAGTCAGGGCCAGGCCAAGGGCTTTCAAACCCCGCCCGTGGCCGCCCACATACCGCGCCGGAAAGGGCTCCTCGCCGCGGATGGTGAACCAGATGTAACGATTGAAAAGGTCGTCGTTGATGCGGTCGGGGCCGCGAAAATCCATCCTCTGCTTCTGCCGCGCCCAATACCGTTCCTTGGCCGTCGAGGTCTTCGCCACCCCCACGCCTTCGGTCAGCGGGATGTTATTGGGCAGCGCGGCATAGGGGGTGAAATCCGGGACATTGGTGAAGCACTCGAACATCAGGGGCGACATGGCGTCCTGCTGGTTCATCGGCGGCAGCCCGAGAATTCGCTCCATGGTATGCAACACCCCCGATTGGTTGTAGAAATTGCTGACCACCCGGCCGCGTTTGGTGTAGGGGCTGACCACGAGGCAGATCGAGCGGTGCGCATCGACATGGTCGTAGCCGCTCTGCGGATCATCCTCGATCACGAAAATCACCGTGTTGCTGCCGAACCGGCTGTGCGTGACGGCCTCGACCACGCGGCCCAGCGCCAGATCGTTGTCAGCCACCTGCGCCCGCGGCGAGGGCGGCCCGCCGGTGTGGTCATTGGGCAAATAAAGGAAATGAAAGTCCGCCCAGGTTCCGTCCGCCTCCGCCTGGCGCAGCTCCTTGATGAAGCCGTCGGCCCGCACCGCGTCGGGAATGTCCAGGTTCCAGCCGGGCACATTGGTCGAACTGTAGGGCCGCAGGGAGGCGACGCCAATATTCTGCACGTACCGAATGGCGCCGGCGCCGTTGGTGTGATCCTGATACACTTGCAGCCAGGTGGCCGCGGGCGAGGTCGAGGCGTAGTCCATTTCGCCGTAATTGCGAAAGGTCAGCCCGTGCTGGAGCACGTTGTTCCAGATAAAGCCGGTGCTCGAATAGGTCAGCGGGTCGTCGCCAAACGTGTAGCTGCGGGTGAACCCCCCAAACGCCTTCTCGAGGTGATCCGTAACATTGGCCTCCGTGCTCCAGGAGTGGCCGTCCGCCGAAATCACGCCGTTGCAATAAAAGTTGTCCAGCAGGACGTATTGCTCGGCCAGCGCATGATGATTCGGAGAAACCAGCCGCGGATAAACGCACAGGCTCGGATCGCCGTTCCCCTGGGGCAAATCGCCGAACATCTGGTCGTAGGTCTTGTTCTCCTTGAGGATGTAGAGGACGTGTTTGAAAACCGAAGGCTCCCCCAGCCGAGCCGGCACCGGAACCGGCGGCTGATCCGCCCGCAGCATCAATTGCGCCTGGCGAATCTGCGGAATGCGCCCATCCTCAAACACCTGCGCGCTGTACTTGGCCAGGGTGTCCGCGTCGGGAATCAGGATCTGGTTGACCGTGCCCAGGTAGGCGTTCATCGACCATTTGGTCCGGGCCGGCTGCCCCTCGCGCGTGCCGAGGCCTTTGACGTTGACCACAAACAGCGCGCCGCCGCGAACCGCCACCGCGCCCGGATACCAGTCCACCGGGATAAATCCCCGCAGCCGGCTGGCCGGGTGCGACGCCGAAGCCAGTTCCACTACCGCGATCGCGTTATTCCCCCCCAGCGCCACGCACAACGTCGCGCCGTCCTCGCTCAACGCCAGCCCGGTCGGCGCGCTGGCGTTCGGAAAGCCCGGATCGGGACGGACCAAAATCGACTCCCGGACTGTGCGCGACGCGGTGTCCATCACGGTGACGGTGTCCGAATTGGCGTTCGCCACGTAAAGCGTCGCCCCATCCGCGCTGAGCGCCAGGTCGGAGGGATGGAGGCCGGACGCGACCTGGGCCACCTCGACCCCGGTGGACAGGTTGACGAATGACACCACCCCGCTGGCGGCCACGCCGCGCGAATCAACCACCACCGCAGTCCCCGCCGAAGGCGCCGTCTCCTCGCCGGGCAGGGGATGGCGGCCGCCCCAATCCGACACATACGCGGCGCGGCCGTCGGGCGATAACACGACATCCCAGGGCGCGACGCCCACCGGGATCTGGCCCAGCACCGCGCCGGAACTCAGGTTCACCACCGCGAGCGTGTTGGCCACCGAAAGACAGACATACGCGCGGGCGCCGGCGGCGTCGAGCGCCAGACCGCAGGGATATGAACCGCCCGGCAGCGCGATGGTGCGCGTGTGGGACACCGTCCGGTTGGTGGCAACGGAAAACACATACAGTTCGTTGCCCGCGCCGGTGACATACACCTGGGCGCCGTCCGGGCTGACGGCGAGACCGTGCATCGAGGCGCCGCCCCCGGGGTAATTCAGCGTTTGCAACAATTGCCAGGTTGCGACATCCAGCACCACCAGGCTGGTCATGTTCTTCACGTAGGCAGTGCGCCCGTCCGGCGAGAGGGCCAAATCCACCGGACGGCCGGGGAACTGCGCGCGCCGGCCCGCCGGCCGGAGGATTTGCTTTGTGGGCAGCGACTGTTGGCCGTCCGGCAACTGGCCGACGACAATATCGGGATGAAACTGGCTGGCGCGATAATAGGCGGTTGGTTCGCTCAGGGGCACTTCCACGCGGCGATTTGTCCCGAAATCCGCGACGTCCGCCCAGGCGGGATCGCTCGCACTAAGAGATCGCTGCAAGGTGGTCCGTCCGGTGGGGCCGGTCCAGGACAGTTGCAGCTCCGAGGCGTTGCGGCCCATGCTCCGCACCCGCAGCACCGCGTCGCCCGAGGGGAGACCCTCGGCGGCCGGTCCGCCCAGCGCGGCGATGGCGGCTCCGTCAAGGCAGGCATTCACAAACTGAACGCTGTTCAGGTAACCAGGCCGGCTGAAACCGGCCAGGCCGCTCGTCAGCAATTGCGCGGTCGGCCCGAGCGCGTAGCGGCCATCCAGCTCGCCCAAAGCCTGGCTGCCCACCCGCGCGCCATCAAGATAGCAAACCAGTTGCTCCTCCGGCGGCCCCGCCAGGTTCACCGCGAACGCCACCCGATGCCAGATCCCCGGCGTCAGGGAACCATAAAACCGCGTGGCCCCAATGCCATTCGCCTCCGGTTGAGCCGCGTTGTCGCCCGCCAGAAACTCGGCGGGATCCCCCGCCGGATTAAACGGGTTCGACTGAAACAGCGACCGCCAGCCTCCCGAACTCTCCGGCGGAAACATCAGATCCATGAGCAGGGTGTATTGATTGACGAAATGCCCGCCGCCATTCGGACGCCCGCCGTGCCGCATCAACAACCCCCGCCCGGCGGAGTAGGCGCCAAATCCCAACGCCCGGCCCGTCCGCCCCTGAATGCGCAGGTATGGAAATGTCGTCTGCTCAATGGTGTCGCCGACATACTCCAGATCCGCCCCGACCGTGGCGCGCAAATCCCCCCCGTCAAAATCCCATTGGCCCGTCACCGCGGGCTGATACACCGTCAAAAGGGCGCCGGCGCTGATCACCGCGCCCGAGCCGTTGCTGATCCGCACCGCATAGACGCCCTCGCTCGCGGCGGTCACGGCCGCAAGCGTCAGCGTGGCATTGGTGGCCCCGGCCAGCGCCGCTCCGTTAAACAGCCACTGGTAGCGCAAACCGCCGGATTCGCGGACGCCAACGGCAAACACCGCGTCCAGCCCGGCGCTCAGGGTCAGGTCCGCCGGTGGCGCGGTGATCACCGGCGGCTGGCCCGGCCGGGCCGTGGTCAGCGGCCGCCCCTCCAGACCGGCCGCGTAGATGCCGGAGATTTCCTCCCCGGTCAGCGCCCGCGTCCACAACGCAAACTCGTCGAGCTCAGCCTCGCCGGAGTACGCTCCGCCGCCGCTGGCGCCCACCAGGGTATTTAAACCGGCGCCCAGCGAGGCCGCGCCGGAGGGGCTGATGTCGCTCACATTCGCCACGGCTCCGTCGAGGTGAATGCTCACGCGGTTGGCCGCCCGATCAAAGGTGACGGTGACCAGGTGCCAATGGCCGTCCGCGAAGGGCGGATTCAGGTCGATGTCCCGCCGTTTCCCTCCGGCGGCATTCCAGTTGACGTTGTTCGGATCCATGTTCGAAATCACCCAGCCGACGTTTGCTCCGGAGGCCCAGTTCTTATTCCCCGCCAGCGCGCCATCGCTGGCGGAAGTGGTCCGCGCCCAAAGCGAGACAGTGAAGTCGCCGGCGTAAATCCAATCCAGTTTCCCCAGGGTCACCGCCCAGTCGTCCGGCTGCCCGGAGCTCGAGTGGTTGGCGAATTGAGCGGCGGATCCGGCCACTCCAGCCACGTACCGCGGGCCATGGGCGGCGCCGCCGGCATAGAGCGCCCCCGGATTGGTCGTGCCCGCCTGGGCCTCCAACTGCCCGTCGAAGTTCAGATAGACCACCAATTGATTGGTCACCGAACTCGGCTGCTCACGCGGCCGGACGGTTAATCGAGCCGGCGCGCTGGTCGTCGCGCCGAATCCGTTCGTCACCACGACGGCGTAGCTGGCGGCGTCGTTCGTCGTCACCGCGGCCAGCGCGTGGCTCGCGGCGGTGGCTCCGGAGAGGGGAACTCCGTTCTTGAGCCATTGATACGCGAAGGGCCGCTCCCCCGCGGCCAGCACGTCAAAGACCGCCGCCGATTGTTCCTCAACCGCGAGATCCTGCGGGCCCCGCACCACCCGGGGCGGAGCCCCCTCCCGCACCACGGTGATCGAACCATTCACGGCCAGATTGGCGGTATCCCACTTCAGCCCCGCCGCCAGCGAAGGCGGGTGGATCGAGGCGAACGCGCCCGAGTAATTGCTGGACGCAAACAGGCTGAACGTATCGCCCTCCTCGAGCGGCCAGGCGCCCAGTTTGGCGATCGTCAACGCCCCCCCGAATTGGACCGCGCGAAGTCCGGCGACCCGGTCGCTGGTCAGGGACAGCCCGCTCTTGCTGACCTCCAGCTCCACCGTTCCCGCCAGGGTCAGGGTGTTTTCAATGGTTAAAGTTCCGATGCCGGCCTTGCCGGGAGCCAGGGCGCCGCCGGCCTCAATCGTCACCGGACCTCCAGCCAGGCCGTCCCCCGCCAGTCGTCCGCCGCTTTGAACCGTGAGGGCGGAATTTCCCAGGATGCCATTCAATCCGAGCGTCCCCGCCGCCACCAGGGTGACGCCGGTGTGCGTTTGCGTCCCCGTCAGCTCCAGCCGCCCGGCGCCGCGCTTGACCAGGCCCGAGGCGCCGCCGATGGCCGCCGCCACCGTCGTGGTCGCGCTCAAAGTGGTGATCGTCGGCGCGGCCCCCGCCAGCGTTAACGAACCATTCGCCCCCGGAATCAAAGTCCAGCCGTGCTTGGCCGCGCCCCGGTCGTCAAAGTTGAGGTTCCCAATGGTCCGCGGGCCATCCAGTGTTACCGTGAGATCCGCCGGCAGAGTCAACGTGGTGAAGTTGGCGGTGCTCCCGGCGCCCTCGGCGATGACGCCGCCGTTCCAGTTGGCGGCGTTGGTCCAACTTCCTCCCTGGGTGTTGGTCCAGGTGCCGCTGGCGGCCAGCGCGGCCGGGAGCAGCGCGGACCAGAACGTGAATGACAGCCAGCGGCGCGCGCTGGAGGGGTGGAAAAGCTTTGCTTGCGGGGTCATGATGATTCGTAGCCGAAGGCCTGGATGCTGGGCGCGAGCACCTCGAACACCGGCTCGAGGTGCTTCCGATACTTTTTCCAGCGACCGATGGCGGAGGAGTACAACGGCTGGCTCACCGCCTCATACGTCGGCGAGGCCACGGCCTTGGCGCGCAGCCGCTCCCGGTATTGCAGCACGCGGGCATCCCAGGGCAGGCCAAGGAACTCCAGCGCGCGCCGGGCCTGCCCCTCGAGGTCGGACACGCAATCCTCGTAGCGCACCTCAAGCCAGGCGGTGCGGGCGATCTCCCGGAATCTCCGCCAGACCGACAGATCCAGCTCGTAGCGCCGCGCGGCGCGCTCGAGCGTGAGGAAGCAGACGCTGTTCGCGTTCAACGGCAGGTATTGCATGAAACAGCTCAGGACGACGTCCCGCGGATCGCGCAGCGCGATCAGCCAGCGGGTCTCCGGGAACAGCCGGAGCATGCCGGGGATCAGCAGGGTGAGCATGGGGTTTTTGTCCAGGTGCATCCGTCCGCCCAGGGGCTCGTTCAAAGCGGCGCTCATGTAGTCCAGGTAGCGTTGCCGTTGCGCGCGCAAGCGCTCGGGCGGCGCCTGGTCCAGCGCCTCCACGGTGGGCGCGGGCGTCCGCTCCGTCCGCCAGATGGCCGAGAAAATGTCGCGGCCGAAAGCTTCGCGCTCGTCCGAGCTGACCAGTTCGGGATGGCTGTCGAGCACTTGCTCAAGCAGCGTCGTGCCCGACCGCGGGAACCCGGTGAGCACCGCCATTCGCTGGAGGGGAAAGCTCCGGCCCGCCTCCGCCCAGCGCGACCAATGCTCCGGGGTCAGCGCGGCGGCCAGCCGCGCCAGCTGGCGCTGCTGGCTCTCCGAATCGTGGAGCGCCGGAGCCTCCCGGGCGCGCAGCAATTCCTTGCCTTGAAGCAGCGCGGCCATCGCCCCGTCGTAGTCCCCGTCCCGGTCCAGTTGCTGCGCGGTCTCCGTCCAGGCTTGCGCGCGCAGCAGGGGATCAGCGGCCTCCAGCCGGGCGAGTTTGCGGAAAATCCCGTTCGCCGCCGGATCCTTGAGCCGGCGCAGGATTCGTCCGCGGAGCAAATCGGCCTCCCAGTAGTCCGGGTCGGCGCGCAGGCAGTCCTCGACGAGCTGCCGGGCCTCGTCGAGACGGTGGCGCCGTTCGTACAGCACCGCCAGCTCGAGCAGCGCGTCCGGGATCCGCCGCGTCATCGCCAGCACGCGCTCGAAGCAGGCGATCGCCTTCTCCGGGCGGAACATCATCCGGTAGCTTTGCCCGGCCAGATGCAGCAGTTGGGGGTCGCGCGCCGCCAGCCCGGCCAGCCGGTCCACCAGCGCCTCGGCCCGCGAAATCTCGAACCGCGCCCCCAGCGCCCGGCTGCCGTCAATCAGCGCCACCAGGTTTTGCGGGTATTTGCGGGCCGCCTGCTCGAAGAGCTCCAAGGCCTCGTCAAAACGGTTCGCATGCCACAACGCCCGGGCCCGGCGCAGCTCCGGTGTGTCCACACCCAGTTGGGGTATGATCCCGGCCCGGCGGTGCGGAGACGATGGTTGCGCATGCATGGTTCAAACCAATCGCGTTGGTATCCGGCGCGAATGAACCATTCCGCGCCGGGAATGAAAAGCAAAACCTTGCCGGCTATTTCTGCAAAAATTTAACCGCCGCCTCGGTGCGATTGTGAACCCCCAGTTTTTCAAAGCTGTTCCGGACATGCTCGTGAACAGTATGGATGCTGAGGCGCAAACGATCCGCGATATCCTTGTAGGCGTGGCCGCGCGCCAGCAGGGTCAGCACCTCGTGCTCCCGGCGGGTGAGATGCGTGGCGGCCGGGAACGGGGAAGCCACGGCGGGCGGCCAGGAAAACGCGCCCTTGAAATACCGCCAGGCGGCGCCGGCCACGTCCGGCGCCGAAACCCGCGCGCCCGCGAGGGCGGCAATCGGCTCCAACAGACGCGCCGCCGGCGTGCGGTGCAGATGATAAATCCCGATCCCTCCCGGTGTCGTGCGGAACAGCTCGTCGCTGTCCTCAAAAACGGAATAAGGCACCCAGGCTACCCCCGGCGTCCGCCGCTCGAGGAGCTCGGGCCACGAGACGCCGGGCCGGCTCGCCAGACTTCGATTGACCAACACCAGCCGGACCCCCGAGCCGGGCAGCCGGCCCGCCAAAGCCTCGGGCTCCGCGCCGGCCAAGCCGCAATGAAACCCCTCCAGCCCGCCAACGCACCAGGCCAGCGCCCGGCGAACGGCCGGCTCCGGTTCCACCACGGCGACCCGCACCGCCGCACCCGCGAGACCCGGCGCCGGCTCGTCCGGCGCCCGCGGCTCCGCCCGCGTATGGATGGTGGTGTAACTCCACACCAGCGGCCGCTCGATCCATCGCAGCGCCACGGTCAGCTCCCGCGCAAACCGGCGGTTCGCCACCTTCCAACCGCGCGTCGCGATCGTGCGGTATATCTCCGCCGCTCGTTTCGCCGCCGCCGGGATCGCCGAGGTCCCCAGGGGGAAATAGTGGCCCAGCTCGCCATGATCGATGCGCGCCGAGAGCTCCCGCGGACCGCCGGCCGCCTCCCGCATCGAATACTCGCGCCGGATCAGGCGCGGTTCCCAATAAGCCGGCTCCAGCGGGGACTCCCCGCCGGATGGCTTCTCCAGGCCGCCCCATCCCACCTCCACCAGCCGCCGGTAAATCCGGCACGCCTCGGCCGCCGCCCGGGCGGGGTGACTGGAATGCAGGGCAAAAGTCTTCCGCACGCCCCGCCGCTGAATCTTCACCGACCAGTTCCGCGTCCGCGCGCGCCGCCCCTTGTAGGAATAGCGGCTCTTGAAAATTCGCCCGCGCCAATAGCGGGGCCGCCACTTGGAGTCCAGCTCCTCCGCCCCACCCGCCGCACTTGGACGTTTCTTGGCCACTCCCCCAGTATGCCCGCTCCCGCCCCAAGGTCGCAAGCAGAGCTTTGCCGCGGCTTCCGCGCGCCCCGGGCATACCCCTAGAAGTGGGGATTGCCAGCCGCTCTCGCCCGGCTACGCTTGGCTTATCAAAAAAACCATCTCCAGCCATCTGAGAAGCGCGGCGGCGCCAGCCAGCGCGCGACCGGCCCGAGCCGGAGCTTTCACCCTGATCGAATTGCTGGTCGTCATCGCCATCATCGCGATCCTCGCCAGCATGCTTCTGCCGGCCCTCTCCCGGGCCAAGGAACGCGCCAAGCGCATCACCTGCCTCAACAACCAAAAGCAACTGACCCTGTCATGTCTGATGTACTCGGACGACGACTCGAAGGGGGCCTTTTGCAACACGGGCAGCGACGCCGACGACGACCAGACCTGGCTTTACCAGGGTGGCTATGTGAAGTCGGCGGACTCTTTTGTCTGCCCCTCGACGCAGAACTTCATCCGGACCAACCTCTACCGAAACCTGCGCACGATGGAGATCACCCTTTACGATCTGAGCTACTACGCCGGGAGCAAGCTGAAGGTGCCCGGTTCGAGCTACGAATTGTTCGGGTTCTGGGGCTACGGCACAGACGGCTCCGCCACCGGCGCCCGCAAAACCAAGGCCAACGTCCAGACGTGGATCTACAAATACTGGTCGAGTCGCTACTCGTATTTGCAGAGTTATGTGGGCTCCGTCGCCGGCCCCTCCAAGGCCTGTCTGTTTTTGGACGGAGACGACGCCTACGCGGGCACCCGCAACAACATTCCCGATCCCATCGATAATCACGGCGCCGATGGCGGAAATGTCTCGTTCTGCGATGGCCACGCGGAATTTGTCTCCGCCAAGCCCGACTCCAAGTACATCCAGATGATTTACTTCGCCACCGATGCCGACCCTTAAGCTCACCCGAGACGCCCCTCGTCCTCCCGCATCCGCCGCATGCTGGCTCCGACTGCTTTGTCTGCTCATCGGCGTCCTCAGTCTGTTGCTTGCCGGGTGCCAGAAGGACGCCGCCATGGACGTGGTCGAGACCGACGCCAACGGCTACCTCTGTCTGGGTTGCGGGGCCAAACTGTACACGGCCCGGGCCGTTTTCATCGGACCCCAATGTCCCAAGTGCCAGCGGGAAACCCTGATCGATGTCGTCGGTTACGAGTGTCCCAAAGATCATCATCTCACCATTCGGCCCCGGCGCGGTGACCGGTCACCGCTGGTCTGCGACCAGTGCCAGACGCCGATCACCGAAGGCATGCGCTCGCCCCGCGAGAAGGATCTCAAAGCGTGGGGCGCGGTAAAATACTCCCCCTAGCGCGGCCGACAGACTTTTGCGGAAACGAACTCAACTCAATCATCCCAAACTATGAAAAACCGAAAGTCGCAGTTGGGCCTGTCGATTCTGGCCGGCGGTTTGTCCTTTGTCGGCACGGCGGGCGCGGTGGACATCGTGGTAGATGGCAGTTACGAATCAGCCATGAACAATCTTCTCACCCCGATCATCGGGCTGGGAGGCGCCGGCGGTCCAATCCTGGACAACGGGTGGACCCCCTTCACCACCTACGCCTACTCGGCCGGTTACACGCAGGCCGACCCGCCCGGCTCGGGCTCGGCCTACCTCCGCCCTTACGGAGATCGGGGCGGCGGCAAAACGGTTTCGCAGATCAACAGCCTTACCCGGGCGCTCACCCCCGCGCAAATCGACGGCTCGCAGGGCATTTACAGCTTCTCCGCCTGGTTCTGCACCTACAAGAACCAGAACGATTATTCGACCCTGACGTTGCAGTTCATGGACGAGTCGATGAACCCGGTCGGGCCGGCGGTCAACCTGGGCGGCGCGGCTTTTGTGGCGGCGCTGCCTCCGGCGGCTCCGATGCGCGCCTGGGGCAAAGATGCCAAGTCCGGGCTGGTGCCGGCGACTGCTCGTTACGCCAGCTTGAGTTCCACCAGTGTCGCGCTGGTCGGTTCCGCGGACGGTTACATCGACTTGGTCTCCCTGGACGTTACTGTCGGCTTTACTCCGCTGCAACTCACCTCGGCCGCCCCGCCCGGCGGCGCCAGCGGCGTCAGTCCCGACGCCGCGCCGACGGTGACGCTGCAGGACGGCACCCCGGCGCTGGACAACCACTCCGTTGTCCTCTGGTTTGACGACGCCATCGTGACCCCGACGATCCAGAAGTCGGGGGGCACCTCGACGGTGAGCTACCAGCCGCCCGGATATCTGGCCTCGCGCTCGACCCACACCTACCAGATCGCTTACAATAACCTCGGCGGGGCGGTGGCCAACACCACCAACCGCTACCAGTTCGCCGTGGTGCCCTACGCCAACATCGACCTTGGCCCGCCGCTCTATCTGGAGACGTTTGATTCCCTCGCCGAGGGCGAGTTGCCCGCCGGCTGGTCGGTGCAAAACCAGACCGATTTCGACATCGCGTATGGCGATGATTATAATAATTTCCATTCGGATGCGTTCCTCAACTGGGTGGTCGTGGACCGCGCCTCCGTAAGCAACTGGGCGTCGGTGGATGGCGGGCAGGATTTCGCGGGCATTTTCAACGTGGCTCCGGGCCAGGTGTACCACCAAACCCTGGTTACCAATCTGATCACGGACAAATTTATCATCGCCGTGGCGAGCCGGACCTCGAATCAACTCAAAGAAATCGATTACCTCTACACCGGCGACTACGACTTGCGCGGCAAGACCAATGTTTATCTGGCGTTCAACAACATTTACATCCAAAACCAGAATAACCTCGGCGCGGTGGAATACTCGATCAACGGGGGCGCGACCTGGCTGCCGGCGCTGTACCTGCTGGATCCCCGCGACATCCTGCGCGACGGCGATGGCAACATCGACGCTTACCACACCTTCGGCGACGTCCACGGCGATGTGCCCAACGCGGCGGCCAACACGCCGACCAACGGCTATTACGGGCAGTTCATCGGCGTGGCGAGCAACCTCTGGTCCGGCCTCGCTCCTTATCTGGCCGCGCGGACAGACGACGACCAGACCAACTCCATGCGGGTCGAGGTCGTGCGCCTCGCCCAGGCGGACAACCAGCCGGCGGTCCGGTTCCGCCTGGCGATGGCGGGCACCTACGCCTGGTACTTTGGCATCGATAACTTCGGCCTGTACAGCCCGAGCGGCGCCAGCGCCCCGGAGCTGGTGGCGGTCCCGGCACCCGCCGCCCAGACCGTCGCGGTGGGCAATCCCGCATCCCTGGACGCGGGCCTGGCCCTGGGTCTCGGACCAATGGTCTATCAGTGGCGTCGCGACGGCGCCAATCTGGCCGGCAAGACGGCCCAGGTGCTGGTCATCCCCGTCGTCTCGCTTGCCGACGCGGGCGCCTACGACGTGGTGCTCACCGGGGCGGGAGGAGCGGTCACCAGTGTGCCGCCAGCCGCGGTGTTGACGGTCATCAATCCGGCGGTGTTTGTCACCGGCCAGTGGGATTTCCTCAACGGCGACCTCACCGCCACCTGCGGGCGAGACATGGAGTACTACGACCTGACCTCGCAGGCAGACACCAGTTTTGGCAGCAGCGCGAGCTTCGGCTTGCCGGACCTCGGCGGGATGCCCACCCCGGTGATGCATTTCACTCCGAGCGTTGCGCGATGGGGCGGTTACAAGCTGCACCACGGCGCGGCGCCGAACGGCAACGGCGCCTATGTGAACCAGTACACGCTGATCTTCGACATCTATTACCCGCCCGGCTCGGACGGCACCTGGCGCTCGCTTTGGCAGACTGGGACGGGCAACAGCAACGATGGGGACATCTTTGTGAGTCCGGAGAATGGAATTGGCATCAGCGGCCGTTACGACGGCTTTGTCAGCGGCTCGGCCTGGCACCGGATCGCCATCGGCATCGATCTGGCCGGGCCCGAGCAGGCTCCGATGATGACCAAATTCATTGACGGTGTGAAGGTGGGGAGCCAGACCGCCGGCCTGGAGGGGAAGGACGAGCGGCTCTCCTTGGACAGCTACGCGCTCGCCTTCGCCGACAACGACGGCGACGTGGGCGAAGCGTATGTCAGCAGCATCCAGTTCAGCAACGGCCGCCGGCCCGACGCCTTCATCAAGGCGCTGGGCGGCCCCAGCCCGCTGAAAATCCCCGGAGTTATCCGGGTGGATCGCTTGAACGGGAATGTCGTGATCCGCTGGACCGGCGGCGTACCGCTGCAAAGCGCGGACTCCCCGGCCGGGCCGTGGGCCGTTGTCCCGGGCACTGCGGGACAGTACACCCACACGCCTTCACCGCTGGCGACCGCCAAATTCTACCGCCCGCAGATACCTTGAGCGCGTCCGGGCGGCCCGGCGGCGTCCCCGCCGGGCCGCTCCCGCCTGTCGGCCGGGCTAGGCCAGATCCACAACGCAGCGGAAGCCTATGGTCGAGCAGCGGTCCAGACCGGCCCATGCCAGCAGGAATTTCGCGGCGAAATTCACCGGCCGAACCCCGCCATCGGCATACCAGCCCGATCCCCGGGCGGTGTAAAACGAACCTCCGCGAAGGAGGCAAAATCGCGTGTGGCCGTCGCTCCGCTCGCTCTCCGTCCAGTGCCAGACGTTGCCGCAAAAATCGTATCCGCCCAACGGTGAGCGCCCCGCGGGAAACGCTTTGACCGCCGTGGTTCCGCCGCCAGGATTGCAACATCCCGGCTCCAGGGTGTTTCCCCACGGATAGAGCCGCCCGTCCGTCCCTTGAGCCGCGTATTGCCATTCCTCCTCGGTCGGCAGCCGCTTGCCGGCCCAGCGGGCGTAGGCGCGCGCGTCTTCGAGATCCACCCACACCACGGGGTGATCCGCCAGCGCGGACGGCGGCCGGCCCTCCACCCAGTGCCGCAGGAAATTTTCGCGCCGCCGGGGCCGGTAACCCGAAGCCTCCAGAAAGGCCGCATACCCGGCGTTCGTGACCGGAGTTTCATCCATCGCGAACCGGCGAAACTGAACCCGCCGAGTGAAGGTCTTCACCGTGAAATTGTAAATCTCCCCCCAGCCGCCCGGCGGCGCGGCGGATTCATAAAGGCCGCATTCGCGAATCCGCATCTGGATTTCCAAAGTCAAATCCGCCGCGGGCACGGTCACCATTCCGGGCGGCGGCTCCGGGCGCAAGATCTGTTTTACGGGCCGCAACCGCACCCCGCCACTTTCCGGCGGGCCCGTGGGTTTCCTGTCCGCTTCCCGTTTCTGTCGGGCCAGGAAGCGCTGGAACCCGGCGTCGAGCGCTTCCGCGGGCGCCGAAAAGAAGCAGCCCAGGCCCCGGCCGGGCAGTTCGCCGGCGAGTTGCGCGCCGGAGCCATCCACTTCGGGGTGCAACTCCCGGCCCCGAATCAGGTCAAAATAGCGATGGCCGGACTTCGCCGGGACTTTCAATAACGGCCCCCGTCTTGGAGTGGTGGAGCGATTCACCAGCGTCCAAAGCCGCGCGCCGCCCGCCTCCCACAACGAAGCGTAGATCTCCGGTTGCGCCGCGGGCACCAGCGGCGTCCACCCCTCGCCCTGAAAGAACCGCGTGAAGCGCCGTTGAATCGGCAGCACCGCTCGAAGCAGCGCTTGATCGCGCTTCTGCCAGGGGACGCGCGAGCCGAAGACGTTTTCCCAGATCATGATCCCGCTGCCGTTCATCCAGGCGCACTGCAACTCGCTGGTGTGATCGTGATCCCAACGCCGGATCTGGTGTTGCATGTGCCGGCGTTCGAGCCATTTCAGCCGCAGCACGCCCGGGGTCGCGCGGTCATCAAACCATTGCGCCCAGGACGCCTGGTGGTCTCCCAGCCGTTCCAACGGCACCGCTCCCTCGCTCTCGAGAATCACGCCCCGGCGCGCCGCGTCCAGCTTCGCCCGGAATTCAGCCTGTCCCTCGCTGAGGGTGTCGAGAAAGAGTCCATCCGCCTCCGTCTCCGCGATCAACTCCGCCAACGCGTCCAAATCCGGTTTCGGCTCGCGCCGGGTGCCGGTATCCCAGGGGTTGTAGTTGAGATAGACGCGGATTCCCAGGCGATGGAATGTCCGTGTCAGCGCGCGAATTCCCTCCAGGCCGCCCGGTTGATCCCGATAAAAGTCGAATTGATTGCGCTCGTCGAATCCCAGCCGCGGATAGGCGTGCCAGAGCACCACGCTATCGTAGCCGCCGAACTCGCGCCGCGCCTGGCGCGCCACCGACTCCGCGCGAAAACCGCCCGCCGCCGCGTCCAGGAGGGCTTCGTCATTCAACATCAAAAAACCGCAGGCATAATTCGACGCGGACCACGCCAGATCCGAACGGCGGTAAAGCGAGTCATCGTAATGCAGCCGCGCGCGCGTCGCCGCGCGCCAGCGGGCCAGCGCGATTCGAAAATCCGGCCAGGCGGCGGACTCGTCCGGCGCCGGGATGATATTTCCCTCCATCGAAAACGAGGCCGCGGCGCCGGCGGGAAACGGCGCCCCGAACAGCACGGGCGTCAGAACTCCGCCCAGTTTGAGAAAGCCGCGCCGGGACAAGCGCCCATACGGCAGCGCGGCCAGCGCCGCCGAATCGCCGGACGTGCTCATGGAATGCTCTGGTGGTCGGTGTTCCGGACGCGATACCAGCACAGCAACTCTTTCGCGGAGGGAATCGGGGGCCCCTGCCCTTCCGCCTGATCGAGATAAAAATAAGCCGCCGAGGAAAACGCGAACGGCCGCAACCGGTCGGGCGACCACGGATTGACAAAGGCGAACTTGAACCGTTTCCGGAAATGAATCGCGTCCGCCTCATGCGCGCGGTACATCGCCACGCTGGCGTTCAACGTGTCCTTGATCGGCACCCCGTGATAGGGGCCGGCGAAGGTCCCCTCGCGAAAGTACCACCCGCCCAGAAAGTAATCCTCCAACCCCGTTCCCACGATCCGGGGGAGGTCCCAGTCCTCGTCCACATGGACATACTCCGGCGCCTCCAGAAAACTCAGGTAATTCCGCTCCTCCCCCTGCATATAGACGAAGCACCCGGCATAATGGCCGCGGCCGCTCACCTCGGCGATCGGCACGGGGGCGGGCCCCGGATTGCGCCCGGTGCTAAATACCGTGTGAAAATATCCCACCCGCTCCGGCAGGGGCGCCAATTGGTACAGGATGTTGCAGAAGACGTCGGTGTTGATTTCGGGATCCAGGTTCTCGATCTCGATCCGGAAGCTCTTCCGGAACGGCATGGGCCAGCGGCAGAAAAAGCCGCCGCTGGAAGTCCCAAAATAACGGGAGCCGAAGCTGGCTACCTCGCACAAGCCCGCCCCGAAAAAGTCGCCCACCGGCGCCGCCACCGCCGGTTCTTTGGCGTCGTCCCAGTAAATCCTCAGTATCAGCGTCTTGAGGATGGACTGATTAATGGGCGCTTTGGGGTTCCAATGCTGCCAGAACCAGCCGGGAAAAGTGAGCCAGAATTGCGCGATGTAACCGCAGCCGCGGACCTCGCCCAGGGTGACACGTTTGCCCCGCGGCACCGGAATGGTCTTGCCCTTGTGCTTGAGATGGAAGGTGGTGAACTGGCGCGTGGTCTCCTCGCTCAACGCCGCCATGGCCAGCGCCGGCGGGAAAGCCGTTTGACTCCCGCCCGATGGTGATGAAGACGCGGCCATGGCGGGCAGGGCGGCGGAGGCGCCCAGGGCCGCGAACGAAGTGACAAACTCTCGACGATGCATGGGCCAAGTTTGCGACGCCCCCGCCCGGCGCGCAAGCCGCGGAACCCGGCCCGCCCCTCACCTCGCGCCCAGGCTCGTCCGGCCCCCCGTCGGGCGCGCGCAATAAAACAGCCGCGCCGGCAGAATGTTCAGCCACTCAAACCCGCGATACACGTTGCCGAAGGCCGCCTCCAAATACGGCAGCACGACGCCGGAAAATTGATAAACCAAAAACTGCCCGCCCGGTTTGAGCACGGCGTGCGTCTGGCGAACGATCCGTTCCCGCACCCCATCGGGAATGGTCTTGAACGGAATTCCCGAAATGATGCAATCCGCCTCCGTGAATCCCAGCCGGGGCAAATGGACGCCCACCTCCTCGGCCGACTCGGACAGCAGGCGAAAACGCGGATCGCGAATCGTGCGGCCCAATTTGCCCGCAAATTGCCGGTTGATTTCAAACGCCACCAGCCGCGCGTCCGGACGCATCCGCCGCAAAATTCCCCGCGTGAACGACCCCACCCCCGGCCCATACTCGACTATCACCCGCGCGCGAGCCCAATCCACCTGATCCAGCACCTCGTTCACCAGAAAGCGCGAGCTGGGCACCACCCAACCCACCCGATTCGGATGCTTCAGAAAATTCCACGCGAACAACAGGGATTCAGAAACGGAATTGCCCCTGACGGCTCGCGCCTGGCCGCCCGCTGCACTTTTGCCCATAAAAGTCCTTTTGATAATCGCGCCCGCCCAGCCGTTCCCCAACCGCGATCCGCGGAATTCTCCACGAATCCAGCCCTCCGACAAAGCCGACCGCGTCAACCTATCACGCGCGTCCGCCTTTTTCCAACCGCCCACCTTGACCTCATGCCCGGGATTTGGAACGCTGGTTCGAGCGCGGCGTTGAATGGCTTCGCCAGCCGTCGGAAGCTCGCGTTTAAGGATATGAAAGCCATCATTTTGCTCTTCGCGCTTTGCGCCGCCGCGCCCTGGATGGGTCTGGCCGCAGAGGTTCCCCCGCCCCCCGCCAATCCGCGATTTTCCGTGGACTACATGGATCAATCCGTCGATCCCGGCGCCGATTTTTATCAATACGCCAATGGCGCGTGGCTCAAGAAAAACCCAGTTCCTCCAGACAAAACTCGTTGGGGCGCGTTTTTTGAGCTGCAGGAGCGGAATTGGTATTTCATCCATCGAATTCTCGCTGAGCTCGAGGCTGCTCCCCCGGCCAAAGGCCCGGCGCGCCAAGTGCGGGACTTCTTTCACTCCGCAATGGACACCAATCGTCTGGAACAACTCGGCTGGCGTCCCCTCCAGGCGGATTTGCAAAAAGTGGAGGACATCCGCTCGCCCGCCGATCTGGCCCGGGTCGTGGCGGATTTCCAAAGCCGCGGCATCTCCGCCTGCTTTGGCGTAAGCGCCTCGCCGGATGCCACGAACAGCGGCTATTATGCCCTCTACCTGGGACAGGGCGGGCTGACCCTTCCCGACCGGGATTATTATGTTTCCGAGAAATTTGCCCCGCAACGCGAGGCTTACCAGGAGCATCTGCGAAAATTGCTGGCCCTGACCGGCGTCACGCCGGAAGCGGCCCGGCGGGACGCCCGGACCATCCTGGAGCTCGAGACCGAGCTGGCGCGAGCCAGCAAGCCGCGCGCCGAACTGCGCGATCCCCTCGCCAACTACCATAAGTTCCGCGTCGCTGAGCTCGCTTCCGACAGCCCGGCGGCTCCGTTGCGCGCGTATTTGAGCGCGATCGGCCATAAAGATCTCGAGGAAGTGGTGCTCCGGCAGCCCGAGTTTTTTCGTCGTTTGCGGGATCTTTTAAGGGAACGTCCGTTGCGCGACTGGCAAACCTATCTGCGCTGGCGGGTGGTGTTGGCGGGCGCGCCGTATTTGCACGCCGCCGCGGAGGAGGAAGCCTTTGCCTTTTTTGGCGGCATCCTCCGCGGGCAGCAGGCGCAGGAGCCCCGCTGGCAACGCGCCGCCCGGGTGATCGACGGGGAAATCGGCGAGGCTCTCGGCCAGCTTTTTGTTGAAAAACACTTTCCGCCGGCCGCTCGGGTCCGCATGAGCGAACTGATCTCGAATCTGAAAGCCGTCTTTCGCGAACGGCTGCAAAACCTCGATTGGATGAGCGAAGCCACTCGCGCCCGGGCGCTGGCCAAGTTCGACCGCTTCACCCAGAAAATCGGCCACCCGGACCACTTCCGTGATTACTCGAGTATGGCAATCCAGCCGGACGATTACCTGGGCAACGTGCAACGCGCCGAACGATTCGAGTTCGAGCGGCGCCTGGCCCGCGTCGGACAGCCAGTGGATCGTTCCGAGTGGCACATGACCCCGCAAACCGTGAACGCCTATTTCAGCCCCTCGCAAAACGAAATTGTCTTCCCGGCGGGAATCCTGCAGCCGCCGTTCTTCGACCTGGAGATGGATGATGCTGTCAACTATGGCGCCATCGGCGTCGTCATCGGCCACGAAATCACCCACGGGTACGACGACCAGGGGCGCAAATTTGATGCCGAGGGCAACCTGCGCGACTGGTGGACGCCGGACGACGCCCGCGCCTTCGAGCAGCGCGCGCAAAAACTGGTCGAGCAATACGCCGGCTACGAAGCCCTGCCGGGCCTCAACGTCAACGGCCGGCTCACGCTGGGCGAGAACCTCGCCGACGTCGGCGGAGGCAGCATCGCTTTCGAAGCTCTGCAACGCGCGCTCGCCAAAGATCCCGCCAAACGCGTTAAAATCGATGGCTTCACACCCGAGCAGCGGTTCTTTCTCTCCTTTGCGCAGGTGTGGCGCACCAATTGCCGGGACCCCGAAATGCGCCGGCTCGTGACCGTCGATCCGCACAGCCCCGGCAAATTCCGCGGGTTCGGGCCCCACGTAAACCTCCCCGAGTTTTACGCGTCCTTCGGCATTCAACCCGGCGCGCCCCTGTGGCGCGAACCGGCCGAGCGCTGCCGGATTTGGTGACCGGCGGCTTGGAGAATGACTTGCCTGCCCGCCGCATTTCGATAGGTTTTGTTCCTCGAACAATAGGATTGTTTACATGAAAAGCTATAATGTTGCCCTGATTGGCGGAGACGGCACCGGCCCGGAAGTCGTTCGCGAAGCGGTGAAAGTCCTCGATGTCGCCGCGCGGAAGTTCAACCTCAAACTCAACTACACCTCCTACGATGTCGGGGGCGAGCGCTACCTGAAAACCGGCGAGGTGCTGCCGGACAGCGTGCTGGCGGAACTCCGCCAATTCCCGGTCATTCTGCTGGGCGCCATCGGCCACCCCGACGTGAAGCCCGGCATTCTCGAAAAGGGCATTCTCCTGCGCATCCGCTTCGCGCTCGAGCAATACATTAATCTTCGCCCCGTCAAACTTTATGACGAGCGCTTCTGCCCTCTCAAGGACAAACGACCCGAGCACATCGACTTCGCCGTGATCCGCGAGAATAACGAGGGCCTCTACACCGGCGCCGGCGGCTTCGTCTTCAAGGACACCGCCAACGAGGTCGCCCTGCAAGAGAGCGTCAATACCCGCCGGGGGGTCGATCGCTGCCTGCGCTTTGCCTTCGAGCTCGCCCGCAAACGCAATAAAGACAAAAAACTGACCCTGTGCGGCAAAACCAATGTCCTGACCTACGCCTTCGACCTCTGGGAGCGGGCTTTTCACGAGCTGGGCGCTAAAGAGTTCCCCGACATCAAACGAGACTACGCGCATGTGGACGCCACAACCATGTGGTTCGTCAAGAACCCGGAGTGGTTCGACGTCATCGTCACGGATAACCTTTTTGGCGACATCATCACCGATTTGGGGGCGATGATTCAGGGCGGCATGGGCATTGCCGCCGGCGGCAACATCAATCCCAAAGGCGCCAGCATGTTCGAGCCCATCGGCGGCAGCGCCCCCAAATACACGAACCAAAACGTCATCAACCCTCTGGCCGCCATCTGCGCCGGGCAAATGATGCTCGATTTCCTCGGCGAGACCGCCGCCGCCAAGGCGATTGAATCCGCCGTCGTCAAAGTCACCCGCGAGAAGGTCAAAAGCCTCGCCGCCGGCAAGATGGGCTACAGCACCAGCCAGCTTGGCGACTTGGTGGCGCAAGCCCTTTAAACGGCAAAGACCGGAGAAAAATTGACAACCGATTGCCGCCCGGCAATCTGTTGTCATGTCCGATTCATCGACGGCTGCGGCACTCAGAGAAATCAGCCGCCTCGTCGTCCAACTCTCCGCCCAGCTCCGGTACGATCTGGCCTCGCCTAATCTGGCGCCTTCGGGCGCGCAAAAAGTTCTGTTGCTGCTGAATCAACAAGCGCTGCCTGTCCCCCGCATCGCGGACATCTGCTCGACCTCCCGGCAAAACATTCAGATCCTGGTCAACGGCTTGTTCGCCGCCGGCCACGCGCAGACCCGGCCCAACCCGCGGCATAAGCGATCTCCATTGATCGAACTGACTCCGGCCGGGCAGGCCGTGGCGGAAAGCCTGGCCGAGGAGGAGTCCGGCTGGATGGAGCGGATGAGCCGGAACTTTTCCGCGCGAGAGCTGGCGACCGCGCTGGAGGTGCTCCAAAAGCTGCGCGGCGCGGTTGAACCCAGTCCGCGAAGCGCGCAAACTAAGCCAGATCCCTCGCCGGACGTCGTGGCGACGGACTACGAATTGCCCGTCAGCCTGCTGTGAATCGCTAGGCTGCCGCGCGGCCGGGCTTGTGCCGGACCACGGGTTTAGCCATGCCGGCCACCACCGGTTGAGTGATCGAAATCTCGAGGATGTCGTCGTTGCCCGGCACCTCGTACATGATGTCCAGCATCAACCGTTCGAGCAGGCTGCGCAGCGCCCGGGCGCCGGTGCCCTTTTTCAACGCCTGCGCCGCCAGTTCCCGCAGGGCATCCTCGGTGAACGCCAACTCCACGCCATCCATGGCCAGCAACTTGGCGTATTGCTTCGTCAACGCGTTTCGGGTTTCCGTCAAAACCGAAACCAACTGCCGCTCGCTCAACTCGCTTAGCACGGTCATCATGGGCAGCCGCCCGATGAACTCGGGAATGAACCCGAAATGCAGCAAATCCTCCGGCTCCACGTGTTGCAGAATCTCCTCGCGCGCGATGCCGGCAGCCTTGGCGTGGTCGGCGCGAAATCCCATCACATGCCGCCCCAGCCGGCGCTGGACGATTCGCTCCAGGCCGACGAACGCGCCCCCGCAGATGAAGAGGATTCGGGTGGTATCCACGCGAATGTACTCCTGCTGCGGATGCTTGCGTCCGCCCTGGGGGGGCACGCTGCAAACCGTGCCCTCGAGGATTTTGAGCAAGCCCTGCTGCACTCCCTCGCCGGAGACATCGCGAGTGATCGAGACATTCTCCGTCTTGCGCGCGATTTTATCGATCTCGTCGATGTACACAATCCCTCGCTGGGCCTTGCGCACATCGTAATCCGCCGCCTGGAGCAGGCGCAAAATGATGTTCTCGACATCCTCCCCGACGTACCCCGCCTCGGTAAGCGAGGTGGCGTCGGCAATCGCGAACGGCACGTCCAAAATCCGCGCCAGGCTCCGGGCCAGCAAGGTCTTGCCGGAACCCGTCGGGCCGATCATCAGGATGTTGCTCTTCTCGATTTCGATTTGCTCCCGGGTCTCGTCCGGCGCGGTCTCCTCGCCCTCCGCCGGATCGTGAAGGATGCGCTTGTAATGGTTATGCACCGCCACCGCCAGCGTCTTCTTCGCGTGATCCTGGCCAATGCATTGCGCGTCCAGCAACCGTTTGATTTCGGCGGGCTTGGGAATCGTGATCTTCGGCCGGGGTTTGCGCGCGGCGACCGCTGGCGCAAACTCCTTGTCCAGAACCTGTTTGCACAGCACCACGCAATTGTCGCAGATGAACACGCCCGGGCCAGCAATGAGCTTTTTGACTTCCGCGTGGGATTTCCCGCAGAAACTGCAGAGGGTCAGGGTGGTCGGTCGGGCCATTTAGCCTACGCTTTCTTGTCGGATAAACTCGTGGCGTGCTCCGCCAGCGTGGTGATTTCCTTCCGGGATTGCACGACTTCATCCACCAGTCCGTACGCTTTGGCTTCCTCGGGCGCCATGAAGTTATCCCGGTCGCAATCCTTTTCCACCTGCTCGACGCTGCGCCCAGTGTGCTTCGAGATGATCGCGTTCAATCGTTGTTTGAGCTTCAACATGTAGCGGACGCGAATCTCCACGTCGCTGGCCGCGCCTTCGGCCCCGCCGAGCACCTGGTGAATCATGATGTTCGAGTTCGGCAGCGCGTAACGCTTGCCTTTCGTCCCGCCGCACAACAGCACCGCCCCCATGCTCGCCGCCTGTCCGATGCAATACGTATTCACGTCGCACGTCAAAAACTGCATCGTGTCGTAAATCGCCAGCCCCGCGGTCACGCTTCCTCCGGGCGAGTTGATGTACAGATGAATGTCCTTCTTCGGATCCGACATCTGCAAGAATAGTAATTGGGCGATGATCAAGTTCGCCACCATGTCGTCCACCGGTGTCCCCAAAAATACAATCCGGTCCACCAGCAGCCGGGAATAAATATCATACCCCCGCTCCCCGCGGCCGGTTTGCTCGACCACCATTGGAACTAAGAAATTTTGCATAAAATGACTCTGTCTCTGCTGACGAACCTACCGGAGCGCGAAAGTCAGGTCAAGCCGAACGCCCGCGGCCGCGCCGCGGCGCACCGGGTGTCGATCCGGCTTGCCACGACGGGCGAGGACGGGCAAAAAATCCCCTGTCTCTGTGGTGAACCGTATTGCAATGAGCACGCCAACCGAACCGCCCCAGCCCGTCTTTTTGGATCTGGAAAACATCCAGCCCGGGGAAGTAATCGCCCTCAAGGGAGGCGCAGGTGCGGGTGAGCGTGCGCCGGGTGTATGTGCAAATGAGCAGCGCCTTCCCGCTGCAGGATCTCCTCCGGCTCTGCCACCACAGGTTGATGAGTTTGCGCCGGCCACGGGCTAAAGAGCTGTCGGACTTGGCTGTTTTTCTAAAGGCTGGGGAGGTGTACAAAACTAGACCTGTTAGTTGACTTATTACTGAATTCTCGTGGTTGGAACACTCAGGAGGAACAAATCGGCGATACTGGAGCCGGCTTTTTTTCAAAAAGCGGTTCTCAGACAAAAACTGCGGAACCTTGTGAAATATCCGGGCCAAAGGTTGCGGCTACATCCGGAGTGCCTGATCGGAAATCCCCATGTAGTCGCAGCCTTCAGGCTGCGTCGGGCGTCCGGGCCAGGCGGGGAGCGCAACCTAAAGGTTGCGGCTACATCCCGAGTGTCTGATCGGGAGTCCCCATGTAGCCGCAGCCTTCAGGCTGCGTCGGCGTCCTCGCCAGACGGGGAGCGCAACCTAAAGGCTGCGGCTACATCCGGAGTGTCCGATCGGGAGTCCCCATGTAGCCGCAGCCTTCAGGCTGCGTCGGCGTCCTCGCCAGCCGGGGAGCGCAACCTAAAGGTTGCGGCTACATCCCGAGTGTCTGATCGGGAGTCCCCATGTAGCCGCAGCCTTCAGGCTGCGTCGGCGTCCTCGCCAGACGGGGAGCGCAGCCTAAAGGCTGCGGCTACATCCCGAGTGCCTGATCGGGAATCCCCATGTAGTCGCAGCCTTCAGGCTGCGTCGGCGTCCGGGCCAGGCGGGGAGCGCAGCCTGAAGGCTGCGGCTAC
>JBDHQH010000123.1:0-10980 GCA_039806935.1 Verrucomicrobiota bacterium
ATTAGAGAAGTGTCTCAAATATGTACACTTTATTCTGCAACAATCTTCTCCGCCCTCACCCACTTTTAATCATACCCTGTCCTTCCCGTTTCCCTTAGGCGCGCGCCGCCCGCTTCCCCGCCGCCCTCGCGGGCTTGGGCGTTTTGGCGGCGGGTTTGGCGGGTTTGGACCGCGCCGGATTATAATCCAACGTCAATTTGTAGTGCAGCACCACTTGGCACTGCACCTTGCCCTGCGCGCCCCGGACGCGGTACCCGTGGCAACGCAAGTCGCCTTCAATCATCTTCTTGCGCCCCGCGATCGCCTTCGCCAGAGCCTGGGTCAGATCGAAATCTCCGGCGATGCACTCGCCGCTGGGACAAGCAAAGCAGAACACGGATTTGGCATGATCCACGTTCACCGTGCATTTCATCTCGCGTGGTTTGCCGTGGCCGTCGGCATCATGATACGCCAGCCGGGCGGCAAGCGACTTGAGACTCGGAAACTTTTCCGCCATGGCTTGGGAGGCTTCCACCCGTTCTCGTTGTTTTTGCCGGTATTCTGCCCGCGGATTCCGCTTGCTCGTCTGCATGATCATGAGTGCCTCACAGGATAAAGAGATGACAGCGTCTGACAAGCCGCAAGTTCGTCCGCCAATCTGTTCAAAAGCAATTCCCTGGGGTAGAATAAGATAAGTTGTTGAAAAGGGACATTCACATCTTGATGTTGGAGGACGATCAGGCAGACGCGGAACTCACCAAATACGCTCTACGCAAAGGCGGTTTAAGCTTTTCTCTCGAACGGGTGGACTCGAAACGCGAATATCTGCAGGCGCTGACCGAAAACCCGCCCTCGCTGATCTTGTCCGATTATTCACTGCCCGGCTTCAACGGTCATGACGCGTTGCTGCTTTCCCTGGAAAAGTGCCCGGAGACACCCTTCATTTTTGTCACCGGCACCATGGGCGAGGAGGTGGCGATCGAGACCCTGCGGAGCGGGGCCACCGATTACGTGCTCAAAACGCGCCTTTCCCGGCTGGTGCCGGCCGTCTCACGCGCGCTGCGCGAGTCGCGTGAACGCGCCGAACACCGCCGCGCCGAGGAGGAACTGCGCGAATCCCACGAACAATTGCGCCAGTTATCCATCTACCTGCAGCGGGTGCGCGAGGAGGAGCGCACCCGCATCGCCCGCGAAGTGCATGATGAACTCGGGCAGGCGTTGACCAGTTGCAAGCTGGATTTGGCCTGGATTGCCAGCCGGCTGCCGAAAGACTGCGCGACTTTGCTGGCCAAAACCCGGGCGCTGACTTCGCACATCGACGCCACGATTCAAACGGTGCGGAGAATCTCGACGGAACTGCGCCCGGGCGTGCTGGACCATCTCGGCCTCGTCGCAGCGCTCGAATGGCAGGCCAACGATTTTCAAAACCGCACCGGCATCCAATGCGAGGTCTCCAGCCGGCTGAGCGAGGCGCCCCTGGATTCCCACCTGAGCACCACCCTGTTTCGCATCTTTCAAGAAACCCTGACCAACATCATCCGGCATGCCGGCGCCACCCAGGTGGGTGTCGATTTGAAAGAGACCGCCAGCGCGGTTATCCTGACGGTAAAGGATAACGGGCGGGGAATTGCACGATCCGAGATCACGAACACAAAATCCATGGGCTTGTTGGGCATGCGCGAGCGCGCCGTCCTGCTGGGTGGAACGTTCAAGATCGGACGCGCCGCCCGCGGCCAGGGAACCAAAGTGACAGTGACCATCCCGACAGCCGCCGGCCAACGCACCATTCCAAAATCAACCGATGAAGATACTCCTGGCGGACGATCACGCGGTGGTAAGGCACGGGCTTAAGCAAATCCTCGCCGAGGATTTCAAACGCGCCGCCTTTGGCGAGGCCCGCAATGCGCAGGAAGCGTTGGATTTGGTCTGGAAGGAAAATTGGGATGTCGTGGTGCTGGATATCACCATGCCGGGACGCAGTGGCCTGGAAGTGTTGCGCGAAATCAAGAAATCCAAACCGCGACTGCCGGTGCTCGTGCTCAGCATGCACCCGGAAGGCCAGTTCGCCGTGCGGGTGCTCAAACGTGGCGCCGCCGGTTACATGACCAAAGAAAGCGCGCCGGATGATCTAGTCGGCGCCATCAAAAAGGTCCTCGCCGGTGGACGCTACGTCAGCCCCTCATTAGCCGAAAAACTCGCGACCTACCTCGCCAGCGACGCCCAGAAACCAGCCCAGGAATTGTTGTCCGATCGCGAGTTCCAGGTCCTGCGCCTGATTGCTTCCGGCAAAATTGTCAGTGAAATCGCCAAGGATCTCTCCCTCAGCGTCAAAACCATCAGCACCTACCGCACCCGCATCCTCGAAAAAATGGGGCTCAAAAATAATGCCGAGTTGATGCACTACGCCATGCAACATCACCTGGTGGACTGAGACGATCAGCGCGACTTCCTCGTCCTTTCGGCCGCGGCTCCAGACGCGGCAACCTCTCCCAATCCACGGCCTCACTCGTGGCGCAGGGCTTCGACGGGATCCATGTTGGCCGCCCGCACTGCGGGATAAATCCCAAAGATCACGCCGACCAAACCCGAAATCGTGAAGGCGAGCAACGGTGACCAGAGAGTAATAATCGTCTTCATTCCGGCGGCGTAGCTCACTACGAAGGGGATCGTCACCCCGAGCAAAACGCCGAGAACGCCGCCCGCCCCCGATAGCAACACCGTTTCGACCAGAAACTGCGAGACGATGTCCCCGCGGCGGGCGCCCAACGCGCGGCGAATGCCGATCTCCCGGGTGCGCTCGGTGACACTGGCCAGCATGATGTTCATGATGCCAATCCCCCCCACCAGCAGGGAAATGGCCGCAATCGAGCCGAGGACGATGTTGAAAATTTGTTTGGTCCGCTCAGCTCGTTTCAGCAACTCCAGGGGCACCACAATTTCATAATCCTTCTTTTTGTGATAGCGCTGGAGCGCCTGCTTGATGGCGCCCGCCACCCCGGTGACGTTTTCCAGCGCATCCACCTTGACCGTGACCTCGTGCAGCGCCACCCGCTCGGCCTCGAAACTGCCCGAGCGCCGGCGCATCAGCGTCTCGCCGAATCGCAACTTGGCGGTCTCCAGCGGAATGAACAGCCGGTGCGAGGCCGGCTTCACCGCTTCGCTGGTCTCGTCCGTTCTGGGCCCCTGCCCGCGCGGCTCCATCACGCCGATGACCTGGTAATAATTCCCGCCCACGCGGACATGCTTGCCCAAGGGCTGCTCGAGCGGGAAAAGCAAAGGGACCGTCTCCGCCCCCAGCACGCAAACGCTGGCCTGGGCGTCCATTTCGTTGTCAGTGAAAAAACGTCCCCGGGCAACGCGATGGTTGCGCATCTCGGGATACCACGGCACGGTGCCGACCACCTCCGCATCGACCCGCCGGCTGATATTCCACACATAATCCCGAATGTTGCGGGCGGGCAGCAGCACGGTGACTCCGGGGATGGTGGCGCGGATGCGCTTCACGTCAGCGTAGGTCAGGCCGTATTGCAGCACGTAGCTCTGGCTGCCGCGATCGGTGACCTTTTGCTCCTCCGGCGGTTTGACGCTGCGCAAAATGATATTCTGACTGCCCAGGTTTTTGATCTGCTCCTGGGCCTCGAAACTGGCCCCCTCGCCAATCGCCAGCATCGCGATGACCGAACACACCCCGAAGACGATGCCCAACACCGTCAACAACGACCGCAACCGATGCAGCCACAAGCTGCGCAGGCCCAAACGAACCGTCCGCCCCAGCCTTCGCACCGCGAGCCTTTGCCGCCAGACGGCCCATTGGCTGGCCAGGTCAACCATGCGTCTCCCGTTGGTGGTTCACCAGGTCGCTTTCGATGCTCCCATCCCGCAGGCGGATCGCCCGGCGAGCATGGCGCGACACATTCGTGTCGTGCGTGACCAGAATGAGGGTTTTCCCCGCAGCGTTCAATTCGTCGAAAATTTTCAGAATTTCCATCCCGGAGGAGGAATCGAGGTTCCCGGTGGGCTCGTCGGCCAGCAGCACCAGCGGATCATTGACCAGGGCGCGGGCAATCGCCACCCGTTGCTGCTGCCCTCCGGACAACTCGAAGGGCTTGTGCTCCAGGCGATGCTCCAGGCCCACCCGCTTCGCCAGCCGCACGGCTTGCTCCCGGCTCTCCTCCTCGGGCCGGCCCTGGTAATACAGCGGCACCTCGATGTTCTCCAGCACCGTCAACTGCTGGATCAAGTTGTAGGATTGAAAAATGAAACCCAACCGGGCGCCCCGCACCGCCGAGAGCGCGTCATCCTCCATCCGGGAAACATCCTCGCCGCCGAGATAATAAGCGCCCGAAGTCGGCCGATCCAGGCAGCCCAGCAGATTCAACAACGTGGATTTTCCGCAGCCTGACGGCCCCATGATGCTGATGTAATCCCCGGGCTGCACCTCGAACGAGACGCCGCGCAAGGCTTCCACCACGACCGCTCCCATCTGGTAGGTCTTACGAACGTTCTGGAACTGCGCGATGGGCGGCATGAGCGGAAGCGGCTATTTTTTTTCTCGCGGCGCGGGCGCCTCGGTTGCGGGCGTCTCAGCGGGCTTTTTCCCCGATGATGATATTTCGCTGGCGGCGGCCTCCGGGACCTGCAACAGCACGCGGTCCCCTTCCTTCAGGCCGGATTTGATCTCGATGAACTCGTCGTTGAAATCGCCAATCGCCACCTCCTGCCGCCCCCCACGCCTCAGCCCTCCCGCCAGATGGCAAACCTGTTTGCCGCCCTCGGGGACGACCGCCTGAACCGGCACATAAACGCAATCCGCGATCCGGTTCACCAGAATCTCGACCTTCGCGCTCATGCCCGGCTTGGCCCAATCCTGCGTGCCGTCGATCGCGATCGTGGTGAGATAAACCTTCATGTCCGGGTTCATCCAGCGATTCTGCGAATCCGGCAGCACGCCGACTTTGGTGACCTCGCCCGTGAGCACGGTGTCGGGAAAGGCATCGACCGTGATGCGCGCCTTCTGCCCCTTTTTCACCTTCTTGATATAGCTCTCGTGAATTTTGACGTTCACCGCCATCCGGCTCATGTCCGGGATGGTGATAATCGCCTGCCGCTCGCGCACCGAAGCGCCTTCGCGGATGCGCTCCTCTCCCCCGTAGAAAACCGCATCGTCACGGGCTCCGCCATAAACCACCAGGCCCGCTCTTTTCGCCTCGATGGTACACTTGGCCAGTTGTTCGTTAAGATCGTTCCGTTGGCGTGTCTGGACCTGGTATTGGCCTTCGGCGGATTTCAGCCGCGCTTTGGCCTGGGCCGCCTTCGAGATCGCCACCCGGCGCGCCTTGTCAAACTCGCGCACCGCCTCCGCGTACTTCGACAGCGCCTCCTCGGCGGATTTCAGGAAATCGTATTTCAGGAACAAGTCGCGAGCGCTCTCGGCGGTTTGCACGCGCAGCCGGTTGTTGTCATACGCAATCTCATCCCGCTGCAAATCGGTCTTGGTGACAAACCCTTTTCCGTGCAGCCGCTGGGTTCCCTCCAAAGTCATTTTGGCCTGGCCCAGCTCCTTCTGGGCCACCTGCAAGTCATCCTCAAATTTTCGAAGCTTTTGCCTGGCCTCCCCGTCCCCCAGCGCCTCGAGACTGGCGTAGGCCGAGAAATCGACCACGATGGCGGGCAGGTTCAGCCCCGCGCCGGTCTCGATCGTGTCCATCGGCGCCCCGGCGGTCTCTCCCGCCGGGCCGGCCTTCGCCGCCACCCCCGCCGTTCGCGAAGCAGCCGGCCGCGCAACCGCATTGGTGAGAAGCATGGCGGGAATGCCCTCGCCCGCGCTCGCAGCCCGCCGGACCTCCGCCGACACGCCCGCGGGAGGGCCAGCGGATGGCGTGGCGCCCGCCTCGGCAAAAGCCGCCTCCGCCCGGGCCGTATGCTCCACATCGTTCGTTCCCGCCGCCGCCAGCATCGCGTCCAGCCCCACCCGCGCGATGATTTTCTCCGTGACGCTGTCCCCCAGAAACTTGTCGAAATCCATCCGCGCAAACCGGGTCTTCTGCTCCGCCGCCTTGATATCGCTCTGATTCTGGTTCAACTGAATTTCGTAATTCTGCTGCGCGTCGATCAGGCTGGCCACGGCGGATTGGAAGGTGATTTCCTGCTGCACGATCTGCTTCTGCAACTCGGAGGAATCGAGCTCGACCAACACCTTGTGGTTCGTGATGTCCTCTTCGGTCACCTGGTACCCTTCCTCGACGATTTTCAGAATCTTGGTGCCCTGGTAGCCGACGCGAACCTCGCATTTGACCTCCTGCGATTCGAGCGCCTGCAAGCTGCCCCCCTCGAGAATCGTGATCTCGAGGGGGCCGCGGCGCGCGGCAAAGGCCGGCACGGATTGGCCCGAGCCGCGGCCGCGAAGCCAGAACACGCCGGCTACGCCCAGCACGATCAGCCCAAGCGCCGCCCAATGCCAGCGCGGCCGCCGGCGAATCCAATGAATGAAATTACTCGGCTTTTGCATCCCGCGTTTCCTCCCACTGCCCGTTGTCTTTGATGTAGAGAATCCCGAGGCGGTTCCAGAACTGGACCCGGGCAATGGTATGGGTCACGAGCGCCTGGGTCCGCTGGTTCTTCGAATCGATCAAGGCATTTTGCGCGTCCACCTGGTCCTGCGCCTTGGCGCGCCCCAACTCGGCCAGCAGGTCCTGCTCCTCGACCCGCCGCTCGGCCAGCTTCACGCCTATTTCGCTGATTTCAAAACTGCGCCGGGCTTGATCCAGGGTGCGCCAGCTATCACGCACCTGCAGTTTGATATCGTCCTCCGCCTGCGCCACATCCCGCTCGGCCCGGTGGCGCGCGATCAAAGCCGCGCGATAGGCGTTACGCTCCGCCATGCGGTCCAGCCCCAGATCCACATCCAACCCCGCGCTCCAGGCGTAGTACTCCGGCTTGGGCAGGACGAACGCCGACCCCAGGGTCGAATTCTGGATGGCCGCGTCCGCCTGGAGATCCACTCGCGGCTTGAGCAAGTTGGCCTGCAGCCCCACCCGGCGGCCGGCATCCGCCAGCCGCGCCTCGACGTTCAGGTAATCCAAACGGGCGCGCAACGCCACCTCAATGGCCTCCTCCAGACCAATCCGCGGCTCGAGGATTTGCAGCGCCTCCAGCTCCTGATCCTGGAGCACGATCCGTTCATCCACGCTCAATCCGATGGACACCTTGAAATCGTCCAACTGCTGTTTATAAGCGCGAACGGCGCTGACCCAGGAATTTTCGGCCGAAAGCGCCTGTTGCTCGAGGCGGCCCAGATCCGATTGCGTGATGCGCCCCTCCTGCGCGAGGGCGCGGCTGCGCTCGGCGTTTTTACGTGAACTCTCGAGGTTCAAAAAACTGTTCCGCACCGCGTCGCGCCGGCCCAGCACCCCGTAATACTCGGTGGCGACCTGCACGCTGAAATCTTTGCGAAAGCGGACGAAGTCCCGCAGCTCATACACCATGTCCCGCTCGGCCTGCGTGAGGCTTTCCATCTCGCGCTTGAAGCCGGCGTTTTGAAGCAGCGGCCGCGTGAACGTGCCGCCCACCCGCGAGGAGGTGACCAGGCTTCGATCGGCGCTGACAAACCGCACGAAATCCGTGGTGATCGCGGCCGTCAAACGGCCCACGTCCCGCATCAGCCAACTCCCGCCCAGCCCGGCTCCCGTAGTCAGCCCGTGCTGCTCCACCACATGGTCGCTGGTATGCACCTGCGACTCGTCGAGCACGGTGTTCACGCCATACTTGGACGAGGCGGCGGCATTGAAGATCGGCGTAAACCGGTGCCGCGCCAACGCCAGCTCCAACGCGCCGAGATATAGTTTTTCCTTTTCCGACTGATAGCGGCGGCTGATTTGGGTGGCGATCCGCAACGCATCCTCGAGCGACATCCGCCGCGCCCCGCGCTCCCGCTCCGCGTCGGCCCCCAAAAAATCCGCCGCGTTCGTCGTCGCCGGCAGAAGATCCAAACCCGGCGAATTGGTCTGTTCGATGGTGAAGGCGGGATCCATGTTGGTAACCGCCCCCGACTTGGACCGGATGATCCGATAAGCCTCCCGATCAGCAGACTTCTGATAATACTTGGCGGAGCAACCGCCGAGCAGGAGACTCGCCGCCAGCCACATTAGGATCGCAATCGATTGTCGTGCTTGCATTCGGAGCGGCCGCGAAATTTCATCCCGAGCGCGCTTGAGCGGCCTTTCGATTCTCAGTCCCGACTGGGAGGCCAGGACAGCGTCGCTCGCCAAACCAGGACGCGAACTCCGGGGCCTCGAAGTCAGATGTTTTGACAGTAGAAGGTCTCAAACCTCACGAAAAGCTTTTTTGGCGATTCCCGAGCTTAGGCTTGACGCTCGCCCCGAGTCCGACAGCCTTGCCCCATGTCGCGAAACGAGGCCGGTTTCCTTCACCGGTTGCGAGCCTGGCTTGGACGTCCGCCGTTGCCCGCCCATCTCCGCCATGGGCGCCTGGGCGAACGCGCGGCGCGCCGGCATTTGCGGCGGCTGGGACTGAAATTTCTCACCGCAAATTTTCGCACCGTACGGGGAGAGATCGATCTGGTCTGCCGTGATGGCGATTGCCTGGTGTTCGTCGAGGTCAAGACGCGCTCCTCGGAGGAATGGGGCCGGCCGGCGCGCGCGGTGGATCGCGAGCGCCGGCAAAGAATGACCCGGTGCGCGCTCGATTATCTGCGGCGCTTGCGCAACCCCGCCGTGAAAATCCGGTTCGATATCGTCGAAGTCCTGCTCCGCGACGGTGCGGTGGGCGAAATCCGGCACCTGCCCGACAGCTTCGCCATGGAACGGCCCCACCGCTACGGTTAACGATCTTTTCCCGCGAGCGGAGTTGATCTATTCTACGCCACGATGGACGCGAGTCTTCCTCAATTGCTGGCGCGGCCGCGGCCGATTCTGGCGCTGGCGCCCATGCAGGATGTCACCGATCTGCCGTTCTGGCGGCTCCTGAGCCGTTACGGCGGCCCGGACGTGTACTATACGGAATACTTTCGGGTTTACGCGGGTTCTCGTTTGGAGCGGCACATTCTGCGAGCGATCACCGAAAACCCCACTGGACGGCCGGCCATCGCTCAATTAATCGGTAATGACATTCCTTCTCTGGTGCGCGCCGCGCGCGAATTGCAGCAATACCCCGTCATCGCCATCGACCTGAACCTGGGCTGCCCCGCGCCGGTGGTGTACCGAAAACGCGCCGGCGGAGGCTTGCTGCGAGAGTGTGGGCTGGTGGATGAAATTCTCGCCGCGCTCCGGGACACCATCCGGATCGGCTTCACCGTGAAAACCCGGATCGGCTTCGACTCTCCGGAGGTGTTCTCGGAATTATTGCCCATCCTGGCCCGGCGCAGGCCCGATCTGGTGACCGTGCATGGGCGGACCGTCCGGGAGATGTATTGGAGCGAAGTGCATTACGATTACATTGCGCGCGCGGCGGCGGAACTCCCCTGCCCGGTGTTGGCCAACGGAAATGTCTGCTCAGCGGCCAAAGCGGCGGCCGTGCTCAGCCAGACCGGAGCACGGGGATTGATGATCGGGCGCGGAGCGATCCGGAATCCTTGGATTTTCAGCCAGATTCGACAGTGGCAGGACGGCTTCCCGCCCGAAGCGCCGCGAGGCCGTGAAGTGCTGGAATACGTGCGGGCGTTGTACGAGGCGGCCTGCTCGCCCGAGGCGAAGGAATCCTCGCAGGTCCAACGCATGAAAAAATACATGAACTACCTGGGAATCGGAGTCGAGCCGACTGGCCGCTTTCTGCACGACATTCGCCGGGCCGCCACCCGCGCCGAGTTTTTCCGGATTTGCGAGGCGTATCTGGATCATGACGAGCCGATGTTGCTGGAACCTTTTAGCCTGAGCTTGCCGGCCAGCGATCTATTGGCGGGACATCAGCACTGAGGCCGCCCTGCGCAAAATTGGGGGTGGCTTTTAAGCCGCTCCCAGGTTCCCGACGCCAGCGGCGCCTGCCGGTATTCCGGCTCCCACATCGGCTCGGCGCTGTGCGACCGCCGCGCTCGCGCCAGCCAGCGATGGTCCAAAAGCTCGGCAATGAGTTCGGGCGCGTTGGCGGCCATCGTCGTTTCCTCCTTCTCTCCGGTAGCCTGGCCTTTGCCGACGTGAAAACCAGCCAGCAACAACGTGACGCGCAACATCGTGCTGCGCGAGTAGGTGGGCAGAGCGCAGGGACGTTCCGCATCCAACAGCTTGAATAAATCCGTGAATAAAGGCGCTGTCCACATCGCCGGATTGCGGGCGGGAGAAAACGCATCGAACATAATGGCGTGCGGCTTCGGCAATTCCGCCGCCTCCGAAGTTTTTAGAAACCGCGGGAAGTCCGCCACGCGCGCCTCCCAGAACACTCGCTGCCCGGCATCGTCGAAGGAAACACATTTTCTCTCAATGAGCGTGGCCAACCGCCCCTCGTAGCCCGCCAAATACGGCAGATACCCCGTGTTTTGGAGGGCAAATTGCAGAGGTTCCAAGGTGTGATCAAAGCTGACGATCCGGATGGATGAAGCAGGCCCGCGGTTGGCGCGCAAGAACGTCAGCGGATTGGCCGCCGCCCCCAGACCAACATCCCAAATCACAAACTCGTCCGCGCAGGCGCGCGCCCGCTCCGGCAATCGCAATTGGCGCACATACAACGCCTGCGCCTCCCGGGCCGGGCCCACGACCGGATGAAACGTCTCCCCCTCGGCCAGCGAGTGGATGCTATGTGCGCCACCCGCCAGCTTGACAATGCGGTAGCGTTCGCTGGCGCCGGTCATCGGCGTCTCGGACTTACGTTCATTCACAGAACTCATGAAAGGTTGTGGAACCAGCCCCGGCTTTTGTCGAAGGGTCGGCCCGGCTCCTGAACACACAAAGTAAACAGGGCGGACGCCAGTGGCAAACCGCACCGTCGGGCCGCGGCGCTATAGTTGCAAAATCGCCCGGGTGGAATAATTTCAGCCGAAATTGAGCGATATAC
>JBDHQH010000124.1:0-10902 GCA_039806935.1 Verrucomicrobiota bacterium
AACTATGGGTTGACCCCTTTCTGAACCAAACTATGGGTTGACCCCTTTCTGAACCAAACTATGGGTTGACCCCTTTCTGAACCAAACTATGGGTTGACCCCTTTCCGTGGGTTGACCCCTTTCCGGCTGCAGGCCCGGAGAACCCCGATATTTCACCACGGAAGCACCGAGCGGAAACAGCGGCTTTCGCTTTTCCTTTCCGCGCCGGGGTGGTTTTCCCTTGCCATCCCCCTCCGCTCGTGCGAGGCTGGCCGGGTCTGAAAGCCAGCTTGTAGCTTCCACCACATGGTAAATCCTCAGGTGAACTTCGTTTCAGTGATGATTTGAAACCCGGCAACCGGGAACAGTATTGGAGATCACAGGGCAAACTCAGGACAACCGTATCATCACCTGAACCGGATGCTGTTTTTCGGGGGTTCGCCTCCCGTCCGCCTCGCCTGGAGGCGGGGGACGCGGGCTCGCGCCGCAGTGCGGCGTCCGCTTTTTATTTTATGTCATTTCATGTTTTTGGCTTGGATGCCAACCTTCTCAAAGCCGTCCAGGAGGCCGGCTACACGGAACCGACCCCGATCCAATCGGCGGCCATTCCCCTGGCGCTGGCGGGACACGACCTGATCGGCATCGCGCAGACCGGCACCGGCAAGACGGCGGCGTTTGTCTGGCCGATACTAACGAAGCTCCACGCGCCCACGCTGAAGGCGGCGCCCGCCCCGGGGGCGTTCCGGCGGAGCGAAGCCCGGCGCCCTCGGGCGCTGATCGTGGCGCCCACCCGCGAGTTGGCCGCGCAAATCGAGGAGAACATTCGCGCTTACGGACGGCATCTGCCGCTGCGCGCGGCCGCGATTTATGGCGGCGTAAGCGAGCGTCCGCAGATCGAGCGGCTGCGCGGAGGCGTGGATCTGCTGGTGGCGACGCCCGGCCGTTTGCTCGATTTGATGAACCGGCGGCTGTGCGACCTTTCCGGGCTCGAATTCCTCGTCCTGGACGAGGCGGATCGGATGCTCGACATGGGCTTCCTGCCCGACATCCGGCGCATCGTCCGCCTGCTGCCCGAGCAGCGGCAGACGCTGCTGTTCTCCGCGACGCTCTCCCGGGAAATCGAAGCCGTCACGCGGGAATTTCTGCGCGCGCCCCGTACGGTGCAGATCGGGCGCCGGGCCAACCCGGCGGCCACCGTGGCGCAATCCGTGTATGAGGTGCCCAATCAGGACAAGCCGGCGCTGCTGGCGCAGTTGTTGCGCCAGCCGGATCTGCGCACGGTGCTGGTTTTCTCGCGCATGAAACACGGCGCCGACCGGGTGGCGCGCCGCCTCGAGGCCCATGGCATCCGCGCCGCCACCCTGCATTCCAACCGTTCGCAAAATCAGCGGCTGCGCGCCTTGAAAGATTTCAAATCCGGCGCGGTGCGGGTGTTGGTCGCCACTGATATCGCCGCCCGGGGCATCGATGTGGACGGCATCTCGCATGTGGTCAACTACGATTTCCCGAAGCATCCCGAGGACTATGTCCACCGCATTGGCCGGACGGGCCGCGCCCAGGCCGCGGGGGACGCCATCAGTTTTGTGACCCCCGATGAGCGGGACGCGCTGCGCGCGCTCGAGCGCTTCATCGGCCGCAGTTTGCCGCGCCGCCGCGCCGAAGTCCCCAGCTCCGCCGCGGCCGGAGAAGCTCCGCCGCGGCCGGCGCACGACGCAACGTCCGCGCGGCGGTCCGGCAACGGCCAGCCACCCAGGCGAAACGGCGCCCAGACCCAAAAGGGCGGCCCGCGCCGAACGCAGCCTCACTGGGCGAATTAAGGCAACGCCGGTGGTTCATCATGGCGGCGCGGAGAGCCAGTTTTCGTCCTCGGTGCTTCCATAGCTCGGTGCTTTTCCCGGTGCCGCGCGGAATTACCGGAGTTCGTCGGACTTGCCATCGGGCGGAAACCCGTTAGGATGCGCTGGTCTCTAGATGTGTTTTTCACACTTCCATAACATGGAAAGCCTTGTTTGAAGCTGGTTCAGCGAGGATTTGAAACCCGACCGACGGGAACATTATGGCGAGCGCGGAACCTGTCCGGAGCGGCAGTGTAAAAGTATGAGCACTAAGCTGTTCGTCGGTAATCTTGATTTCAATATTACCGAAAACGATCTGCAAGACGCGTTCGCGGCCTTTGGCGCGGTTGTCGAGGCGAACCTCATCACGGATCGAGCGACGGGCCGTCCGCGCGGATTTGGCTTCGTCACCATGAGTTCGCCGGAGGAGGCTCAAAAGGCCATTGACGGGCTGAACGGGAAGAATCTCGGCAGCCGCGCGCTGAGTGTCAGCATCGCTCGCGAGCGCGAGGAGCGCCCGGGCGGCGGACGCGGCGGCGGCCGGGGCGGTCCTGGGGGCCGTGGCGGCGGCGGCCGCGGCGGTTACGGCGGCCGGCGAGAGCGCTATTAACCCAGCGTCAGCGGAGCGTGAGACGGAGGGCGATGGCGGGAGGATTTCCCGTTGCCCCGTTCCGTTCCGGGTGAAGGTGGACCTATTCGTCCGTCTTTCCAGGCGCGGTTCAACCCTTTAGATTTTGTCATACCCCCTTATTATCCAGGGCGGCATGGGCGTAGCCGTCTCGGGCTGGCCGCTGGCTCGCGCGGTGTCGCAGTTGGGTCAATTGGGCGTGGTTTCCGGCACCGCCCTGGCGGTGGTGCTCGCCCGCCGCCTGCAACTCGGCGATCCGGGCGGCGAGTTGCGCGGCGCTCTGGCCCGCTTCCCATTCCCCGCAGCGGCGGCTCGATTGATCGCTGAATTCTTCATCCCGGGCGGCAAACCGGCGAACGCTCCTTTCAAACCGATCCCGATGCCCACGCTGCGGCCGCGCCGCAGCCTGGTGGAGCTGACGGTGGCGGCGAATTTCGTTGAAGTATTCCTCGCCAAAGAGGGCCATTCAAACCCCGTCGGCATCAACTTTCTTGAAAAGATCCAACTGCCGACCCTGCCCTCTCTCTACGGCGCGATGCTGGCTGGCGTGGATTACGTTCTCATGGGCGCGGGCATTCCCCGGGCCATTCCAGGGGCGCTCGATTTGCTCGCGCAGGGCGCCCCCGCCTCCCTGCCGGTGGATGTCGAGGGGGCCATGCCGGGCGAAAGGCATGCCACCACCTTCGATCCGCGCGATTTCGCGGCGCACGGGCGAGACGCCCGCGTCACTGCTCCGGGAGATTCTGCCGCTGAAGCGGCGCCCCGGCTGAAGCGTCCGCTTTTTCTGGGTATCATCGCCTCCGCCACCCTGGCGCTGGCCCTGGCGAAGAAAGCCAGCGGGCGGGTGGATGGGTTCGTCGTCGAAGGCCCGACGGCGGGCGGCCACAACGCCCCGCCGCGCGGCCCGCTTCAACTCACCGCCGAGGGCGAACCTCTCTACGGCCCGCGCGATCTTCCCGAGCTGGATAAAATCCGCGCGCTCGGGCTGCCGTTTTGGCTCGCCGGCGGGTTCGGCCGTCCCGGCAAACTTGCCGAGGCGCTGGAATTAGGCGCCGCTGGGATTCAGGTGGGCACGCCCTTCGCCTTTTGCGAGGAATCCGGCATCGAGCCCGGGCTCAAACGCCGGGCCATCGAGCAATGCCGCCTGGGTCAGACCCGGGTTTTTACCGATCCGGTCGCCTCGCCCACAGGCTTCCCTTTCAAGGTGGCGCAACTCGATCAGACGCTGTCGGAGGAGACCCGTTATCAGGCGCGCGAGCGGATTTGCGATCTTGGCTACCTCCGCCATCTCTACCGGCGGCCCGACGGCGAGATTGGCTACCGCTGTCCCTCCGAGCCGGTCGAAAACTACCTCCGCAAGGGCGGGACGATCGAGGATACCGCTGGTCGCAAATGCATTTGCAACGCCTTGCCCGCCACGGTTGGCCTGCCGCAGTTCCGTTCCGGGAGCGGCGAGGAACTGCCGCTCCTCACCGCGGGTGACGACCTGACCCAACTGGCCCGGTTTCTCACGCCAGGCCGTGATTCCTACTCCGCCGCTGACGTATTGCGCCAGTTGCTGCCGGATTCGAGGTGACGCGCCAACCGCCGGAGATGGGGCCGGCCCGCGCCGCCTGGGAGGGCGGATTCGCCTACTTCTCCGCGCCGAGCGGCAGCGGTTTCATGGTGAGCGGATCGCGCAACGGCAGCTCGATCAATTTGCCCGTCGTCAGCTCCGTCAGTTTCACCGGATGTCCGGGATAGCCGAGCAGGATTTGGTCTTTCTGGCCGACGACCAACAACACCAACCGGGCCGGATCGAGATACTTTTGCGCCACCCGCAGGACATCCTCGCGGGTGATGGCCTCCAAACGCGGGCGGTAATTCTGGTAATAATCAGGGTGTTTGGCGTAGCGGCCGGTGAACTCGTCCTGGGCGAAGGTGGTGACCACCTGCGTTTTGGTGGCAAAGGCCCGCGGGAACCGATCGATGAACCCCTGCTTCGAAGTGGTCAATTCCGCCTCGGTGACCGGGTCGCGGGCCATTCGCTTCATCTCCTCGAGGACCAGCGAGGCGGCGTAGGCCACGGTGCGGGACTTGGATTGAAAGCCGGCGGTGAAGGTGAGCGGGTAATAAACTCCGCCGGGAAAGCTCGAATGCGCGTCGTAGGCGAGGCCCTCGTCCGAGCGGACGCGGCTCATGATCCGCGAGGTGAAGCCGCCGCCGCCCAGCAGGTCGTTCATGACCACCACGGAAAAGTAATCCGGGTTGTCGCGCAGGATGCCCGGCAGCATCATGTCCACGCGGCCCTGATCGACGTCTTTGTTCACCAGATACACGCCGGGGGCGGCAAACACCGTGTTGGTGGGGATGGGCGGGGGCGTCTCGCCGGGGAAGGGCCAGTCGGCGAACAGGCGCTCGAGTTTCTGGATCATCTGGTCGCGGTCGAAATCGCCGCTGGCGGCGACCACGAAGTTGGCGGGGGCGAACCACCGGCGATGAAACTTCTCGAGATCGGCCGCCTGGAGGCCTCCGATCGAGGCGGCGGTCGAGTACTGGTTGGCCCAGAACGCGTCGCCGAAGGCGAGAAAGCCCGCCTGACGCTGCTCGATCTCGCGGGAATCGTCGTTGCGCTGGCGCATGGTCTGGAGGAGTTGGCGCTGGCGCAGGGCCAGGCGGTCCGCCTGAAAGCGCGGGACAGTTAACACCTCGCGCAGCAGGCCGAGGCCTTCGTCGAGATCCTTGGCGAGCAGGTTCAGGCTGACGCTGCCCTGGGTGTCGCCGACCCCGGAGTTGAGCTGCGCCGCCAGAAAGGCCAGCCGCTCCTCGAGCGCCTCGGCGGTCTGCCCTCCGGCGCCGCCGCGCGCCAGCAGGTAGCCGGTCAAATCCGCCAAACCCTCCTGGCCCGCCGGATCAAGGTACGAGCCGGTTCGCACATAAATCACGAGATTCACCAACGGCAGCTCGCGATCTGACGCCACGTAGGCGACCGGCCCGGATTTCAGCGCCACGCGGTAATCCGCCGGGTTCGGCGGTTCATAGCGCAGCGGCGGGTAGGTGAGCTGCTCCGGGCGGCTGGGGATGCCCGGAGAGTTGGTTGGCGCCGCGGCCGGGGAGGCGGCAAACGCCAGGGCGCCGCCCAGCAGCAGCGCCAGGGCGGACAGCGGCCCAGCGAGCGGGAAGCGGCGGGCCGAACGAGGCGAACGAAAAGAAAGTTGCATGGGCGCGGAGGGGAAAAAGTTAGTTTTGTTTAGAGGGGGCGGTTTCGGCGGCGGAGGCGGCTTTCGCCGGCGCGCCCGAGGATTTGCGGGTGTAAATGGCGACGTTGCGGTTGTCCTTGGTGAAGTACGTATTGGCCATGCGCCGGACCTCGGCGGCGGTGACCGCCTGGATCTTCGCGCCGGCCTCGTTGATTTCGCGCCAGTCGCCCTCGCCATCATTAATGATGAGGTGCATCAAAATGGGGAAATTCGAGGAGAGCCGGCGATATTCGGCGGCGGCGAAGTTGTTTTTGACCTTCTGCAACTCCTCGGCGGGGACCTCCTCGGCTTTCAGCTTGTCGAGATTCGCGTAAATGGCGTCCTCGACCTCCTGGAGGGAGTGGCCCTCGCGCGCCTCGGCGCCGGCATTGAAGTAACCCTCCCATTTCTGGGAGGTCTGCCCGGCCCAGACGTCAGTGGCGATGCCGCTGCCCAGCACCATGCTCTTGTGCAGCCGTCCGGTGCGGGTGGCCAGGATTTGGCCGAGGATCTGGAGCGCGTAGGAATCCTTGTGCTGAAAGGCCACGGTATGCCAGAGGATATCCACCTGGGGATTCGTCTCGGCCGCGGCGTACATCCGTTTCTCGGCCATTTGCTTGACCTCGGTTGTCACCACGTCCGGCGGCGTCCGGTCGCCGCGCGGGATGCGCTCGAAGTATTTGCGGATCAGCGCCTCGGCGTGGCGGGTCTGGAAATCGCCCACCAGAATCAAGGTGATGTTTTGCGGCGAATAGTAGAGCGCGTAAAAGGCGTCGGCCTCGGCTTTGGTGATGGCCGGGATGTCCGAGGGCCAGCCGACCACCGGCCAGCTATAGGGGCTGGACTCCCAGAACATGGAGTTGAATTCCTCGGCGAACTTGCCCAGCGGGGTCGAGTCGGTGCGCATGCGCCGCTCCTCGAAGACCACCTCCCGCTCGGTGTAAAATTCGCGGAACACCGGATGCCGGATGCGCTCGGACTCCATCCACATGAACAGCTCGAGTTTGTTGGCCGGGACGTTGATGAAATAGGCGGTCATGTCCTCGGTGGTGAAGGCGTTCATGCCTGAGGCGCCCTGGCCGGTATAGATGCGGTCGAACTCGTTTTTCACGAGCAGATCCCGCTGCTCGCGGGCGAGTTGATTGAATTGCTTGAGCAACTCGCGGTAGCGGGGCGTCTCGTTCTCCGGTTTGGTCCAGTCGTCAATCTCGCCCTTGCGCCACGCCGCCCGCATTTTGCGCTCCTCCTGCCGCATCTGCCCGCGGACGACCTCCTGCTCCTGAATGATTTTTTGGTCCTCGGCGTAATTCCGCGTGCCGATGGTCGGGGTGCCCTTGAACATCATGTGCTCGAAGAGGTGGGCAATGCCGGTGATGCCCAGCCGCTCATTGGCGCTGCCGACGTGCGCCACCCAGCCGCCCGCCACAGTGGGCTCGTCATGCCGCTCGACCAGGAGCACCCGCATCCCGTTGGCGAGCTGCTTCTCCACCACGGGCACCTGTTGGGCCCAGGCGCCCGCCGCCCACGCAAAAATCGTCGCCGCGATCCACGCCCGCGAGACTGTTCCAATCCGTATATTCATAAACCGCCTTTTCATGAACCCGGCCGCCGGACGGTCCGGCGGCCGTGGCCATCGACGACGGAGCTTACCTCAAACGCCGCCCCGTCGCGACCCCTTTTCGATGGCGCGACCGCGAGAACCAGCTTGAACCACGAAGGAACGCCCGGGGACGCAAATGGATGGAGGCTCGCGCGTCGCCTCCCTTCGCGCTTATTCGCGTTCCTTCGCGGCTTCCTCCCCTCGGCCCACCGCCGCGGCGAGATCTTTCAGCCCGGCGCTGGCCACGCGTTGGCGCAGGCCGGCCACGATGCGCCGGCAAATGGCCGGGCCTTCATACACCAGCCCGGTGAAAACCTGGACCAGGCAGGCGCCGGCGCAAATTTTTTCCCAGGCGTCGGCCGCGGTGAAAATGCCGCCGACACCGATGATTGGGATTTGCCCGGCGCTTTGCCGGCGCAAGTGGCGAATGACCTCGGTGCTGCGCGCCCGCAGGGGACGGCCGCTCAGGCCGCCGGCCTCGGCATAGACGCGCCGCAGCCGCGAATCCGCGGTCTCGGGGCGGCCGAGTGTGGTGTTCGTCGCCACGAGGCCGTCCACCCCGCGGGCGCGGACGACCTCGAGGATTTCATCCAGCGCCTCCCAGGCGAGGTCCGGCGCCACCTTGACGAGCAGAGGCTTGCGCGCGGCGATGCTCCCCGCCCGGAGCGCGGCGGCCTGGGTTTCATTCAACGCCTGGAGAATGCCGTCCAGGGCGGCGCGGTCCTGGAGTTGCCGCAAATTCGGCGTGTTCGGGGAACTGACGTTCACCACGAAGAAATCGAGCAGCGGCAGGAGCGCGCGCAGGGAGTTGGCGTAATCCTCGGGGGCGCAGTCCAGGGGCGTGATCCTGGATTTGCCGAGGTTCATGCCCACGGGGTGAGCGGGCCAGCGCCCGGCCTGCCGCCAGGCCGCGAGCCGCCGCGCCACGGCCTCCGCACCCGGGTTATTGAACCCCATGCGATTGATGATCGCCTGGCTGCCAATCGCGCGAAAGACCCGGGGCGGCGGGTTGCCGGGCTGCGGATGCCAGGTGACGGCCCCCAATTCCGTGAAACCAAAACCAAGCGCCTCCCAGGCGGGGACGGCGTCGCCGTCCTTATCCATGCCGGCGGCGAGGCCGACCGGGTTGGGGAATTCAAGGCCGAACCGCGCGACCGGCAGCCGGGGGGCGCCCAGGCCGGCGGCCAGCGCGCCGGCGGCCCAGCGGCGGCGGCCGATCCAGCCCAGCGCCGCGAGGGTGCGATGGTGGATCGCCTCGGGGCTCTGGGTGAAGAGGGCCGGGCGGACCAAAGTTTGGTACCATCCGCTCATGCGGCCCCGGAGGGGGCGGCGTCCCGGCCGGGGACGCCCGCGGGCCGGGCCGTGAGTTTGCGGTAGGTGGCCAGGGCCAGCAGCGGCCAGGCATTGCGGTACATGTCGTATTTCAAATAAAACACTTTGGGAAAACCGGTGCCGGTGGTCTCGGCCTCGGTCCACGAGCCGTCCGGATTTTGCGTCCGGACGAGGTATTCGACGCCGCGCTGGATGCTCGGGCGGGCGGGGTCGTCGAAAGCCAGCAGACCCATGAGCGCCCAGGCGGTTTGCGAGGCGGTGGCGGGCCCCTGCCCCTTGAACACCGGATCCTCGTAGGTATTGCAGCGCTCGCCCCAGCCGCCGTCCTCGAGCTGGACGCTCTCGAGCCAGTCACGCGCCCGCAGCAGCCAGGGTTCGCTAAAGTCGAGTTCCAGCGCTCGGAGGCCGCGCAGCACCTGCCAGGTCCCGTAGATATAATTCACTCCCCAGCGGCCGTACCACGAGCCGTCCGCCTCCTGGCGATCGCGGATGAATTTGAGCGCGCGCCGCACCTGCGGGTGGGCGCAACTGTAGCCCTCATACCCGAGCAGCTCGAGAATCCGGGCGGTGATGTCCGCGCACTCCGGATCGAGCATCGCGTTGTGGTCGGCGAAGGGCACCTTCTCCAGCACCCCCTTGGTGCAATCCTTGTCGAAGGCCGCCCAGCCGCCGTCCTTGCATTGAAAGGTCAGCAGCCAGTTCAGGCCGCGCTGGAGGCATTCATCGCGCCGTTGCCGGTCCGTCGTCGGGATCTGCCGCAGCGCCAGGAGCACCATCGCCGTGTCGTCCACATCCGGGTTCCATTTGTTCTCAAATTCAAACACCCAGCCGCTCGGCTCGACCGGGGTCGGGTTTTTGTACTGCCAATCCCCGCGAAACCGGATCTCCTTGGCCATCAACCATTCGGCCGCTTTGACCAGCAAAGGGTGGTCGGCGGGAACCCCCGCCTCCCGCAGGCACATGGCCACGATGGCGGTGTCCCATACCGGCGAGAAGCAGGGCTCGATGCGGACGTGATCCTCCGTCTCGTGCTCGAGACGTTTGAGCTCGCGCTCGGCGCGCAACACCTGCGGATGGTGATCCGGGTAACCCAGGGCCTTCAAGGCGATCAGGGAATTGAGCATCGCCGGAAAAATCGCCGCCAGACCGTCGGATCCTTCGAAACGCTCGAGCATCCACTCCTCGGCCTTTTTCAGGGCGCGCTTGCGGAAGGGATGAATGTCGTTCTCGGCAAACCACTCGGCGAATTTATGCACCCGGTCCAGCCACAGGAAGAAGTTGCGCCAGGTCAGCCGCTCCGGATCGGGCGGCAGGGCCAGGTCGCGCTCGTGAATGCCCTCGGGGTAGAGTTCGTCGAGATTCACCTCGCGCGGGAGCCGGCGCGTGGGTTTGAAATGGTTGATGATGGCCAGCGGCACCAGCATCGAGCGGCTCCACGAGCTCATCTCGTTCATGTTCACGTAAAACCACTTGCCGATCAGGATCACCTCGCAGGGAATGGTGGGGACGTAATCCCAGGGGTAGAGCCCGAGCAGCGCCAGATAGAGCTTCGAGAAGGTGTTCATCCGCGGCACCCCGCCCAGGTGCAGCGCCACCTCGCGCGCGCGCAGCATCCGCCGATCCGTCACCGGCACCCCGGCCAGCTTCAACGCCAGATAGCATTTGATGGTGGCGTTCACCTCCGCCGGCCCGCCATGGTAGATGTTCCAGCCCCCGTCCGGCAACTGCATCGAGAAGAGCTGGTTCACCGCCTTGCGTTGCCATTCCGGATCAATTTTGCCGTTCCAGTGATGGTAGGCCGTGGTGTCGGCGACCAGCGTTGCGTCCACCATCAACTCGCCCACCCAGTAGCCCTCGGGTTTTTGCTCGCTCAACAAAAAGTTCCGCGAGCGCTCGAGCGCGCCGCTGACCACCACCCGAGCACCTCCGCTATCCGTCTCCAGACGGGGTTGGGCCCCGGCAGAAGGCTCTCGCAAGGACAGTACATCCACAGTGCGGTACTCTTAGCACCGTCCGGCGGGCTGTAAAGCCGTTTCCGGGATGTTTCGGCGAACCGTCCCTGCCTGGGGAACGCAGCCCAAAGGCGGCGAGGCGAACCCGGAGGGTTCGCAGCCATTAGCCGGTGGTCGAGGAGCGCAGCGACGACATCACCGGTCAACGACCCCCGAAAACCATCCGCATCCCGAAGGGATGCCAGCCGCGGGCTGCGATCCCTCCGGGATCGGACATGCCCATGTCCGCACGCGCAAAGAGGAAATGGAAGGACGTTTCGACGAAACGTCCCCACCTTGGCGTCCGGGCCAGTCGGGG
>JBDHQH010000125.1:0-10893 GCA_039806935.1 Verrucomicrobiota bacterium
CACGCTCACCGGCGTCCAGGGACGGGAAAACCGCCGCCCGGGCTTTTCCGAGCATCCAGTGAATCCCCAAGCACAATAACGCAGCAGTTTGGTTGTCTGACACCATGAAAAACCCGCTTTGCCTCGCCGGTCTGGGAGTTGCTTTGACCCTCCTGGCCGCCGCGCCGTCGCCGGCCGCCGCCGCGCCGCGGCCGAACATCCTGCTCATCCTGGCCGACGACTTGGGCTTCTCCGATATCGGCTGTTATGGCGGCGAGATGGAAACGCCCAATCTCGACGCGCTGGCGCGGGACGGGCTGCGCTTCAGCCAGTTTTACAACACTTCGCGCTGCTGCCCGACGCGCGCCTCGTTGCTGACGGGGCTCTACCCGCATCAGGCGGGCATGGGGCACATGATGGTGGATCGCAACCTGCCGGGCTACCGCAGCAATCTGAACCGGCGCTGTGTGACCATCGCCGAGGTGCTGCGCGCCGGCGGCTACCGCACCTATATGTGCGGCAAATGGCACCTGACCCATTTTGACGGGCCGGACGACGACCGTTCGAATTGGCCGTTGCACCGGGGTTTCGAGAAGTATTACGGCACTCTCCGGGGCTATGGCAGTTTCTACGATCCCTCGGGGCTCTGCCGCGGCGACACCTTTATCACGCCGGAAAACGATCCGGAATACCGGCCGAAGACCTTTTATTACACGGACGCGATCAGCGATAATGCCGCGGCCTTTCTTGGACAGCATGCCCGCGAGTCCAAAGACCAGCCGTTCTTCATGTACCTGGCCTACACCACGGCGCATTGGCCGATGCAGGCGCTGGAGCGGGACATCGACAAATACCGCGGGAAGTTCGCCGCCGGTTACGAGCCGGTGCGGCGGAACCGTCTCGCGCGGTTGCGGGAACTCGGTTTGATCGACGCAAAATGGGAGGCCGCGCCGACCGTGGGCGACTGGGAGGAGATGAAGGGCAAGCCCCGGGAGGCGCGTTGCAAAGAAGTCTTCAACGCCATGGTGGACAACATGGATCAGGGCATCGGCCGGGTGGTGGCGCGATTGCGGGCCGAGGGGCTGCTGGACAACACCGTCATCTTTTATTTGCACGACAACGGCGGCTGCGCCGAGGATATGGGCCGGCGCGGGCGCCCCGAGGCGGCGCCGGCGGATCTCAAACCGCTGGGCCGGGACGGGCTGCAACTGCGCACCAAGCCGCCGATGCAAACCCGGGATGGCCGTTGGGTCCGCACCGGGCCGGGCGTGATGCCGGGGCCGGAGGATACCTACATCGCCTATGGCCGCAACTGGGCCAATGTCTCGAACACTCCGTTTCGCGAGTACAAACACTGGGTCCATGAGGGCGGCATCAGCTCGCCTTTGATTGTGCATTGGCCCGCAGGCCTGCCGGCGGAGCGGCGGGGCAAAATCGAGACCCAGCCGGGACACATCATCGATTTGATGGCGACTTGCGTCGATCTCTCGGGAGCGGCTTATCCGGCGGAGTTTCACGGGGAGAAGATTCAGCCCATGGAAGGCATTTCGCTGCGGCCGGCGCTCACCGGGGGGCGGCTGGCGCGGCCGCAGCCCCTGTTCTGGGAGCACGAAAGCAATCGCGCGGTGCGCGAGGGCGATTGGAAACTCGTGGCCAAAGCGGACCAGCCGTGGGAGCTGTATGACCTGGTCGCGGACCGGACGGAAATGCGCGATCTGGCCGCCCGGTATCCGGATCGCGTGAAGGACCTCGCGGCCAAGTGGGAGGCTTGGGCCGCGCGCGCCAACGTTCTGCCCCTGGGCGGCTGGAAGGCCAACCCATAAGGGCTGGCCGCCGCCTTTGGCGTTGACGCGCGCCCGGCGGCGAACAAATCATTCAGGCATCGGGAAGTCCTCATTTAAGCGAGGACTTCGCCCGGTTTGATATCCATGAAAGAAACCAGAGGGCTTCCGACGGTCAGCAACAGCTTCACCGTCCGCCTCGCTTATCCGAACCGGATTGGCATGTTCGCCCGGGTCATCAACACCATCGGCAAAAATGGCGGCGACCTGGGCGCGGTGGACATTGTCTCGCCGGATGGCAAGCTCATGACGCGCGACATTTCCTTCCGGGCGCGCGATGGCGCGCACCAGGAGGCGATTGTGGCGGCGTTGCGGCGCCTGCCGGAGGTGAAAATTCTCCATGTGTCAGACCGCGTTTTTCTGCTGCACCTGGGCGGCAAGCTGGTGGTGCAAAACAAGGTGCCGGTCACCACGCGCGACACCTTGTCGATGGCCTATACGCCCGGAGTGGCGCGCGTCTGCGAGGCGCTGGCGGCGGAGCCGCGCAAGGCCTGGCAGTTGACGATCAAAGGCAACTCGGTGGCGGTGGTCAGCGACGGCACCGCGGTGCTGGGCCTCGGGGACATCGGCCCGGCGGCGGCCATGCCGGTGATGGAGGGCAAGGCGATGCTCTTCAAGGAATTTGGGGGCATCGACGCCTACCCGATCTGTCTGGCGACCAAGGACACCGAGGAAATCATCCAGACCGTGAGGAACCTGTCCGTCGGTTTCGGCGGCATCAACCTCGAGGACATCTCGGCGCCGCGCTGTTTCGAGATCGAGCGCCGGTTGCAGGAGCAACTGCGCATCCCGGTGTTTCACGATGACCAGCATGGCACCGCCGTGGTGGTGCTCGCGGCGCTGTTTAACGCCCTGCGGCTCACCCGGCGAACCCTGGAACGGGCGCCCATCGTGGTTTCCGGCGCGGGCGCGGCGGGGGCGGCCGTGACGCGCATGCTCCTGCGCGCCGGGGCCGCAGACGTGGTGGTATGCGATCGCGCGGGCATTATTCACGCCGGCCGGGCGGATTTAAACGAGAGCAAGGCTTGGCTGGCCGGCCACACCAACCCGCGCGGACTGCGCGGGCGCTTGGGCGACGCGCTGCGCGGCGCGGAGGTGTTCATCGGTTTGTCCGGGCCGGGGACCGTGACGCCAGCCGAACTGAAGCGGATGGCAGCCAAACCGGTCATTTTCGCCCTGGCCAATCCCACCCCGGAAATTCTGCCGGAAAAGGCCGCGCGGATCGCCCACATCATGGCGACCGGCCGGAGCGATTATCCCAACCAGATTAACAACGTGCTGGCCTTTCCGGGCATTTTCCGGGGCGCGCTGGACGTGCGCGCCCGGCGGATCACCGAGACCATGAAGCTGGCGGCGGCGCAGGCCCTCGCGAATTGCATCCGCGCGAACGAGTTGAGCGTGGAATACATCATTCCCAGCGTTTTCAATCGGGAGGTGGTCCTCAAGGTGGCCCAGGCGGTGCGCCGCGCGGCCCGCCAGGCGGGCGTGGCGCGAAAGCGTTAAACGAATTTCGAGATTATCCGGGGATCAAGCGCCGCTGGGGCGCTCGGGATGCGGTCGCAACCTTCAGGTTGCGTTCTCCGCCCGGCCCGGACGCCCGGCGCAAGGCAGGGACGTTTCGCCGAGGCGTCCCGCTCCCAAAGGCTTTTACCGCCGCGGCACGGAGAAAAGCCTTTTTCGTCTGTTTTCCTCGCCGCATGCCGGAACCTCGCGGGTTTTTCACCCCTGCCTTTTCGACTTGTGCGCCACCCGGTTTTTCATTAGAGATGTCAACGAACTTTAACATTATACCTTATTATGAAGGGACTTTTGGGAGCAGTCTTCATGCTTTCCGCGATGGCTTTGTTGGCACAGACGCCCTTTACGTACCAAGGAAGGCTGGATCACAACGGCGACCCTTACAACGGCACGATCATCGTCCGGTTGAGGCTCTATGAGAATCTCGGCGACGGCTCGCCGATCCGCACGGAGACCATTTCCGGCGTTCAGGTGAAGCAGGGACTGTTCGCCGCCACGGCCAACAGCTTCACTCCCGCAGACTTTCCCGGCGCCGCCCGCTACCTGAAGCTCGAGATCAGCGAGGACGGCGGACTCACTTTCCTGACGATTTTCAGCCGGCAGGCGGTGACTTGGACGCCCTATGCCATATCGGCCAACGCCGTGAGCGGGAATGTGCCCGCGTCGCAGATCTCGGGGAAGCTCGACCCCGGCCAGATTGACGGCGGCAACTTCACCAGATCGATGGGTTTCAACAGCGGGGCGACTTTTTCGACGCAGCTCGGCCCGCCGTTTGGGGTCGGAACCAATAACATAAAGGTGAGCAACCTCAACGCGGATTTGCTCGACGGCTTGCACGCGACCGCATTTCTCGAGCGGGCGGGCGGGTCGATGACGGGGCCGCTGAGCATCGGCGCTTCGACCGCGATCAATTTCGGCAGTCAGACGCGGCAGATGCTCAACCTCTGGAGTACGGACTACGGTATCGGGGTTCAAAACAGCACCGAGTACTTCCGTTCGTCGCGCCATTTCGCCTGGTATCGCAATGGCGTCCATAGCGACACGACTTACGCTCCGGGGAGTGGAGGGTCCACGTTGATGACCCTGAACGAAAACGGGGAGCTGACGCTCAAAGGCGGTTCCGCCGGCTTTTACACGCTGAACCGCAACAACACCAACCAGACCTGGGGGATCTATTCCCGCAACTCGGGCGGCATCGGCCAACTGGCCCTTTGGAGCTCCGGATCGGGAGACACCGCGGCCTTTTCTCCGAACGGGGATCTTTACCTGGTAGGGGAACTTTCCGCCACTGCGGTGACGATTCGCGGCGGCGCGGATCTGGCCGAGCCTTTCGCGATGACCCGGCCGGAGGAGATGGATCCGGGCACCGTCGTCGCCATTGACGAGGAGAACGAGGGACGTTTGGTGATGAGCCGGCAAGACTACGACACGCGCGTCGCCGGCGTCATCAGCGGCGCGGGCGGCATCCGCCCCGGCCTCCGGCTGCGCCAGGAGGGGGTGATGATGGAGGGCGATCACCACGTCGCCTTGAGCGGGCGAGTTTACGTGAAGGCGGACGCCTCGCCCGGCGCCATCAAGCCGGGCGACCTCCTCACGACCTCCGCCACACCCGGCCACGCGATGCGGGCCGGGGATCCCCGCCGGGCGCGGGGGGCCATACTCGGGAAGGCGATGTCGCGGCTCGACCACGGTTTGGGCCTGGTGCTGGTGCTGGTTACTTTGCAGTGATCAATGGCACGCCATGAAACACCGACTTTTGCTCCTCTTTCTCCTGGCCGGCTGCGGCGGGCTGGGCGCGCGCACGATCGACCTGCGCCTGTCCGTGAAGTATTTCGCGGCGGCGGACGACCCGTGGGTGACGGTCGCCGCCGGTAACGCGGTTCAAAACGCCAACGGCGTGCTGGCGCGTCAGTCTCGCGGCCTGCGGTTTACCCTTTCCAACGTGGTGCGGTTGAACCCCTCGCTGCCGCTCCCCTCGACAAGGTATTACACGTCGCCGACGAATTCCGTCACCCTGCAGTTGTTTTCCTGGGGGCGGTGGTGGGAGGACAACGACCCCGACACCTGGCAGGCGGAGCCGCCGCCGCCCCTGGTCAATTACTCGAAGTCGCCGGGCGGCCCTTACACGAGCACTTACTTTCCTTCAGCAGAACTCATCGACCTGTGGCGGGCCGCGGTTCGCGATCACCAGGCCGAATTCGCCTACAGCAACAACGCCTGCAACATTTATCTCATCTGGCCGGAATACGGCGGAGGCGCCGGGATGTTTCCGGGAACATTCGCTGCGGACAACATTTTTTACCTCTCCAGCCTGACCGACCGATCCCTCATCCTGCATGAATGGGGGCATTGGGCAGATCTCGAGCACACCTTCCGCAGTGCGCTCAGCGCCGGCCAGAAAGACGCGTTGGGCGACGACGATCTCGCGGACACCCCGCTGGACGCGTGGGAGGTGACCCTGCTGCCGTCCCCCACCATCCCGCCCCTCGTGCCGGACTATCAGGCCTACATCGACAGCGTTTCCCAGGCGCTTTACGGCCGGAACTACACCGACCCGACCCTCGGCAACACCGAGCGGGATCAGGTTCTGGTCATGGGAAAAATCGCTGCGCTGCGCTGGTCGTTGAGCAGCCCGTGGCCCGTTCTGGATGCCGGCCAGGCGGCGGAAGTTCGCCTCGTCTGGCGGAACCTCATGAGCTACCACAAAGGCGCGGCGCCGGAGGAGCAGTGGCTCTACACCGAGGATCAACTCGACAAGATTGCCGACAGCATGGTCGCCCACGCGAGCCGCGCCTCCACCTTTTCCGGTCGCTGGTGGTTTCTCGGCGGTCCGATCAAGGATAACAGCGCTCCCTGGGGCAGCAGCCAGAGGCCCTATTCCGGCCTCACCTCCGCCATCATCCTTAATTTCTCGCTGGCGGCGGGCGATGTCGTGATCGGCCGCCCTGGCTCCTATACCAGCGGCGGGGCGCTGCGCCTCGATCGAGCCTGCACGCTGCGCGCGGCTCGCGGCGCGAACCTCCCGAACGCGCAAAACGGCGCCTTCCGGATTCACTAGCCGGGCGGGGCGTCCATTCAACCCCGAGCCGGGGCCGCCCTGCGCACGCCGGCGCGCGGCCGCTCATTCGGTGCTTGCTTGACGCCGAAACTAAGTTACCTTAAGGACAATTCTTGACTTGGAACCGATCGCGCATCGGCGGGCGGGAACTCCCACCCACCGCGCGAGCCAAACTGGATGCGAGAGCATGAAAAAACGGATTGAAGATGAGTTCGCGGACCTGCCGATATCGCGACAGCGCAAATATCAGTTGCGCATGCGGCGGGACAGCCGTTGCACCGAGTGCGGCGCGCCCGGCGTGGAGGGCTCCCGTTGTCTGGAGCATCTCGTCAAAGCCCGCGAGCGGCAGCGCAAGAAAATTGGCCTGCGGCGGCGCTATTTCAAGACCCTCAGCTACCGCCTCGAGGAGGCCGCCAAAATCGCCGCCGGAAAAGCCGCCAAACGGAAGACGGCGCGGCCGAAAAAGGCGGAGCCAAAGGCCGCCGGCAACGGCCGGCGAAAATGATGCGGCGGACGGGCAGCGCCGCGAGAATTCCCCCTTGCCGGGCGGGAAAGCGTGTTAGTTTAAACTTGGAGAGTTTATCGACCGAGCGACGACCGAGAAACGAACTGATTGAAAGCACTCATTGAGACAAGGAACCGCCGCACCGAACGGGTTTTCCTGGTGGGCGTGGAACTAAAGTCGAAAAACAGCCAGACGCGAGAATCGCTTGAGGAACTTGCGGAATTGGCAAGGACGGCGGGAGCCGAGGTGGTGGCGGAGGGAGTGCAAAAACTGGCGGCGCCCTGCGCGACAACATTCATCGGCGGGGGCAAGGCGGAGGAGTTTGCGAAAACCTGCCGCGCGGCGGACATCGACACGGTCATCTTCGATGATGAATTGACTCCGGCGCAAAGCCGCAACCTCGAGAAGATTTTCAACTGCAAAATCCTCGATCGCACCGAGTTGATTTTGGACATTTTCGCCCGGCGCGCACGCACGCGGGAGGGCAAACTACAAATCGAGCTGGCGCAATTGCGGCATTTGTTGCCGCGGTTAACTCGTTTCTGGGGCCACTTGTCGCGGCAGCAGGGCGGCATTGGCATGCGCGGCGGCGAGGGGGAGACCCAGTTGGAGACCGACCGTCGCCGGGTGCAGGACCGCATTGCCAGGATTGAGCGCGAGCTCGAGGTGGTGCGCCGCCAGCGCTTGACCCAGCGGCACGCGCGGCAGCGCAACCACTGGGCGCTCGCCTCGGTGGTGGGCTACACCAACGCCGGGAAATCCACCCTCTTGAATCGCCTGACCGGCGCGGACGTGCTGGCCGAGGACAAACTTTTCGCGACCCTGGATCCGACGACCCGCCGGCTCCGGCTGCCGACGAACCAAAATGTGCTGCTGACCGACACCGTGGGTTTTATTCGCAAGCTGCCGCACGGCCTGGTCGAGGCTTTCAAAGCCACCCTCGAGGAGGTGGTCCAGGCCGACCTGCTGGTGCATGTGGCCGATGTCAGCCATCCGCAGGTGGAGGAGCAAATTCGCTCCGTGGACGCGGTGCTCGAGGAAATCGGCGCAGCGGGCAAGCCGGTGATCATGGTGTTTAATAAGATCGACCGGTTGAACGGCGAAGAGGGCGCGCTGAACCGCTTTCTGGAGAAGTATCCGGGCGGCGTCCCCCTCTCGGCGGCCACGGGGGAGAATCTGCCGGAGTTTCTGGCCCAGTTGAGCGGCGAATTGCGGCCGCTCCGCGAGTTTCTCGAGCTTTCCGTGCCGCATGAGCAGTCCGGCGCCATCGCGCGGCTGCACGAGGTGGCGCAGGTGATCGAGCGCAATTACGAGGGCGAGACCGCCCGGTTCAAAGCTCGTATCCCGCCGCATTTTCACGACGAATTCGCGCCCTACCTCGTCCGGGAATTGCAGACCGCCTAGCCCCGGCCTGGGCGGGGCGCGCGAGCCGTCGAACGGCGGGCGATTGACTCCCTGATTCGGCGGGCGCAAGATGGGGAGATTGCATGAAAGATGTTGCGCTTTCGCGGAGCCGGACGGCTCGCTCGTTTCGCCGGCTGGAGACGGCGCCGCTGGTTCCCCGCGCGCCGACGGTGGACCAGGTAATGGCCGAGGAGCGGGCGGTTTCTTTCACCCGGCGCAGCCTCAAGACTTCCGCCAAACTGGCGGGACTCCGGCTGGTCGTCTCGATGATCGATCTGACCACGCTCGAGGGTCGGGATACGCCGGGCAAGGTCGCTTATCTTTGCCGCAAGGCGCTGCAACCGGCCGAGCCGCGTTACGGCGCGCCGCGCTGCGCGGCCGTGTGCGTCTATCCGAATCTGGTCCGCCATGCCCGCCGGTTTCTCGGCGCGGATTCGGGGGTGAGCATCGCCGCCGTAGCCACGGGCTTCCCGAGCGGCCAATTCCCGCTGCGCACCAAGCTGGAGGAGGCGCGCCGCGCGGCCGGAGACGGCGCCGACGAGATTGACATGGTCATTGACCGCAACGCCTTTCTGGCGGGCGATCACGCCCGAGTGTTCGACGAGATCGCGGCCATCAAGGAGGCTGGCGGCCCGGCTCATCTGAAGGTGATTCTCGAAACGGGCGAACTGATCACGCTGGACAACGTGCGGCTGGCCAGCCAGATCGCCATGGAGGCCGGAGCCGACTTCATCAAGACGAGCACCGGCAAGGTCACGCCCGCCGCCACCATGCCGGTGACGCTGGTGATGCTCGAGGCGATCCGGGATTACTTCTTCGCGACCGGCATCCGCGTCGGCATGAAACCCGCCGGCGGCATCCGCACCGCCAAGCAATCGCTGGCCTATCTCGTGATGGTGAAGGAAACCCTCGGCGACGACTGGTTGAGTCCGGCGTTGTTCCGTTTTGGCGCCAGCACCCTGCTCAACGACGTGTTGATGCAAATCGCGAAAACCGTCGATGGCCGCTACCAGGCCGCCGATTACTTCTCCCTGCCGTGAATTCAACCCCTCGCCGCCTGTGAAAGCCAAAACCAAAACCGCGCGCGCTTTGAAAGCGGCCAAACCCGGCCCCGTCGCGCGCCCCGCCGGCAACGGCGCCGCCGCGCGGGCGGTAACGCCGCTCCGGGAGCGGCAGCTCTCCTTCGGCAACAAATGGGATTACGCGCCCGCTCCCGAGGCGCACGAACACATCCCCATCGCCCCGCGGCACGAGCTGTTCCTCGGCGGAAAGTTTGTCCCGCCGGCCGTGCCGCGGTATTTCGACACCGTCAATCCGGCCACCGAGCGGAAGCTCAGCGAAATCGCCCTGGCCGGCGCGGCGGATGTGGATGCGGCGGTGCGGGCCGCCCGGCGCGCTTATGAAACCGTTTGGGGCCCGATGCCCGGCCGCGAGCGCGCCAAGTATCTCTTTCGCATCGCCCGGTTGATCCAGGAAAAAGCCCGCGAACTGGCGGTGCTGGAGACCCTCGACGGCGGCAAGCCGATCAAGGAGACGCGCGACGTGGATTTGCCGATTGTGGCGGCGCATTTCTTTTATCACGCCGGCTGGGCGGACAAGCTCGAGTATGCCTTTCCGGGCCGCTCGCCGCGCCCGCTCGGCGTGGCCGGCCAGATCATCCCCTGGAACTTTCCGCTGCTGATGGCGGCCTGGAAAATCGCCCCCGCTCTGGCCTGCGGCAACACCGTGGTCATCAAACCATCCAAGACCACCAGCCTCACCCTGCTGCGGCTGGCTGAAATTTTCCAGGAGGCTGAGCTGCCGGCAGGCGTGGTGAATGTCGTCACTGGAGGGGGCGAGACCGGCTCGGCCATCGTCCAGCACCCCGATGTGAACAAAATCGCCTTCACCGGCTCGACCGAGATCGGGAAGCAACTCGCCCGGCTCGTGGCGGGCACGAACAAACGAATCACACTCGAGCTGGGCGGCAAAGCGGCCAACATCGTGTTGGACGACGCGCCGATGGACCAGGCGATCGAAGGGGTGATCGCCGGCATCTATTTCAACCAGGGCCATGTCTGCTGCGCCGGCTCGCGCCTGCTTGTTCAGGAGAACGTCTTCCCGTTCGTCGTCAACAAGCTGCGCGACCGCATCCAAACGCTGCGCCTGGGCAATCCCCTGGACAAAAACACGGATATTGGCGCGATCAACAATCGGCAGCAGCTCGAGAAAATCCGCGAACTGGTCGCGGCCGGGGTGGCTGAAGGCGCCGAGCTCGTGCAGCCGCGCGGCGCGCTGCCCGAACGCGGGTTCTGGTTTCCGCCAACCTTCCTGACCGGCGTGACCGCGTCGCACCGGGTGGCGCAGGAGGAGATTTTCGGGCCGGTGCTGGCGGTGATGACTTTTCGCACGCCGGAAGAGGCGGTCGAGCGCGCGAACAATACCCCGTACGGCCTGAGCGCCGGGATCTGGACGGACAAGGGCAGCAAAATCTTCAAGCTGGTCAGCCAGTTGCGCGCGGGGGTGGTCTGGGCCAACACGTTCAACAAGTTTGATCCCACCAGTCCCTTCGGCGGCTACAAGGAAAGCGGCTTCGGCCGCGAAGGCGG
>JBDHQH010000126.1:0-10833 GCA_039806935.1 Verrucomicrobiota bacterium
AGGCTGCGTCGGGCGTCCGGGCCGGGCGGGGAGCGCAGCCTGAAGGCTGCGGCTACATCCGGAGTGTCTGATCGGGAATCCCCATGTAGTCGCAGCCTTCAGGCTGCGTCGGGGTTGGACGTCCTGCGCCCGCCAAACCCACTCTTGCAACTGAGTCTCAACTCGCCTAGCTTTACCCCCGGTGAATCGTGATGTTGTTGAATCCGTCAAGGTGCTGGAGGGCCAATGCGCCGGCGCGAGCCTGTGCCCGTTAAGCCAGTGCAAGGCGGGAATCACGGTTTGCATCAAGCGCCTGGCCACCTCGCCCGAATGGACCGACCGCCTGCGCGAAATGGGGCTGCGGGAGGAGCAATTTGTGCGTCTGCTGGCGTGCGAGTCCAATTATATTTGCCAGATCTGCAACGCGCGCCTCGGCATCAGCGCCGCCCTGGCGGAGAAAATCCTTGTCGAAGCGGTGAAACTCCCGCCGGCCGGAGTTCCCGCCTGAGGTCATGTCCGCGGCGCTTCAGCCACTCAGCACGCTGTCTCCCGGCGGGACGGGCACGGTGGCGGAAATCCGGGTTGCGGCCGCCGGCCGCGGGCGGTTGATGGAAATGGGCCTGCTGGTGGGCACCCCGGTGGAGTTGGTGCGCTTCGCGCCGCTGGGTGATCCGGTCGAAATCAAGGTGCGGGGCTACAATCTCACGCTTCGCAAGATCGAGGCCGAGCAGATCCTGGTCCGCGGGAAATCAGCGTAGCCGTTCCCGGCCCCCATTGATGACGAGTCCGGGATCAGACCTTTCTCCAAGCCTCGCGGCGGCGCCTGCCGCCCCAGTGGCCGCCGGGCCGCCGGCCTCGCCGGGTGCGTCCCAGGCGCGTCCGTTTTATGTGGTTTTGACCGGGAACCCGAATTGCGGCAAGACCACCCTGTTCAACGCCCTGACCGGGTTGCGGGCGAAAGTGGGGAATTACGCCGGCGTGACGGTCGAGCGCAAGGAGGGCCGGCTCCAGGGCGCGCCGGCGGGGAGCAACATCCGGGTGTTGGATTTGCCCGGCACCTACAGCCTCAGCCCGCAGTCCCTCGATGAACAGGTCTCCCGGGATGTCCTGTTGAACCGCCTGCCGGAGCTGCCGGCGCCGGATCTCATTGTGGTGGTGGTCGATGCCTCGAATCTGCAGCGGAATTTATATTACGCCACCCAGGTGATCGAGTTGGGGCATCCGACGCTGGTGGCGTTGAACATGGTCGATGTGGCCGAGGGGAACGGGCACGAGATCGACGCCGCGGCGCTGGCGGCCGAGCTGGGGGCGCCGGTTCTGCCCGTGGTGGCGCACCAGCAACGCGGCTTGCCCGAGCTGCGGCGGAAGATCCTCGAACCCAGCGCGGCCCTCCGGGGCGGCGTCCGCCGCTTTGGCGATTTGCCGCCCGCCCTCGAGCGCGAAGCCGGCGCCCTGGCGGAGGTGTTAAAAGAAGTGTACCGCGACCGCGGGGCGCAGGCCCGGGCCGAGGCGCTGTTGATTCTTACCAATGAAAAAGCGCTGGCCTCCAGCCAGGCGCACTATCCAGCCGCGGTCCAGGCCCGGGTGGGCGAAGCCCGCGGGCGGCTGGACGCGGAGGGGGTGGACTGGCGCGCGGCGGCCATCGAGAGCCGCTATGCCCGCATCAGCGCCATCGAGCGCGCGGTCACCAGGGAGCTGGCGCCGCCCGGGGAAACGCTCAGCGACAAGCTCGACCGGGTGTTGACTCACAAGGTTTGGGGCACCCTGGTGTTCGCCGGGGTGATGCTGGTGATGTTCCAGAGCATCTTTATCTTCGCGCGCCTGCCGATGAATGCCCTGGAGGGCGGCGTAACCTGGCTCGGGAGCGCCGTGACCCGGCTGATTCCGCCCGGCGACCTGACCAGCCTGCTCGTGGATGGAGTGATTGCCGGGGTCGGGGCGGTAGTCGTGTTTTTGCCGCAGATTTTGCTGCTGTTCATGTTCATCGGGTTTCTTGAGGACACCGGTTACATGGCGCGGGCGGCATTTTTGATGGATCGGCTGATGAGCAAGGTGGGTCTGCATGGAAAGAGTTTCATCCCCATGCTCAGCTCCTTCGCCTGCGCCATCCCCGGCATCATGGCCACGCGCACCATCGAGAGTCCGAAGGACCGGCTGGTGACGATTCTGGTAGCCCCGTTGATGAGCTGCTCGGCGCGCCTGCCGGTTTACACCTTGCTGATTGGCGCCTGCGTGCCGAACCTCACCGTCCTGGGCGTGCTCAAGCTCACCGGACTGGTCATGCTGGCCATGTATATGTTGGGGATCATCGTCGCCTTGTTGATGGCGTGGTTTTTCAAGAAAACCCTGCTCCGCGGCGAGGCGCCGCTGCTGATCATGGAATTGCCGCCCTACAAACGTCCGCTGGCGAGCCTGGTGCTCCGGCACATGTGGGATCGCTCGAAGCTCTTCCTCTGGCGGGCCGGCACAGTGATCCTGGGCGTGAACATTCTGCTTTGGTTTCTGGCCACTTATCCGCGCAGCTCGGAGGTCCGCGAGCAGTTCGCCGCCCGGCGGGCGGAGGCGCAACAAGCGGCCGAGGCCGGCGCCCCCGCGGGACATCTGACCGCCGCCGGGCAACAGGCGCTGGATCTCGAATTGGCGCGCCTCAACGACGAAGAGGCCGGCGCCAAGCTCCGCCACAGCTTTGCCGGGATGCTCGGGCGCGCGATCGAGCCCGTGCTCCGCCCCCTCGGATTTGATTGGAAAATCGGCATTGGGATCGTCGCCTCGTTCGCCGCGCGCGAGGTTTTCGTGAGCACCATGTCCACGGTCTATAACGTCGGCAGCGCCGGGGATTCCGACGGGGGCGCCGGCGGCCTGGCGCAGACGCTGCGCAAACAGAAGCGCCCGGACGGCACGCCGGTGTACACCTTGCTGACCGCCCTGTCGTTAATGGTTTTTTATGTCTTTGCCCTCCAATGTGTAAGCACGGTGGCGGTGGTGCGGCGGGAGACGAATTCCTGGAAATGGCCGTTGTTCCAGTGGTTTTATATGGGCGTTTTGGCCTGGGGCCTGGCCTTCGCCACGCTCCATCTCGGGCGGTTGGCCGGTTTAAGTTAGGGGAAAAGCCGCTTGCCAAGCTGGGCGCCTGCCGGTAAATTCGTCATAGAAAATTCGATTCGGAGCATGAACGTGGGCCGGGCTAATCGCAGCCGAGGGTTTACACTCCTCGAGTTGCTGGCGGTGATTGCAACCATTGCAATCCTGGCGGCGCTTCTATTACCCGTCCTCGGCAAAGCCCGCATCAAGGCCCAGCGCACCAATTGCATGTCCAACCTGCGCCAACTGGGCTGCGCCTGGCAGATGTATTTCACCGATAACGGCGGCTACCTGGTGGAATCGTATCCCATCGACAACCAAAACGTCTGGGTGCAAGGCGACATGTCGGATCCCAACGAGGCGACCAGCCTGGATTTGATCCGTCAGGGCAAACTTTTCGCCTACCATCAGAGCGACCGGGTTTACCGTTGCCCCGCGGACCTCGGCGTGCAAATCGCCGGCCAGCGGGTTGCCTCCGTGCGCAGTTACTCGATGAATTCCTTCATGGGCGGACGCGATCCGGGCGTCCCCTTGATTCCCAACACGGTCGCCGCCGGGTTCGTTCCTTTCTTTGCCAAGGATTCGGATTTGCGCAATCCCTCGCAGCTTTGGGTGCTGATTGACGAGGACGAGCGCAGCATCAATGACGGCTTCTTCGTCACCGACCCCACCGGGGGGCTGTGGATCGATTTTCCCGCCATCTCCTCGCATCGCCACAGTTTCAGCTTCGCGCTGAACTTCGCCGACGGACATTCGGAAGTCTGGCGTCATCTGGATCGGCGCACCCTCGCAGTGAAAGAGCACCAATCCGAGCAATACGGCAACGCTGACCTCGGGCGGCTGGGCCGCGCGGCTACCGTGCGGAAGTAGTTGGGGCCAGGCCGCGTGCTTGGAACAGCCTCCGCCCTGTTTTGGCGCGGCCGGATGCCTCACATGTTCATGCGAGGAGTCGAGAAGTTGAAAAAGCGTGACAAAAAACGCTGCGCATGGTAGAAACCGCCCGAACGATCTCACATATCAGATTATGAAAGACAAAATCCTCCCCTTATTGCTCGGTGTGACGCTGAGCGGCACTGCGGTCGCGGATGTGGTCTATGTTACCGCGCGGCAGCAAGGCTGCACCGTCAGCGCAAATTGTCCGGACGCGAATCCGGACGGCACCTATTTCGAATACAACATTAATGTAGGCCCCTACGGCGCGGCGGGCACGGCTCCAGGCCGGCCCGCGACCCCGGGCAGCATCCGCCAGTACATCAGTTCGGCGCAGTGGTCTGATCCCTCCGGAGGGGTGAGCATTTCACCGAATCTGGGCGCGCCCGGCGGGGTTTACCAAATTGATTACAACGCCAACACCCTCGCCGGCAACACCTCGACGGATATCGTGATGTCCGCGGTTTGTTCGGTCGGCGGCTCGCTCTCCTTTACTTCGACTGACAAGTTTCAACGGAAGTATGGCAACCCCGCCAACTTGTGGCAGAAAATGGGCTATTTGACCAACGATCCCGGCAGCGCCAAACCAACGATTGATTTTCGTTATCAAAGCGGATTCGTTGGGAACCAGAACCGCCTCGGTTTTGATTGCTGGAGGTTCACCTTGCTGGATCCCTGCCTGAATGTGGCGGTTCCGGGCGTGACCGGACCGCTGGCCACGAATCTGGCCACCGTCAAGGTGACGGGCATCGACCCCGCGGCCACGGCGATTGCGGTGTACCAGGACAGCGGCAGCGGAATGGTACAAATCGGCCAGGTCACCACGTCGGCGCCGCCGGCGACCGTCTCGGTGCCGGTCACCGGATTGAAGAAGAACGCCCAGGTGGCGGCGACCCAAACCGTCAACGGCCAGGCCAGTTGCGTCCCGAGCACCGGAGTGCGGGTGGGCGGAGGGGCCAATCCGCCGTTGCGTTTGGCGCTCAGCTTGAAGGAGAATCCCGGCTCGACCGGTCCCGCCGGCGCGAACGGCGCGAGCGGCGCGAACGCGAATATTTTCTTCATGCCCGCCACCAACGTCAACTCCGGCGGAGCGCCGGGCTACGGCGCCATCACGATCTATCCGAGCAACGATTGGCAGACGGTTACCATTACCGGCATGGAGTCGATTGACGCTCCGGCGAGTGTCATCGGCGCCGCCATCCCCGGCGCCGGCTACGAGCCCGGCGGCACCGTTACTTTGGAGGTGTATGCCTACAAGACCAACGCCGCCGGAGAAATTGAGTTCTTCTCCTCGGCCGCCCGCTCGGCGCCGGTCACCAGTGGCGTTTACTTTGCCGTGAACTGGAGTTGGTCGCCCGTTCCGGGCGCGGCTGGCTACCGCCTGTTGCGTTTGCGGAATGCCGATCCGGCCTTTGACCATGTGGACGTCACCGGCACTGCCTACGCGGATGATGGATTCAGCAATTGGATGCCGGAAACCACGGTGACGCCGACGGGCATCGCCACCATGCCCGCCATCATGTGGAATCCCTCGTACAACGCGTCCTCCACGATCACCAGCCGTTGGTGCGTTCTGGAGGCGATTGCCTTCGCGGGCGCCGACGCCACCGCCTCCGACGACGGTCCGTTCACGGTGTTTATCGACGATCTGAAGAACGGCGACCGGGTGTTCCAGGACTTCGAGAGCTTTGCCGACAACACCCCCGCCGGGGCGGTCTTCAATCAGCCTTCGTACTCCGGGACCACCTCGCTGAACCTGATGACCGCGCCGAACGACGCCACGATCACCAGCCAGGCGGCCTACAGCGGCATTCGCTCGCAGCGCATCCAGTGGCAGTTTGTGGACGGTGGCACGAACCGGTGGGTGCGTTTCAATACCTATAACACCTCGGTGATGCCGAACCCGCTGGTGGACCTGACCAAAGACATCTCCTTTAAAATCCTGCTGCTCCCGGTCGGCGTCAGCCCCGTTTCGCCCGTGCCGGGGCCGCTCTCCATCTCCCGGAGCGTCGGCGGCGTGACGCTGAATTGGACGGGCACGTACCAATTGCAGAAGGCGGACAGCGTGACCGGACCGTTCGTGGATGTCCCCGGGGTGAACCAGGGGCCCTATGACACGGCGGCCGGCGGCGGCGCCGGCTTCTACCGCCTGCGCGGCGCCACGCACTGAGAAACAGGCGTTACTCCATTGGCCGGACCTTCGGGTCCGGCCCTTTTTTATGGGCGGGGACGCGGTGGTGTCCATCACGCCTCCACCGGCGCGGTGCGGGCGCTGAACGGGCGGCGTCAATTTCCGAGGAATTTGGCGACCGCCTCGCCCCGGGAATGGACGTGGAGCTTGGTGTAGATGCCTTTGATGTGGATGCGGACGGTGTCGATGCTGACGGAGAGGGCGGCGGCGATTTCCTTGTAGGGGACGCCGCGGGCGAGTTGCTCGAGCACCTCGCGCTCGCGGCGGGAGAGCCGCTCGATTTCCTTGCCGGCGTGGCCCCGTTCATTGAAGAACTGGACGACCTTGCGCGCGATGTGGCCGGTCATCGGGGAATTGCCGCGATGCACGTCGGCGATGGCCAGCAGCAACTCGCGCCGCGGGGTGCGCTTGAGCAGGTAGCCGCTGGCGCCGGCGAGCAGGGAGTTGAAAATCTTGTCGCTGTCCTCATAGACGGTGAGCATCAGAAACTGGGCGGCGGGCAGTTTCGTCTTGAGCCGGCGGACACATTCAATCCCGCTCATTTTCGGCAGGTTGATGTCCATGAGCACGACATCCGGCCGGGCCTCGGGCAGGTGTTGCAAAGCTTCCTCGGCGCTCGAACAGGCGCCCGCGAGCGCGAAGCCGTCGGTCCGGCGGATTTGCTCCGCCAGAGTATCCCGGATCCACGCGTCATCTTCCACCAGGGCGACTCGAATCGGCATGCGCGGGGAGTTTGCCTTGGGTTGGGTCATGGTTTCAATTCACACGAATATGTGGGGCGGGCGCCCGGCAGACCGCGCGCGGGGCGGCCGGCCGCCGGGGCGTGTTCATAAGGCGGAGATTTCAAACACCACCGTGGTTCCAGCGCCGGGGGCGCTGGCCAGCTCCATCCGCCCGCCGACGGATTCCAGCCGGGTTTTCATGTTGCGCAGGCCGTGCCCTTTGGCGGCCGGGCGTCCGGGCTGAAAGCCCCGGCCCCGGTCCTCGATTTCGACGCGCAGGCGGTCGGCGGTGACGTGGAGCGCCAGGCGGACTTCGGCGGCTTGCGCGTGCTTCAGGACATTGGCCAGGGCCTCTTTGATGGCCATGAACAAATTGTGCCGCAGTTCGGTGGGCAGCGTTCGCTCGGGAAGCTCCGCGGGGACATCGATCCGGCAGCGCACGCCGGTGTCCTGAAAGTACTCCTCCGCGTAATGGAAGAGGTAGGTGGCAAAGCGATCGACCGTATCGTTGCCGGGGTTGATGGTCCAGACGATTTCGTCAACGGCCTGCACGATTTCCCGGGCGGTCTTGAACAGCGCGCGGGTTTGCGGCTTGAGGCGGTCGCGTTCCGGGGTTTCCTGGTCCACGGTCTCGCTGATCATGACTACTTTGGTGAGGCGAGAGCCGACGTCGTCGTGCAGGTTGGCGGCGATGCGCATGCGCAGATGCTCGAGCTCGCGCCAGCGCGTGAGGCGCCAGCGATGGAAGGCCAGCAACCCGCCGCCGGCGGCCGCCAGCAGCCCGGTCCGAAACCACCAGGTCTGCCAGACGTGCGGCGGCAGGATCAGGCTGAGCGCCGCGCCTTCCTGGTTCCACACGCCGTCGTTGTTGCAGGCCCGGACGCGAAACCGGTATTTGCCGGGGCCCAAACGATGGTAACGGGCGGAACGATCGGAGCCGGCCTTGACCCAATCCAGATCGACCCCCTCGAGCATGAATTCGAACCGGCTTTTCTCGGGCGCCTGCAGGCTCAAACCCGCGTAATGGATCTCGAGGTCGCCCTTGCCCGGCCGCAGGCGCAGCGGCCCGGCGGGCGGTCCGGTCTGGAGATTGTCCAGCCAGGTGACGCCCGCAGCGGAGACGCGCTCGATCCAGACCGGCGGGGGTTGATCGTTGCCGCCAATGCGCGTGTCCACGCGCACGGCTCCGCGAATGGTCGCGAACCAAAGCCGGCCCTCGCGGCCTTTCCACGCGGCGGGTTTCGAGACGCCATTGCACTGGACGCTCCGCAGGCCGTCGGCCCGGCCAAACACCGTGCAGGCAAAGCTTTTGGCGGCGCCGGCGGCGACGGCCTCGAGGTCCCGCCGGGCCACGCGAAAAATGCCGCGCCGGCAGCTCATCCAAAAGCAGCCCTGGTCGTCCTCGAGAATTTCGTACACCTCCGGGCTGAAAAGGCCCTGCTCGGGCGTAAAAGCGGTGAATTGGCCGTGTTCGAGCCGATTCAAGCCGCCTCCGCGGGTGCCGATCCAGAGGACGCCGCGGTGATCCTCGAGGAGGGCGCAGACGTGGTCGTGCGAAAGGCCGTCGCGAGTGGTGAACAAGGTGAATGCGCCGTCACGCCAGCGCCCCAGGCCGATTTCGCTTCCGGCCCAGATGACCCCATCGGCGCCCTCCAGAATGACCTCGACGGAGTGGCCCGCCAGGGCTTCCGCCGGATTCGTCACCCGCCCGTTTTCGATCCGGCCCAGGCCTTTGGCCGCGCCGACCCAAAGGGCGCCCCGGCGATCCTCCCGCAAAGCCAACACCGGGCCCCCGGGCAAGCCCGCCGGGCGAGGCAGGGAAATCCGGCGCCCGTTTTCAAAGCATTCCAGCCCCGCCTCGAAATCCAGGCCCAGCCACAGGCCGCCGGCCGCGCGCGGGGCGAGCGAGAGCACCGAATCCCGCGCCAATCGGTTGGGCGTGCTGAAGCTCGCGACATTCGTTTCCCGCAACTGGTTGAGCCCGCCGTCCCAGATGCCCAGCCAGAGATTGCCCGGGGCGTCCTCGCACACCGCCATGACATTGTTGTGGCTCAACCCGTTTTCCGTGGTGTAGGTGGTGAACCGCGCCGGATTCAAGCGGTATAGGCCATCGCGGGTGCCGACCCAGAGATTGCCCTCGCGGTCTTCGAAAAGGGTGTGAACCAGTTCGTCCAGCAATCGCTCGAACCGCGGGCCGGGCCCGAGGCGGGCGAGTCCGCCGTAGGTTCCCGCCCAGAGCTGACCAGCCCGGTCTTCGTACAGGCAGTTGACGATATTATCCGGCAAATTGTCCGGGGCGGTCAGCCGCTGGCGCTGGCCCGCCTCGGTGCAGGACAGGCCGTCGGTGGCGCCGACCCAGAGCCGGCCCTGGTGATCGCGCAAAACCGCGCGCAAGGCGTTGCCCAGCCAGTTGGCGCCATAGCTTTCGTTTTCAAATCCTCCCTCGGGTCGGAGGGTGCTCAGCCCGCGCTTGGTGGCGGCGCTCAGCCGGCCATCGCCGTTTTCCCAGAGCGCGCGGACGGAGTCATCGGCCAGGCCGTCTTTTTGGGTGAGCGCCACGAAGCGGCCGTTCTCCAGTTTCGCGAGTCCGGCCTCGCAGCCGGCCCAGAGCGCGCCAGCCTGGGTCTCGAGCAGGCAGCGGGGTTGATTTCCAGGCAACCCCTGCTCGGAAGTGAAGCGCGTGGCCGCATGGTCCCGCCAACGCACCAGGCCGTGCCCTTCGCACCCGATCCAGAGCGCGCCATCCCGGGTCACGCACAAGGCGGTAATCCAGCCGTCTTTCAGCTCGGGCGCTCCCGGCAGCTCGGCCGAAACAAACTGGATTCCATTAAACCGGGCGAGGCCGCCGCGGGTGCCCACCCAAAGATAGCCGTCGGGGGTTTGCGCCAGCGCGAACACCGGATTCTGCGGCAGTCCGTCGTCCGTCTGCCACAGGCGGACGTTATAGGGAATGGCCGCCGAGCCTGGCGTCGCGGCGGGCAAACCGCCGCCGAGAACCACGGCCAGCCAGATCAGCCGGCAGCAGGAATTCGCCCAAGCGGTCATTTCGTCAAGACAGGGTGACCAAAAAAGCCGCGCGTGGCCAGCGATTCCCGGGCGCCGAGTCGGATCCATAAAAGGGGCGAGGCTGAGGTCCCGGAGCTAGCTCGGAGAAACGCGGCGGGGACGTGAACACACTGGCTGGTTGGGCGCCAACCCGCGGGGCTTGCCTGATTCAGCCCGGACAACGCTTTGGAAAACGGCCGTCAAACGCGTTGCAACTCTGAAAATTTCAAAAAATCCGCGTGGGGATTCTTGCTCCGGCCATCGCGTGTGATAGTCTCATCGCATGGATGATGGGCGGGGAAGGGCGGCCGGGCGCGCGCGCCGGGCTGACGGTTTTACCTTGATCGAGCTTCTGGTGGTGATCGCGATTATCGCAATCCTGGCGGCCATGCTGCTGCCGGCATTGAGCATGGCGAAGCAGCGGGCGCAATGCGCTTCCTGTCTCTCGAATCTGCGGCAGATGGGCCTGGCGACCACCATGTACCTCCAGGACAATATGGACAAGCTGCCCTATGTGCCCGATTCCGAACTGCTGCTGACACCCCAGGTGGATGTGAACGACAAGCGCTTCGCGAGGATGGGGTCGTTCATGCCGTTGTATCATCCCTACGCACCGAATCCGCGCCTTTGGCTGAGCCCGCCGGTGCCGCCCGCGATGTCCAACCAGTGGCAATTCCATTTCCTCAGTCCGTGGCACGAGAGCGGCACCAACGCGCCCGAACGCGGCTGGGCCAATTACATCAGCGATTTGCTGGGCGAACGCAACCCCGACTCGCCTCGCTATATTCGCGGGCGCACTCCGGAGAGCGTGGCGCGCGCGCGCAATAAGAGCATCTCGGACGAGGACTGGCTGATGAGCCCGTTCTTTGAGGCGCCGTGGTGGGC
>JBDHQH010000127.1:0-10756 GCA_039806935.1 Verrucomicrobiota bacterium
TAAAGGCTGCGGCTACATCCGGAGTGTCAGATCGGGAGTCCCCCTGTAGTCGCAGCCTTCAGGCTGCGTCGGCGTCCCGGCCAGGCGGGGAACGCAGCCTAAAGGCTGCGGCTACATTCGGAGTGTCTGATCGGGAATTCCCCGCACCCCGAGCCCGATTGGGAATCCCCAAGGGAATCGCTCTTCAAACCGCCTCACTTCACCACCAGGCGGTAGAACCGCTGCGGTTGGATCGACGGCTCGGCGAACTCCACCGCCGGACCGTCCGCGACCAGGACAATGCCCGCATCCACCCAGTCCGCGTTCAACTGGTCCTTATACTCCAGACGGTAGGCCGTGCCGGGGATAGTCGGCCACGAAATCATCACGTTTGTTCCCGCCGCGTTGACGGCCGCCACGGGGGGCGGCAGCAGGGCTACCTGGAACGATTTGGCGTCGGTCATCGTCGGCTGGCCGCTGTCGGTGACCCGCACCGTGAAGCGGTTGGTGGTCCCGGCCAGGCCGGCTCCGGTGGCCCATGAGAAGACACCGGTGAGGGGATCGACGGCGGCGCCCGAAGCCGCGCCCGCGTCGAGGCTGAAGACCAGCGCCTGGCCGGAATCGGGATCACTCGCCTGGTTGGTCCAGATGATCGTCGAACCGGCGTGGGCGACGCGGTCGGGAATCGCGGCGAGCACCGGGGCGTGATTCGACGGCTGGACGATGACGGTGAAGCTGCGACTCGCCGCTTGCGCGGGCACGCTGCCATCGGTGGCGACGAGGGTGATCAGATTTGTCGAGGGCGCCTGGGCGGCGCCCGGGATCCAATGGAAGGCGCCGGTGAGCGGATCGATGGCGGCGCCCGCTGGAGCGCCGACACCCAGGGACCAGGTGATCCGGCGCGGTTTCACCACGGCGAAATTATCCAGGTACACCGTCTGGATATTGGACGTCAAATTCACCGGCGCCAGAGCCAGATGCTCGAGCACGCCGCGGCCCGAGGGCGTGGACAGTATGCCGTTGCCGCCGGTGAAATTGTAAATGGGCTCCGCTGCCAGATCGAAGGTGAGCGTCTGCCAGACGCCGGCATTGACGAGGCGGGTGGGCAGGGGCGCAGAGCCGCTCTTGTTCGTCACTCCGGCCCATTCGATGGCCGCGCCGGACGTGCCGCCATCGGAGCCGATGGGCGTCCCGGCCAGGGTGCTGGTTTCCCGGCAACCCACCGCGACGCGCACCGGATGGTCGGCATAAATATCGAAGCGCAACCGCGCGGTGAGGTCGATGACGGGATTCGGCAGGCTGGCGGTGTCGGCCGTGGTCAAACGCAGCCAGGGGTCGTTGAAATTCGTGTATTGGCAGCTCACCCGCAACACCATCCCCGTCCCGTGGCCGGCGAGGGGGTAGGTGTCCGTGACCGCCGCCAGCGCCGGAGTGCCGCTGAGAAAGCCGGAGGTGCTCCCGGAAAAACGCGGGTGACGGAATAACACCACCCCGTTCGCGGTCTCGCTCAGAAAGGGGGTGAAATCCGTGATCAGAAAGACATCGTCGGGCGCCGTGGCGACGGCGTCGAATTCCACCACGGCGCCGGCGAACACCGAGCGGTCGGCAATGGCGGCGACCTGCGGCGGGACATTGAGCGCGCTGGCGCCAGCCACCGGCGAGTAGCCGGAGACTCCCGCGGGATTCCAGGCCCGCACCCGGTAATACCAACGGCTGGCGAGCGGCAGGTCGCGGTCACTGTAATTCGTGACCCCGGCGGGGGTCGTGCCGATCTGCACCCAGGAACTGCCCGGCGCGGAGCTGCGCTCGATGCGGTAGCCCGCCGCCAGCTCCGCGGTGTCGGCCCAGGCCAGGTTGATCTGGTTGGTGGCCGCCGCGGCCGCCGTCAGGCCCGTCACCGCCGGCGGCGGGACCAACGCGCGGTCGAGGTAATTCTCGGTGGCCCAGCCCAGTTTGCCGTCCGTCCATTGGACCTGGTACCAGGTGAAGCCGCCCGTCCCCGCCGCGGTCACCCGGGCCGGGCCGGCGACGATGACGCCGGTGGCCCCGGCGGCCTCCGTGCCGATGTTTGGGCATCCGGTTCCGCTCCCGATTCCACCGTCGGCGCATTGATAAAGCGTGAGGGCTTTCAAGGCTTTGACCTCGTCGCCCACCGCCAGCGGGGCGCCCTTCACCAGGGTGAGCGTGGGATAATAATGCCGGCAGATCCACATCCAGTCGCGGCGCGGATAGCCGTTGGGCGTGGTGTCGCTGGTCTTGCGCCCGGCCATGCGATTGCCGGTGGCCCAGCGCGCCGTGCCCCATTGGCACATGCCGCGTCCGTGGCCGTAGAGCGCCTCCCCCGAGCAGACCGGATCGTACAGGCAGCCGCCGGAGGGCGCGGTAAAGCCATCGCCGCAGGCGAGGCCGGCCTGGTTGTTCTCGGCGGAGTATTCCGTCAGGCCCGAGGGAATGGCTCCGGCGGAATTTACGGCGACGTAATCGGCCGTGAAATTGACCGCGGTGTCGCTGTAGGTGGAGGTGCTGGAGCCATACACCTGACAACTGGTGGTCGCGCAAATATCGTAGGTGCTGCCCCGCGGATTATTGAGGTAGCCGATGGCGTAAGTGCGCACGGCCACCGCGCCGGCGTTCAGCGAATTGCTGCCGCCGGCGTAGCCCGCCCAGCCCGCGATCCATTCCGCCGGCAGCACATGTTTGCAGTAGTAATCGAACGACACGTATTCGATGGTGGTGTTATCGGATAACAACACCCGGATGTTGCGGGGCGTCCGGACGGTGGGAACGGCGCCGCCGGCCAGCGGCTTGATCACCGCGCCGGCCAGGGGCGGCTCCAGCTCGCTCCGGGCGGGGGCCTCGGCGGGACGCGGGGATTCCGCGCCGGCCGGCGCCGGCGGAGCGCGGCGGCGCAGCCCGCGCTCATCCACGATGACCGAGCCTTCGCCGCGCGCCAGGCGCACGCGATACGTCCAATCGCCGCGGGACCAAAGTTCGAGCTGCTCGCGCCGCTGGGTCTGATAGCCGGACTTGCTGAATTCGAGCGTCGCGCTGGCCTCTTCCTCCACCGGCGCCTGGATCACAAAAAAGCCGCGCGCATCCGTGCGCGCCCGCCGGCCCGAGGGCAGCGCCTCCACCAACACCTCGGCCAGCGGTTGTCCCGTGGCGTCGTCGCCCACATAGCCAAGGAGGACCGTTTCGCCATCCCGATGCCGCGCCTGGATGGCTTCCGGCAGCAGCTCGGCGGGCGGCGCTTCCGGCTCGAGCACAAACCGGAGGAGATGGGTTTCGCGTCCAAGCTCGACGCTGGCGGACATGGGCTGATATCCCGGCGTCTCGACGATCAACGAGTGGCGACCGCGGGGCAGCGCCAGCATTCCGCGGCCCGGCGCGCTCCACTGCGCGAGGCCAGCCCGCGAATCGACCGGCGTACTCCCCACCACCACGCTTGCGGGCTGAATCGCCAGCCCGGTGGCTGCGTCGATGAACTCGACCGGCGCCGCGGACGTTTCGGTTTCACCCCCGGCCGCGGCGGCGCCCGCCGAGGCGAGTTGAGCGCCCAAGAGCGCGACGAACAACCGGGAGACAAGCGGGAGGCGAGGGAGCTGGAGATTCATACAAGGCACAACCGGCAAATGCTGACAATTATGTAGTCTTTCGATCGGGTAGAGTAAAGCCCCGCGAATTCATTAATTAGCTGGCAGAACGCCGCCAACCTTTTAACATTATGGCGGGCATGATTAACCTGGCCGCTCCAAAGCCGCCGCGACAAGCAGACGCGACCGCGCCAGTCCCACGCGAGGACAATAAATTACGTCTAACCGATCGCGCGGCGCACGACTGGTACCGCTTTGTGCTTTCCTTCCCGGCGCATCTGGTCAGGACGTATCTTGAGCGTTTCCAACTGAGTTCAAACCAGACCGTTCTGGATCCGTTCTGCGGCACTGGCACCACGCTCGTGGAGTGCAAAAAGCTTGGGATTCCAAGTTGTGGCGTGGAACCTAACCCGATGGCGGCATTTGCGAGCCGCACCAAGGTGGATTGGGAAATTGAACCCGCCAGCCTGGTTCAGCACGCCAGCCTGGTGGCTGACCGTGCCCGGGAAAACCTCATGAGCGAGGGGATACCCGATGATGGGGAACTGCCACTTTTCCAAGCCAGCCGACCGGCTCCCCGGGCCGTTCGCACGCTCCCGCCCGAGAGGCTGAAGCTATTGGTCGGCAATTCGATCAGCGCGCTGCCCCTTCATAAGACCCTCTTGCTGCTGGAGCTGCTGGAGCAAATGGGCGAGTCCCGGTTGGCGAATCACGAGCACCTGGCAATTGCCAAAGCCTTGGTGCATGAAATCAGCAACCTCCGCTTCGGACCTGAGATTGGTGTCGGCCCCGCCAAATTCGATACAGCGGTGATCGGCCCCTGGCTCCGGATGGTTCAAAATATGGCCGCGGACCTAAATCACCTCCGCCAAAAGGCAGCCACCCGAGCGGTGGTTCACCAGGCTGACGCGCGGGAGTTGCTTCACCTGCTCGGCCCATCGTCCATCGACGCCGTTATCACTTCTCCACCGTATCCGAACGAAAAAGACTACACCCGCACCACCCGCCTCGAGTCCGTGCTGCTCGGGTTTATTCGCAACAAGCAGGAGCTCCGCCGCTTGAAACAGAGCCTGGTGCGGTCCAATACCCGTGGTGTGTACAGGTCGGACACGGATGACCGCCTCGTCCAGGATCATGACGAGATCCAGCGCCTTGCGCAAACCATCGAGGAGCGCCGGATCGCGCTCGGAAAAACCTCGGGGTTCGAGCGCCTCTACGCCCGGGTCACCAAGCTTTATTTTGGAGGAATGTTGCGCCATTTGGCCGAACTGCGCGCGATCCTCCGCCCGGGCGCGCAACTCGCCTATGTGGTGGGCGACCAGGCATCGTATCTCCGGGTAATGATCCGTACCGGCGAGTTGCTGGCGGATCTAGCCGAATCCATCGGTTACGAGGTCGTCGGCATCGATCTTTTCCGCACCCGCCTCGCCACCGCCACACGGGAACAACTCCGCGAGGAGGTAGTGCTGCTACGGTGGCCGGGGCCGGCCAGAATCAACGGCCGCCCACAGCCCGGGCCTCGAGCTGCGATGGCCATGCCACTGCAAGAGGAACCTACGCATTATTCCATGACCACCCCACCCGCCAAAAGACCCAACCGCTACTCCGCCATCATCGAGCAAGTTTTCCTCTCGAAATACAAGCAAGGGATGCGGGAGGTCCGCTTTGCGCGGCACGAGATCGAGGAGTGGGCCGCGAAACTTGCGATTGAGCTGCCGAAAAATCTGGGTGATCTCGTTTACAGCTTCCGTTACCGGAGCCGGTTGCCCAGGTCGATTGCCGGCCTCGCCGGGCCGGATGAAGCCTGGATTATTCGACCCACTGGACGCGGCCAATACAGTTTCGTGATCACCAAAGATATCTCCATCGCACCGAACGAACGCCTGGTGGTGACCAAGATCCCCGATGCCACACCGGGCATTGTCGCCAAACATGCGTTCAATGATGAACAGGCCTTGCTCGCCCGGATTCGCTATAACCGTCTTGTGGACATCTTCAGTGGGATTACGTGTTACTCTCTCCAAAACCATCTTCGCACGACGGTTCCGGAAATGGGCCAGGTCGAAACGGATGAAATTTACATCGGGGTGGATAAAAAGGGCGCGCATTATGTTCTCCCCGTCCAGGCGAAAGGACGCAAGGACAAGCTTAATGTTGTCCAGATCGAACAGGACCTGGCGGTTTGCGCCGCCAAGTTTCCGCTGCTGATGTGCCGGCCGGTCGCCGCAAAAGCCACGGACGACGGCGTCATTGCGCTTTTTGAATTTGAGCAGGGAGAGGATGGAGTTAGGATCACCTCGGAAAAACACTATCGGCTTGTGCCGCCCAAGGACGTTACCGACGCGGATCTCGAAGCCTACCGCGCGCGAGGGCGGGGCAAGGAGCGAGCCTGAGATTTCCCCGGTAGCTTTCGTCAGCGAACGTCGGTGCGGAAGTCTCCGGTTCGCGTAACTTCTCTGCCTCCGGCAAGAGCCACCCGGCCCGGGCGCCCGGGCGGGTATTTCGACACGCTGGCTTTCGGCACAAAAAGTCCCGAGGCCGGATGGAAAACAACCGCGCGTTCGCGAGGTTCGCTTGCAGATTCACGCAAAATGCCGCTAAAACCGGGTTAAAACGATCTTTCAATCCGCTGGCATGAGATTCGCTAAATGGATGTCTGCCATGCGAATTGAGACCGCAAACTTATTGAACGCCGAGCCGCGTCTCCCTGTCCGCCAGATCTCCCCGGGCGCCCGAAACCGTCCCGGTTGCAAGGCGCGGGGGGCGGGTGTTTTGAGCAAAGCGGCGCGGAGCTCCGGCAAGATTTCGCGCGCGCCCGGGCAAGCGCTCGAGCCGGACGCCCGCCCCGTCCGGCAGGGCGGAATTGTATGCGGCACGGATTTCTCGGTCCACGCCGGCGAGGCGGCGGATGTCGCGGCCATGCTGGCCGGCAAGCTGGAGGTCGGCTTGACTCTGGCGCATGTGGTCGCGCCGGAGCGGGGCCAGACGGGCTACTCGCGATCCCAAGCCATGCTCCGGCTTCGGGGCAGGAACAAGCTGAAGCAGGAGGCCGGACGGCTGCGCGCGGGGGGAATCGCCGTGAAAGAGGCTTTTTTGTCCGGTTCCCCCGCGGTGGAACTGGTGAAGGCCGCCCTGCAACAAAAGGCGGGGCTGATCGTGGTCTCGTCGCTGGGGGAAGACGTCCCGCCGGCGCGCTGGCTGATCGGCAGCGTGGCGGAGCAAACCGCGCACCTGTCCTCCGCGCCGGTCCTCGTGGTGCGGGATCCCCGGCCCTTCCGGGATTGGGCCGCCGGCAACCGGCCGTTGAACATTCTGGTGGCGCATGATTTTTCCGCCAGCGCGGACGCCGCGCTGACCTGGGCGGCCACGCTGAGCGCGCTCGAACCCTGCCACCTCACCGTCGCGCATCTGTCCACCCCGCGGGTGGCGGGCGATTGGCTCGAGTTGGGCGGGGCGCCGGCGCCCGCGCGCCGCTGGGGGGAGGTTCGCCAGTTGCTCCGCGAGGATCTGGAGCAGCGCTGCAAGGGGACGCTCGGAGACACGAAGTTCCAGAGCGAAGTCATCCGCGTTCGTGATTCGGTGGGGGCGCGGCTGGTCAGCCTGGCGAAAGCGCGCCGGGCTGATCTGATTGTCGTCGGGAACAACCAAAAAGGCGCGCTGCGGCGGCTCTATCTGGGATCGGTCTCGCGCACTGTCCTGCGCGAGGCGGCCATCAGCACCGCCTGCGTCCCGATCCGCCACAATCCCGAGGGGCGCTGAGCGCTCCCGGCCGGCGGAGGGATCACTCGGCGGCCACGGGCAGGGTGATTTGAACCAAGCCATGCGGAGCGGGCGCCGCCTCGATCCGGCCTTGGTGCGTCTCAATAATTTTGCGGCTGACGGGCAAGCCCAGGCCCAGGCCGACGTTGCGGGTGGTCGTGAAGGGGGCGAAGGCCTGACCGGCGCTTTCGGCGGTGAAGCCGGCTCCGGCATCCTGCACCTCGATCTCCGCCATGCGTCCGCCGTCGCGAGTCCTCAATTTTACGCTGACGCGCGGCTCCCGCGGACCGGCCTGCAACGCGTTCAGCATCACTTCCATCAGCGCGTGCCGCAGCGCAGCGCGATCGCCCTTGATCCTGACCGGCTCGCCGCTCTTTTCGAACCGAAGCTGGCCGCCCTCGGACGGTTGATGGGCAAGCGCCTCCTGGTAGGCCTCCTCGATGACCGGTTCGAGCGGAAACACAGCCGGGGCCGCGATCGTATCGCGCGCCAGGAAGCGCATCTGGCTGACCAGCCGGTTCACCCGTCTGATCCCTTCGCCCAAGGCGTTGCCCAGCGTGGCGCGGAATTTGGGATCCCTCCATTTCTCGCCCAGGAGTTGCTGATGGATGGATAGCGGCACCAGCGCGTTGCCGACTTCATGCGTGAGCCGATCGGCCATGCTTTGGACCAGGCGCAGCCGGGCGGCCTCGATTTCCAAAGCGCGAAGTTGTTCGCTCTCGGTGATGTCCTCGGCGGTCACGAGCGCCGAGGCGGGCAATCCATCGGCCCCGCGCCGGAACGGCGTAATGCTCACCAGACAGGCGCCGCCGGGCCGCGCGGGCGGCTCCCACCGGAAGGCGGCCAGGCTGGAGCCGGTCTTGAGCACCTGGTAAATCCGGCTCCCCAAATCCGCCGGCAGCCCGGCGAAGCTCAGCTCGCCGCCGCGCACGCCAAAAATCCGGCGGGCGGCCTTGTTGGCGTGCGGGATCGCCAGCTCGCGGCTGACGACCAGACAAGCGCAGGTCAATTCGCCCAGGATGCCGGCCAGTCGCTCGTGATTCGCCTCCAACTGCGCATGCAGCCAGAGATTGCGCAGGCCCATTCCCAATTGCTCGAGCAAATGAAACACCAGCTCGAGATCCTCGCTCGTGAGCGGCTCGCCCGTGACGCGCCGATCAAACACCGCCACGCCCAGGATGCTCTCCCGATCCATCACCGGGACGGCCACCTGCGCGCCCAGCCGCTCCAGCTCCCGCCGCACCTCGGCATCCCCGCGCGCCTCGGGGCTCTCGCGGCGCAGGATGCGCCCCGCGCGCTGGAGCTGCCGGCCCAGGCCGGACTCGAAGGACAACCCCGCGTGACGCAGCAAATCCGGCGGGATCCCCACCGCTGCCACGGGCCGCAACCGCCCCCGCGCCCCGGCCTCGGAATCGGCTTCCAGCTCGGCGGGCCGGCTTAAAAAAATGGCGGCGCGATTCACCCCCAGCAGCTCGCGCAACAACAACAAAAACTGCTTCACCATCCCCGGCTCGTCCAGGGTATGGCTCAGCACGCCAGAAATGTTCCGCAGCAGCCCCAAGGGGTGCGGATGCTGGGCGGCGCGGGATTCGATCGTCTCCTCGCGGCTGGGCGGGACGGGTTCCTCGGCGGCAGGCTCCGGGACCGCGGCCGGAACCTTCCGCTCCAGCAGAGATAAAATCATTCGACCCCGGGCCGCTTTATCCACGATATGAAGCACCCCTCGCTCATAGGCCTCCTCGTCCCGTTCCGGGGTCCGGCGCGAGGCGCGGATGATCAAAGGACAACGCGGCGCTCGTTTCCTGAATTTGTCAATCCGCCAGATCGCCTGGACCGAGTCCAGGTCGAGATCCATCACGCAGGCGTCCACCAGATGATGCAGCAGCAACGGTTCGGCCTCCTCGACGCCCAAACGCTCGATGATTTCCCAGGCCTCGGCGCCTTCCGCGCCGCGCAGGATGGCCGCCGTTTCCGGGTGGGTGGTGAGGACGAGCAACTTTTTCATGCCCGGTTTTCAGAGTGCGTCCGGCCGCCGTGGCGCGCGGACGCGCCTGAGCGCGCGCCCAGCGCGGCGCCCCGAACGGTTCTTAATGTGGCCAACGAAAACACGTTTATGCAGCGCGGCCCAGCCGCAGCTTTCAAGCACGAGATTACGCGCTCCGGCAGGAACGGCAACCGGTGCCGCCCCGGAACCGGCGCCAGACATTACCGAACGCCTCCCGGGGATTCCCCGGGGCGGCAGTTCGCCGTGGAACCGCTGGCGCCTCTTTCGCCGCCGGACATTTTGCTCTATCCTGCAACCAGCGTATGCCGAAGACACCACGAGCACCGGAGCCGACCCCTGCGGAGTTGGACTTTGCCATGCCGGCCGAATGGGCCCGGCACGAGGCGACCTGGCTGGGATGGCCGCACAACGAAACCGACTGGCCCGGGAAGCTGGACACCATCCGCTGGGTGTATGGCGAGATAGTGCGGAAAATTTCGCCCGGCGAGAAGGTGCGTCTGCTGGTCAATGACAGCGCCGGACGGCGGCTGGCCACCCATTATCTGAAGCGCGCGGGCTGTGATCTGGGCCAGGTCGAATTTTTCACGCATCCAACCAACCGCGGCTGGACCCGCGACACCGGCCCGCTCTTTGTCAAGCGCGGTTCCGGTCCGCGCGGCGAAACCGCCATTGTGCAGTTCCACTTCAACGCCTGGGCCAAGTACGACGATTGGCGGCTGGACCGGCGCGTGCCCGAGACGGTGGCGCGCCAATTCAAGAAACGCCTGTTCAAAGCCATGTACCAGGGCCGGGAGTTCGTCATGGAGGGCGGCGGCATCGAACTCAACGGCCGCGGCGCGCTCTTGACCACCGAGGAGTGTTACCTTGATCCCAAGGTGCAGGTGCGCAATCCCGGTCTGGGCCGCGCCGAAATTGAGGAGGCGCTCCGGCAATATCTCGGGGTGACCCGGGTGTTCTGGCTGGCGGGCGGTCCGGCGGGCGATGACACGCATGGGCATATCGACGACGTCTGCCGGTTTGTGAACCCGCGCACCGTGGTGTTAATCAAGGAAACCAACCGCCAGGACCCCAACTACCAGCCGCTGGCGGAGAATTGGGAGCGCATCCAGGATCTGCGCCTCGAGGACGGCTCCAAACCGGAGGTGGTGCCGCTGCCCATGCCGGCGCCGATTTATTTCGAGGGCTACCGGCTCCCGGCCAGCTACGCGAATTTTTACATTGCCAACGCGGCGGTGATCGTCCCGACATTCAACGATCCCAACGATCGGATCGCGTTGGGCACGCTGGGAGAGCTGTTCACCGACCGTCCGGTGGTGGGCATCCACGCGGCGGATCTGGTGCTCGGGTTCGGCAGCCTGCATTGCCTCACGCAGCAACAACCGGCCTGAGCGCGGGGCGGACTGTCCCATCGGGAGTCCCC
>JBDHQH010000128.1:0-10663 GCA_039806935.1 Verrucomicrobiota bacterium
TACGCCAGGCAAATCCAACTCGGCATCGTGGATCCGCGGTGGCCGCTCTCGCCGCGTCCGGAGGATTCGCCGTCGTGGGATTCGCGCCCGCTGGAGAGGAAGGAGCGTTTTGACAAAATCATGGCCGCCTACGCCGCCATGGTTGACTGCCTGGATCGCTCGATGGGCAGGCTGGTGGCCGGCCTGAAGGAGCGCGGAGAGTTGGACAACACCTTGATCCTCTTTCTCAGCGACAACGGGGGCAACGCCGAGAGCGGCCCGGCCGGGATCACCACCGGCCCCGGTCCGATCGGCAGCCCGTTTTCGCGCACCTTCCTCGGCATGAACTGGGCCACGCTCGCCAACACGCCTTTCCGGCGCTACAAACATTTCACCCATGAAGGCGGGATCAGCAGCGCGTTTATCGCCCATTGGCCCAAGGGCATTTCCGCGGAGCGCAACGGCCGGGTGGAAAAGCAACCCGCTCACGTCATCGATCTCATGGCCACCGCCGTGGACCTCGCCGGGGCGGCTTACCCCAAAAAGTTTAACGGCCACGCCATCCTCCCGATGCAAGGGGTGAGCCTGCGCCCGGCTTTCGAGGGAAAATCGCTTCGTCGCCGGCAGCCGCTGTTCTGGGAGCACGAAGGGAATAAAGCCGTGCGCGACGGCAAATGGAAGCTGGTCCAGAAGTGGCGCGGCCCATGGGAACTTTATGATCTGGAGGCCGACCGCACCGAATTGCGCGATGTCATCGCCGAACATCCCGGCCTCGCGGCGCGTTTGGAAGCCGCGTGGGAAAAATGGGCCAGCCGTTCATTCGTGGACGATTGGCCGGGCCCCGATCACCACGAATGGGGCGACAACGTCCGATGAGTCCAACTCCTGTAACTGGCGCCGCCCGCGCCGCGTCTAAGTCTGCCATGAGATCGCGATGGTGGCGCGGGGCGCTCTTGCTGGGCCCGCTGGTCTGGGCATTGACGGCCGGGGCCGCCCGGAAACCCAACGTGCTTTATGTCTTTTCCGACATGCAGCGCGCCGGGTCGCTGGGCTGTTATGGAGACACGAACGCCTGGACGCCGAATCTGGATCAATTCGCCGCGCAAGGTTTGCGGTTGGACGCCGCGATTTCGCCCACCCCGGTTTGCTGCCCGTACCGGGCGGTGCTGATGAGCGGCCAACAGGTTCATCACAACCGGATGCTGAGCAACGGGGCGGACTTCCAGCCTACAGAGAAGTGTTTCGCCGAGGCTTTCCGGGAAGCGGGGTACGAAACCGGTTATGTGGGCAAGTGGCATCTCGGCAAGGCGCGGACGCCGGCTGATCCAACCTGGGGCTTTCCCGCCCCCGGGACCGAATACGGCGTGTATCACTTCGAACGAAATCCGACGCCCACGACGGATGTCGCCTTGAAGTTCATCAAGGAAAAGAGCCGGGGAACGGCCCCGTGGATGCTGTTCGTCTCCTGGATCTGGCCGCATTCGCCCTATGATCGGCCGGAGCCGTATCGCCAGCGGTTCGCCAGCGTCTCTCCGCCGCCAAACGTGCCCGCCGGCGCCGCGCGCGAGTTCGCGCTTCGCTCGTTGCCGGGTTATTACTCGATGATCGCCGCGCTGGACGCGGAGTTTGGCCGTCTGGCGCGGGCGGTGGACGAAGCGGGGGCGGCCGAGGACACGATCGTGATCTACACCTCGGACCACGGGGACATGATCGGCTCGCAGGGTTACAAAGCCAAGCGCTGGCCCTTCGAGGAATCCGCCCGGGTTCCATTTCTCATTCGTTATCCGCGGGCGCTGGCCGCCGGCCGGACCTTGGCGGATCCGTTCAGCGCCGTTGATGTGTATCCCACCGTGGCGGGGCTGGCCGGAGTGCCGGCGCCATCCGGCCTGGATGGCGATGACTTTTCCGCGTTTTTTGCCGGCAAAGCGGCAAGCCCGCCGCGCGATTTTGTGTATCTGGAGATGCCCTACGCCTACGTGCCGTGGCCGGGTTGGCGGGCAATTCGCACCCGCGATTATATGTACGCCCGCACCCTGGAGCAGCCCTGGCTGCTTTACCACGTCGCGCAAGATCCGTGGGAGATGAGGAATTTGATCGACGATCCGGCGCAACAGCCATTGGCCCGCGTCCTGGACTCGCGCCTGACCGAAGCGATGAAGCGCTATGGGGATTCCTGGTCCGAGAAGGTGGCCGTCGGCGATGTGGATTTGTGGCAGCCGGGCGGTCCGAAACAGCAGACTCAGAGCCTCGGCCGCGCGTTTCCCGGGCAGATGAGGTCGGAGATTGCCCCTTTCGAGCGAAAGCGGAAAGCCGCGTCAAACGATGAATAGGCCGCTGGCGCCCTGGTTGGTGGTGGCCGCGCTCCTGCTGGGAGCGACCGCGCTCCCGGCGGCGACGGGAGCCGAGCCGCGGTTTGCTCAAGACCGGTTTGCCATCGGCTTTTGGGTGGATCCACCCGCGGCGGAGCAGACGGCGGCCCGGTTTGCCGAGATCGCGCGGGCCAACTTCACCTTCATTATCGGCAATTTTGGCGCGACGACTCCCGAGGCCGTGCGGCGGCAGCTCGAGTTATGCGAGGCGCAGGGGTTGAAGGCGATCGTTTCGCCGGCGGGGTTGCCGCCCGAGCAGATGCCATCCGGCCCGGCCTGCTGGGGCTACGCGCTGGCGGATGAGCCGGGCGCGGGCGCTTTCCCCGAACTCGGGCGGCAGGTGGATGCCTTGCGGCGGGCGCGGCCGGGGAAGCTCGCCTACATCAACCTCTTTCCGAACTACGCCTCGGCATCCGCCCTGGGCGCCGCCTCGTACGCCGGGTATGTGGAGCGATTTGTCCGGGAAGTCCGCCCGGATGTGCTGAGCATGGATCATTATCCGATTTTCGTGCCCGGGCGGGATGGTCGCGACAGTTATTGCGCGAATCTGGAGGTCTTGCGCGAGCAAGCGGTCGCCGCCGGAATTCCCTTCTGGAACTTTTTCAATGCCATGCCCTTCGGGCCGCATTCCGACCCGACCGAGGCGCAGTTGCGATGGCAGATTTCGGCCGCGGTGGCCCACGGGGCCAAAGGGGTGATGTACTTTTGTTACTGGACGCCCGCGGGGGCGGAGTTTCCCCGGGGCGGAGCCATTCTGCGGCGGGACGGCAGCCGCACCCGGCACTACGAGGAGGCGCGCCGCCTGAACGCCGCCCTGCAGCATCTGGGCCCCACTTTGATGCGGCTCACGAGCCGGGGAGTTCGGCGGATCAGACCGGGGGAGGACGCCTCGGCCAGTCTGGCCGGCACACCTTTGCGGGCGCTCAGCCCCGGCGATTATCTCGTCGGCCTTTTCCGCCATGCGGACGGGCGCCAGGCCGTGTACCTGCAGAATTATGAGTTTGCCTACAGCGCGTGGCCCACGGTCGAGTTCGCGGCCCCGGCAGGCGGCGTTGCGGAGGTGAGTCCGGTGGATGGCCGGGAAACGCCGCTGCGGGACGACAGCCCGGATATGCCGGGTCTGCAGCTCGCGCTGGACGCCGGCGAGGGGCGCTTGTTTTTGACACCGGCGGAGAAGCGGTGAGCTGGTGAATGCCGGCGTTCGCCCGCAGGCATCCGGGCGGCGGCCGCCCGCGCAAACCAAGCCGGTTCCGCGGGCGCGGGCGCTCTTTCAGGGTTTGAAAAGGCGGTAGAACCGGGCGGGCGGCGTGGCGGGAACGGTGGCCGGGTTGGTTGAGCCGGTGGGGGCGGCGGTCCAACTTCCCGAGCTGAGGCTCGGGCGCTCCTGCAACACCCAGTTGGTGCCGGTGTCCGGCGTCCACCACAGGGTGGCCAGACCGGGGGCCGCGTTGGTGATTTGGAGCGTGGGCGCGCCGGATGTTTGCACAACCCGCGGCAACGCCCAGAATCCGCCGGTGATGGCGTAGGCCCCGTTGGTCATGGGTCCGCCGGCGTCCGGCTGGCCGATGGTGCCGCTCACGGCATAAACGCCGCCGGTGCTCGTGCCCCCGCCGCCGTCCACCGTGTGCCAGTCAATCGAATAACTTTGGGCGTGGACGCCGAGCGTGAAGCTCAGCAGCCCGAGAGCCGCGAGGAGGATGCCGGGGGAGACGGATTGGGCCTTCATCGTTTTTCCTTCCACTCCAGATTTTGGGTGATCCCGTTCTTCATTGGTTTGCATTATGACTGGCGCGGAGGAGTTGTTCGAGCTTTTCCAAGCGCGCCTTCAACGCCGCGTTTTCGGCCTCCAGGCTTTGCATCCTCAACGCCGTTTGCTGGGTTTCGCTTTCCACCTTCTGGTTCAATCCCTGGATGGCCGCCAGCGCCACGCCGTCGGCGTCCACACTGGTGATGCCGGTGTCGCTTTCGCCCACGCCAAACGCGGCCTTGAAGTCCTGCGCCATCGGGCCGAGATGGCGGATGTGGGCGTCCTGGCTTTTGTATTTCCACGTAGTCAACGGCAGCGCGGTCACTTTGTCAAGAATTTCCCCCGGGTTGATGGGCTCAAAATCTTCCTTGGCGCAGCGATCACTCATGCTGGTCCAACTGCCGCCGCCCGGCGCCAGAGAGGCGCCCGTGGTGGCTCCTGGATTGGAGAACAACCGGTAACCGCCGGACGCCCGCATGGTGACGGAATGAGCGTTGGTGGATAGCAGGGCGGTGGCGGACGAGGAGTCGCTCCACACCCACGCCCCGGAGTGGACCGCCCGGGCCTGATAACCCGCGGCAAAACTGTAAGGGCTGGCGGCCAGATTCTTATAGCCGCCCGGCACGACAGAATGCCAGCCGGCGGCCACGTTGCCTTCGCCGCCGCCAACAACGGCGTAGGAAGCGCTGACTTGGACGGTATTCCCCCAGCCTCCGCCAAGAAAAGAATAATAGGAGTTGGTTTCGATCACATTCCTACCGCCGCCGCCGAGGAAGGATCGGTAAGCGTTGGTTTTGATGGTATTGCCATAGCCGCCTCCGAGAAACGCCCAGCTAGCGTTGTCCAGGATGGTATTGCTATAGCCGCCTCCGAGAAACGCCCAGCTAGCTTTGCCCAGGATGGTATTGCTATAGCCGCCCCCGAGAAAGGCGTGGGTAGTGTCGTTGAGGATGGAACTGGATTCACCGCCGCCGAGAACGGAATAAGGGGAGCCGGAGTGGATCGAATTTCCCGCGCCACCACCGAGGAACGAAAAGTGCGAGGCAACGAGATTGGTGAAGGCCACACCAGAGTACAAACCGCCGCCTCCGGCAATAACCGAGCCGTAAACCCCGGGGGAGATGCGGTTAAAGGGCGAGCCACCAACCACGTTCACCACATTGGAACGATCCTGGCCATTCGCCGTCGGCTCGAGCCGGAGCGCGCGGGTGTTGTTGACCCGGAACTCCAAGGGCTGATCATTGACGCTGCCGAGAAATTGCCCGCCGGAAAGCGGGTTGCCGCCCTGCCGCCAGAAGTCCGCCGCCTCCCAACCATCCAGGCGGGCGGCGTCCACCCCGCTCAAGCCCGCGCCACTGCCGTGGAAGACGCCCGTGATATTGACGCCGCTGGCGTTGTTGGTCACCACCGCCGGCGGCAGTTGGCCCAACGGTATCGTCCCGGTCAGTTGCGCCGCCGGCACGGTGCCCAGCAGGTTGCTGGCGGTGCCGGCCATGATGGCGTAGGGCGCGGGCGTGAGCGCCTGCCGGGGAGTCAGAGCGGTGAACGGGCCGAGAGCGACGCGCACGTTCAGTTGCAGCCATAGGCTCGCGCCGGAAAAGCTCCCCCCGAAATCCAGCGGCAGAGTGAACAGGCCGTTCGTGACCTCAACGAAATCACTGGCGGGGTTGTTGGCGGCTACCTGGCTGCCGCCATTGGCCGCGTTCCAAAGGGCCGGCTGGATTTCCGCCAGACCGCTGTAATTCGTGCCGCTGATGGACAGCCGGCCCTGATACGTGAAGGCCGTGCCCTGGGCGCGGGCCAGAATTGCGATCGGGATCAGGGTCAGAGCAAGGAGGAGTTTGCGGTTCATGATGGGTGGTTTGGGCATGGATAAAAAATGGTTTTCTTCTGGCAGCGTGGCGGCGGAAAGGACGGTCCGCATCTCCGTTGGGAGCCGCCCTGGGCGTGCAGGGGACCGATCGCGCCGGGCGCGCACCATAATTAGCACAACAGGTCATTCAGATTCAGCCTCCGGCTGCTGGAGCCGGCGGGCGCAATTAAAGTCATTTGACATTAGTGCGCGCCACCTTCCACGTCAATAAATTTAATGCAGCTGGCAAAGCCGGCCATTCCGCCGCAGCTCCGGCTTCGGCCTGCCAAAGTCCTTGACCCCGCCGGCGGGGAATCGCATTTTCGCCAAGTGTTGAACAGGACTTTGCTCTTTCTGCTGGCGGTGGCCGCGGCGGGGTGGTGCCGGGCGGCGGATCCGGAGAAATCGGTGATTCAGATCATCACCTTCAGCCAGCAACCGGCGTGGGAGGCGCCCTGGCGCATGGAGCCGGTGCGGCGCAGCGGCGGCTCCGGGTTTGTGATCAAGGGCAAACGGATCATGACCAACGCGCATGTCGTGGGCTGGGCGCGGCAAATCATTGCGCGCAAATATCAGGATCCGCGGCCGTACGTGGCGGAGGTGGAATTTGTGGGCCACGATTGCGATCTGGCGGTGTTGACGGTGGAGGACGAGGGTTTTTTCAAGGATCTCGAGCCGCTGGATTTCGGCGAGCTGCCGGAGGTGCGCTCGGGGGTGGTGACCTACGGGTATCCGGCTGGCGGCGAGGAGATTTCCTACACCAAAGGGGTGGTTTCGCGGATTGAAATGGAGCCTTACGCGCACATCGGCAACCGCCGGCTGCTGAGCGCGCAGACCGACGCGGCGATCAACCCCGGCAACAGCGGCGGCCCGGTGATTCAGGACGGCAAGGTGGTCGGGGTGGCGTTTCAGGGATTGCAAGGGCTGGAGAACACCGGCTTTTTCATTCCGCCGCCGGTGATCGAGCATTTTTTGAAGGACATCGCGGACCATCGCTACGACGGTTTCGTGAATGCCGGGCTGCGCCTCGCGACGCTCCAAAATCCGGCGTATCGAGCCTTCCTGAAGCTGCCCGATAACAATCAGGGGGCACGGGTTGACGGCATTCTGGCGGTGCCGGCCAGCGAGAAGCTGTTGAAGGTGGACGACGTGCTGCTGCGGGCCGGGCCTTACCCGGTGGCGAGCGACGGAACGATTCTCTACCAGGGGAATCGGGTCTCGGCGGCGCTGGCCTTTCAGGAGGCGCAGGCGGGCGAAAGCGTGGCGCTGCGGCTGTGGCGCGAGGGCGCGGAAATCGAGGTGTCGCTGCCCATGAGCGTGTACACCGGAGATCAAGCGGCGGGTTATCAGTATGACGCGCCGCCCCGCTATTACATTTACGGAGGGCTGGTGTTTACCCCGTTGAGCATGGATTACCTGCGCAGCGTCGCCAAGGGATCGGCGGACAGCGGGCAAAGCGAGCTTTATTATGAGCTGTTTTTCCGGCGGCACGAGGATCCCGCCGGCGCCCGGCCGGAGCCGGTGGTGCTGGCCGCCGTGCTGGCCGATGCCGCCAACGCGAACGTCTCGGCCCGCGGGCGGCAATTGGTGGATAAAATCAATGGCGCGCGCATCGAGCGGATGGAGGACGTGGCGCTGGCGTTGGAGCGGCACGAGGGGACTTACGATGTCATCGAGTTCCTGCCGGGGCACAACGTGGAAACGCTGGAACGGTCAGAGGTCAAAGAAGCCCATGGCCGGGTGCTGAAAACTTACGGAATTTCAAAGGACCGCCGTTTATGAAATACTGGATTCTGTTCTGCTTGGCGGCCCTGGCCGCGCCCGTCCGGGGCGCCGAGGCGGGCTCCCGCGGGGGCTCTGCCTGGGCGAGTTCGGTGGTGACCATCGAGGCGGCCAGGAAACAATATGATTATTATCAGCCCTGGAGCATTCGCACCCGGCGGGCGCTCAAAACGGGCGTGGTGGTTGGGGAGCGTCAAATTCTGACCACCGCCGACGATCTGTTTGACCGCACTCTAGTGCGGATCCAAAAAGACGGACGGAACCGGTGGTGGATTGCGGAGGTGGTCTGGACGGATTATTACGCAAACCTGGCGATGATTACCGTGGGCGATGCCGAGTTCTGGCCAGGTCTGGCCCCGGCGGTGCTCGGGCGCGGCATACCGGAGGATGGCAATTTGCAGATCCGGCGCTGGCGGGAAGGGAAGCTGGAGAACCGTCGGGCGGAGTTCACGCAATGCAACGTGCGCGAGGGGCAACTGGCGGCGGTGAGCCACGTGGTGATCGAAGCGGATTCCGACATGCTGGCGGCGGGGCAGGGAGAGCCGCTGGCGTCCAATTCCCATTTGCTCGGCCTGGTGGCGGGGCAGCAGGGGCGCGCGTGCGTGGCGATTCCGGCCAGCTTTATCCGGTCGGTGCTCGAGGCCCGCGAGCAGGGCCGGTATCACGGCCTGGGATATTTTCCGTTTTATTGGCAGACTGCCGAGAACCCGGCTTCGCTCAGCCGCCTCGGGCTGCCTGGGGATCCGCGCGGGGTGCTGGTGGTCAACGTGCCTGAGCCGCTGGATGGTAGTGACTCGGCGTTGCAGCCGAATGACATTCTACTGAGCATCGACGGGCATGAGATCGATATTCAGGGCGATTACGACGACCCGGAGTTTGGCCGGGTGATGCTGGAAAACCTGGCTACGAGCGGCAAATGGGCCGGGGATGAGCTGCGGTTGAGGATTTGGCGAGATCGCCAGGAGAAGGAGATCCACTATCGGTTGCCGCGATATGATTACACCAACTCGCTGGTTGCCGGCGCCACGTTTGACCGGGAGCCGGAATACTTGATCGTTGGCGGCCTGGTTTTTCAGCCGCTCACGGATTCGTATTTGCGAAGCTGGGGGGCGGAGTGGAAGCGACGCGCGCCATTCCGGCTGTTGCATTACCGCGAGGAACCGGCGAAACGGGAGCGGCCCTCGCTGGTGATTCTTTCGCAGGTGCTGCCGGATAATTTCAACATCGGCTACCAGGAGGAACGCTACCTGGTGCTGGACGCCGTCAACGGCCGCAAAGTCAGCAATCTCCGCGAACTCGCGGCGGCGCTGGCCGCGCGCGCGGAAGGCTATCACGAGATTGAGTTTGTCCGGAGCGACTCGTTGCGAAAAATGGTTTTGGCGGCTGGGGCGGCCGAGCGGGAGGCTACCGCGCGTGTGCTCAAACGTTACGGCATCGCGGAGTCGTCGCGTTTGAACTGAGGCGTAGTCAATCCCGCCCAGGGGGGTCGGCCAGCCGGGGCGGTAGCACGCCCAGTGCGTCGAGACGGGCCAGGGCGCGCGAGGCCGCGGCGCAAACTCCCGCCAATTCCGCCGCGTCGGCGGCGCCCAACTTGTTCCGGGCCAACCGCGGACGCGCCGCTCCGCGGTGCCGGCGGCGATTTGCCAACTTCCGCTTGCGAATAGAAACCGCCGTAACGTCCGCCCGGAGCTCCGGCTTGGATTAAGCGGGAATCCCGATCGAAGCCGACGCCAGCATGGCGCCGATGGCGTACAGGTAACAGATGAACACGCCCGGCGCGTACCCGCCGACGTCAGCGCACAAAAAAGGCGCCCCGAAGGGCGCCTTGATTTTAAATCCAGAAAACTCGATTCGCTGGGCTTACGGGAACATCAGCGTGTTCGGTCCCGGAGACGAAGTGGTGTCGCCAGTCTGGCGGAGTTGCTCGCGCAGCTTGGCGCTGCTGAGCTGCTGCACCGAGCCGTCCGAGAGCAACACGTTGCCGTTCTTCTGGTGCATCTTATCCGTCCAGCAGGGGCTCTGCGCGGTGGCGGCGAAGTTGGTGCCCATGGCAGCCATTTTGCCGGTGGTCAGGCGGGTGCTGCCGCTGTAGGGGGAATTGCCGAAACCATTGTTGAGCGTCGCGTTGTACGCCGGGACGGTTTGATCACCAAAGATGTTGCGGTCGCCGGAGAGCAGCATCTGCGGCTGTCCATCCTGAGCATCACGGCCAATGAAGTAATCAATGTACATATTGCACAGCTTGCCCTGGCCTTGCAGTACGCCACCGTCCACCGCGTTGGCGGCGAACAGGAAATTCGTATGCGCGGTGGTGTCGCTCGAGGGGCAGACCAGCACCTTGGGTGTGCTCAGCTCGTTGGACATCACGGCAAACATCTGATAGACGTAACCGGCATTGCCCGCTTTGAACTGCGATTGGTTGGCCGGGCCGCCGTCCTGCGGGGCCACATCCATCGGATACCGATCTCCGTTGTCAATCGCCCAGGTTTTGATGGCCAGACCGATCTGTTTGAGGTTGTTGGTGCAGCTAATGCGTTGCGCACGAGCTTTGGCGCGAGCCAGAGCGGGCAGCAGCATGGCCGCCAGAATTGCGATAATGGCAATCACGACGAGCAATTCGATCAGCGTGAAAGCGCGTATTTTCTTCCGTAGGTTCATATAAGGACTTTGCTGGTTTTCGTGTTTCAATTTTATGCCGACTCGGCGAACTCGCGGCTCGCTTGATCGTCGATCCGCCTATCTTTTAGCAAAGCCGGTGCCAAGGGCAAGCACCAATGATTTCCATGCATAATCGAGGAAACCATCGAACAATTCGCGCGATAGAGCGCGATTCCCACGCCCGCCCGCGTGGTTTTCACGCGTCTCAACCAGGCATAGCGACCGGAGGATCATCCCCATGTAGTCGCAGCCTTTAGGCTGCGTCCGGCGTCCGGG
>JBDHQH010000129.1:0-10423 GCA_039806935.1 Verrucomicrobiota bacterium
ACCGGCTTCTTCCGGCCTTTCATTAGGTCTTTGAGCATCGTTACGAACAACGTCGCGTTCCTCATGCCACTATAGACGTTATACCAGAATGCTCCCTTGGCGTTGACGGCGCTGATCGCGTTGATCTTCTGTCGCTGTCCGGAGGTTTTCAGGGTAGGCGTCTTCCCCTTGAGCCCATAGCTTCGACCCAGAGGACAGTCAGACCGTAGTCCGACCTCATCGAGGAAAAAGATGTCCGCGCCCTTGTCCCTGGCCCGTCTTCTCAATTCCGGGTATTTCTTCTCCTTCCACTTTCGAATTTCCTCTTCGCCGCGCTCGTAAGCCCGGCGCAGGGGTTTTGGGGGCGTGATGTCCAGCGAGGTGAGCAAATGGCCAATCGACGGCAGCGACAGGGAAACCCCAAACTGATCCTGGATCATCTGCGCCACAATGCTGCGCGTCCAGAGTCCAAAGTCAAAGCCGTATGGCCGCGGATCCTTGCCCATAATCCAACGCGCCACCCGCCTTTTTTGCCTTTCGGTGAGCTTGGGAGCCGGTCCCTTGGCCGTGGTGCTCTTCAGGGCTTCCGGCCCCAACTTCCGCTCCGCCCGCAACCACTTCTAGATCGGCGTGCGATAAATACCGAGCGTCTGGGCAACCGCGCTCGGTTTTTCGCCCGTGCGCATTCGCTGGACCGCGGTCAGACGCATATGTTCCAACGTTTTATGATCCAGAGACCGATTGTCGAATTTCTTCACGCGACAGGAATTTAGCACGTCCTATTTACTGGGGAGCACAGGGTCAGCGCCAAGCCGACGTTTCCACCGCGCGCGGCAATTGGGCGGCTTGCTCCCGCATCCAGGCCACGTCGGCGAGCAACGTGCGTCGGGCGTCGGAGAACCGCCCCGGGAAGCAGCGTCCCAGGCGCGCCGCCAGTTCGGACATCCGCTCCGTGAATCGCGCGGCCTCGGGGCGGGAGCGGGCCTCGCCCAGCAGATCGGCGAATTTCGCCCGGACCGGGTTTGTGCCGGCGCCCCCGCCCGCGACAATGAAGCCCGGGTAGGCCTCCACCAGATCCTTTAACACTGCCTGGCGGCGCGGGGATTCGGCCGCGCGCGCAATCGCCCGGCCGATGGCGCGCGCCGGCTTGTAGGACCGGGGGTCGAGGGCGTATTCGGCCGCCGTGGCCAGGGGGATGCGGTTGATCTGATTCTGGCCGCACATGGGGTTGCTGAGGTAGCCGTCGATCACCTCGCACAAGTCCGGATCCCGTCCGCTCAACGGCCCCAGGTGCATCGTTGGGCTGCCATCATTCACCGGGTAGTTGTCCCACAGAAACAGCCGGTGTTGCACCGCCTTCCGGAAACTGCGCGCCGCCAGGCGCGTGATGCGCGGGGTCACAATGGCGTCGCCGGTCCAAAACACGTAGATGTCCGGATGCAAATCCCGAGCCACCACCGTCAGATAGGCGGCGTGCTCCGGGTTGGTGCCGTCGCCCCAGAAACAAGCCGGGCAGAAGATCATTTGGGAGCGGTTGTTGCGGGTGTGGAGGCTGCGGAAAACCTCGTTCACCAGCGCGGCATGTCCGGCGGCCAGCGCGGCCGGGCCCTCGCCCCCCCACCGGGTGTCGTCCAGACAGACGGCGAACCATTCCACACCCTGCTCCTGCGCCCAGGTGTAGTGCTGGAGGAACAACTCGAGATCCTTGACGCTGCCCAGGGCCAGCGGCCGGGGGGAGGCGAGTTGGGGGTGCAGCGCCAGGCAAAAGGTGAGGCCGGCCGCGGCGCAGCCGCGGATGATCCGGGCGAACGCCTCCCGGCGCTCGCGCGCCAGGGGCAGCCACCACTCGTTGCGCCAGGGTTCCCCGGGTTGCGACACGCTCATGGACCGGTAGCAGTTCATCAGGAAATTCATCCGCAACCCCGCCAGGATCGGGATTTCCTCCAAGTATTGGTCCGGCGTCCAGCCCCATCCCTTCATGCCCCGGAACTCGAACCCGGGGAGCGGGTTTGGACCCGGGCCGGCCGCCGCCGCGGGGCGGGCTGGCAGCCGGACTCGGTGTTGCATTCGGTAGGCGAGCGGGGAGCAGCCATATTCGGCTTTGAACAGGTGGTGGAAGTTCGACAGGTCCTCAAACCCGGACTCGAAGGCCACCGCGCTCACCGGGCGGTCCGTCTCCGCGAGCAGGGTCACCGCGTGTTTCATTCGCAGCTCCAGGACGTGCCGCCGCCAGGTCTGGCCGGTCACTTTGCGAAACAATTCGGTGAATTGCCGCCCGCCCAGTCCCGCCGACCGCGCCGCCTCCGCCAGGGTTTCCCGCAGGAAAAACCGAGTCCGCAAGCGCAGGGCGTAGCGGGCTACGCGATCGGCGCTGTCGCCGCCCCGCTCGAGGACCGGCTCCCGGCTGCGGCGCGCCAGCCGGAGGGTGCGGACCGCCAGCTCCAGCAGGCGCGCTTGCAGCACCGTCCTCCACTCCTCGGGCTGCGATTCCTGCTCGAACCACATTTCCTCGAAGAGGGAGCGCACCGCGCGCTCCTGACTCACGGCGGCGGCGCCCAGATCGATCGTCGCCACGCCCAGCGCGTCCAGCGGGCGCCGCAGGGCGGGAGAAAGCAGCTCCGGGCGGTAGCGGATGACATACACCAGCAATTCCTGGGCGGGAGAGGCCTGTTGCAGAACCGCGGTGTTTGCGGGCAGATGGCATAGCGTCAGGGGGCCCAACCGGCGGCGGCGTTGCGCAAATTCCCAGCACACGTCGCCGGCGAGGAAAAAGAAAAACCGCGGGCGCCCCTCCTGGAGCGGCCCGGAATTGCCCGGCGCCCCGCGGAGCTGGTCAATCCGGAGCTCCTCCGGGCCTTCGCCCACCGCCGCTTCAGCGTGTCTTTCTCGAGTCATGGAGGGGCATATTTCGCCCTTTGCCCGAAACCGCCGCGGGTTCCATCCGTTCCGCGAGACCAATCCGGCTTCGCCTCGGCATCATGCAAGCCGCTGGCGGCCCGCCGGTCAATCCGAATCCCGGGCCGCTGCCCCGGCGCGCAGGTATTCCCGCCGCCACCCGGCGCGGGAGAGTTTGCCGCGGCCGTCGGGTTCGAGGGACTCGACGAACCACCAATGGCGCGGCGCCTGCCAGTCCGGCAGGTGTTGAATGGCAAACCGCCGCAACTCGCCCGCCTCTGCGCCGGAGCGGCGGACGACGCAGGCGACCACCACTTCGCCGCGGCGCGCGTCCTGGTCGGGGATCCCAAACACCAGGCACGCGCGCACGGCGGGGTGCCGCGCCAGGGCGCGCTCGATGGTTTCAGGCGCGACCTTGCGCCCCGCCACATTGACGAGGTCGCCCAGCCGGCCTTTGAGCTGGAGGCCGCGGCTATCGAGCGCGCCGAGATCGGTGGTGCGGAAAACGCCGGCGCGCAAGGCGGGATGGGCCCGCGGCCAGTAGCCGAGGCCGACGGCCGCGCCGCGCGCCTCGACACAGCCATCCTCCGCAATCGTCACCTGGACATTCGCCATTGGCTCCCCGGCGCGGGTTTCCTCGTCGCGCGGTTTCTCCGCGCGGTCGTAGGCGATGCCGCCGCACTCGCTGCTGCCGTAGAAATTATGCACTTTCAATCCCGATTCGCGGAAAATGGCCTGTTCGAGCGTCAGGGGCAGGGGCGCCCCGGCGGAGATGGCCAGGCGCGTGTTGATCGGGATGGCGCGGGCCTCGTGCCAGGCGCGCCAGAGCGCGGGGACGGCGGGCAGTGTCACCTCGCGCTGGGTGGCCGCCGCCTCCCGCAAAGCCTCGGGCAGCGGCCCGCGGGCGATGACCAGCGGGATTCCATGCAGCAGCAACGGCAGGGCCAGATTCGAGAAGCCGTAGGAGTGGGCGAGAGAAATCACGCCGACATTCGGCCAATCCGCCCGCAAGCCCATGGTTTGCACAATGTTCGCGGCGTCGGCGGCGAGTTGGTCCCCGGTGAACGCGATAAACCGGGATTTGCCGCCGGTCGCGGAGGTCGTTTTCAAGTGGACAACTCCGGCGGGCAGATGCCCGGCCAGCCGGGGCCGGGGTTGTCCCGGCTCGAGCGGGCAGGCTACCTGGCCAAACCGCCAGGCGCGCAACGTCGCCAGGATGAATTCCGCGGTGTTGCCGCAGGGAAAGGCGCGGCGGGCCGCGGGCCGGGGTTCGCGTTCGATCACCGTCGCCAGCTCCCGAAAGGTCCAGCGGCGCGGTCCGTTCAGATCCAGCAACGCCAGCCGGTCCGCGAACGCCGCCGCGATGCCGCGCCAACAATCGTAGAGCATTGCCAGAGAGGTAATGCGGGGATAGCTTTTCGGGCAAGCAGTTTCATGAGGTACTGGTTCCAGTGGCGGGCGCTTCCTTGCCTTCAGTTGATGCTGGCGCTGCTGGCCATCGTGCCGCCAGCCTGGCTTCTTTCCGGCTGCGCCACGCCGGCGGCGGCCCCGGTGGCCCGCCGCCATTTCAGTCTCGAGCAGGACACCTTTGCGTTTCCCAATGAACTGGTCTGGCAATATGAGCGCGACGAACGGGGCCGCTGGCTGGCGGAGAAACGGCAGCCCCGGCCGGATTACGCGTTGCGGTGCTTTGTGCTGGCGCGCTCCGCGAAGCAATTTTTTCAAAGCGCGCGCTTTGACGCGGCCCAGCCGCCGCCGGACGCGGACACCTGCCGGCGGCTGGTGCGGGAAGTGGCCGGCTCGAGCGCGCGGCGTCCCCGGGCCGCTCCACCCATTACCATACCTGGCTATCCTGACCTGCGGAGCTTCAGCCAGGCCAACGAGGCGCTGCTGAAAGCCGAACTTGGCGGAGTTTTCCAGAGCTATTTCCAGCGCGGCAACTGGCGCATGGTGTTTCCCTTCACCCGCCGTCAGCAACAGGCCACAGCGGAGGCGCTGAGCGACGAAGTAGGCCGGGGGCCGGTCGTGACGCATGTCGTGTGTTTTCCCCGTTTGAGCATCAACCACGCCATCCTCCTCTATGACGCGCGGCGGGAACCGGACGGGATTGTTTTTTCCGCCTACGACCCCAACGATCCCTCGGCGCCGCTTCCGTTGAGTTATCATTCCGCTACTCGAAGCTTCTCGCTTCCGCCCACGAAATACTTTCCGGGCGGCAAGGTGAACGTGTACGAAGTGTATTCCCGATGGGATCGGTAGCGCGCGCGCCCTCTGTCAACCCGGGAACTCGATCGGGAGCGCCGGCTCAATTTCCTCCCGCGCGGCGTCGCTCGCCAAGGCGATCAATTTGCGCAAGCCCGGGTCATTACGGGCCGGGTCGGAAATCTGCCGCAGCTCCGACAACGCGCGCAGCGGCTGCCCCGAGGTCAGCCATCGCGTGGCGCATTCGACTGCCAGCGCGTCCCGGTACCCGGCGCAGATTCGTCTCGTCTTCATGGAGGCGAAACCACCATACGCTCCGGTCGCGCCGCCCTCAACTGGGGTGCGTGACCAATGGGATGGCGTTTCTCTGCCGGGAAGTGTACAAAAGAGATGCTCGATGACGCGCGCGCGCTCCATTCTCCTCCTGCTCGTTGGAATCTGCCCGCTGGCCGCCGGCGGGCCGCTATTCGCCGCCGCGATCACGGTGTTCGCCGCCTCGAGCCTTACCGACGGACTGCGCGAGGTCGCCGCCCGGTATGAACAGCGCTCGGGCGGCCCGGTTCGTCTCAGCTTTGGCTCCTCAACCATTCTGGCCCGGCAGATCCGCGAAGGCGCGCCCGCCGATTTGTTTTTCTCGGCGGACCAGGCCAGCCTGGCCATGCTGGCGCGGGAGGGGCTCATTGTCCCGGGGAGCGCCACCAATCTGCTTTCGAATCGCCTGGCCATTTTCCTGCCCGCCGCCAATCCCCGCCCCCTGGAGTCGGCGCGTGAGTTGCTCGAACCGGCGTTCAAACGCATTGCCCTGGGCGATCCCGCCGCGGTGCCCGCCGGTGTTTACACGCGGCGTTACCTTGAGGCGATCGGGATTTGGCAAGAGCTTCAGCCGAAAGCCGTCGCCACCGAAAGCGCCCGGGCGGTCCTCGCCTTGTTGGAGGCGGGCGAGGTGGACGCGGCGATCCTGTACCGGACGGATGCGTCCGTCTCCCGCAAATCGAGGCTGGCGCTGGAGATCACGGATGCCCGCGCGCCGGCCATTTCCTATCCCGCGGCCTTGCTCAAGGCTTCCCGGACCTCCGGCGCCGCGCGTTCATTTCTGGAATTCCTGGGTTCGGACGAAGCGCGCCTGATTTTCCAGCGCTTCGGCTTCCTCGCGCCGGCTCCGCCCGCGCCAGCCGCCCCATGAGCGCGGAAGATTTTCAAATCCTGGGCTTCACGATCCGGATGGCGTTGCTCAGCATGGTTTTGGTGGTGCCCGCGGGGTTGGCGCTCGCCTGGCTGCTGGCGCGTCGCGCCTGGCGGGGCAAGGCGGTGGTGGAGACGTTCGTTACGCTGCCGTTGGTGCTGCCGCCCGTTCTCACCGGCCTGATTCTGCTGCGCCTGCTCGGGCGCCAGGGTTTGCTGGGCGGCCTCTTGTATGAGCATTTGGGCGTGGAAATCGTATTTACATGGAAGGCGGTCGTGATCGCGCTTTCCGTGATGGCGCTTCCCTTGTTCGTGCGGGCGGCCCGGCCCGCGCTCGAGCAGGTCAATCCGGCCTTCGAGCAAATGGCGCGCACCCTGGGCGCCGGCGAGTGGCGCGTGTTCCTCACCGTGACCCTGCCCCTGGCTCGCCGCGGCGTCATCGCCGGGGCGTTGCTCGCCTTCGCGCGCGCCCTGGGGGAGTTTGGCGCCACCATCATGGTGGCCGCGAATATCCCCGGCCAAACCACCACCCTTTCCGTGGCCATCTACCATTACGTGCAACTCGGGCAGGACCGGCCCGCCTGGGCGTTGGCCGGCGCGGCGACCGCACTCGCATTCCTCGCGGTGCTGACGGGCGAATGTCTGCTGCGCGTCCGCAAAGCATGACCGCCTCCCTGGAAGCCTCTTTCACCAGGCGATTTCCCGCCGCCGCGGTGGAGATCGATCACCTGGCGGTGCCGCTCGCGGCGCGTGTCACGGTGGTGTTTGGACCTTCCGGCGCGGGCAAATCCACGCTCCTGCGCTGCCTGGCCGGGCTGGAACAGCCGGATCGGGGCTGGATCCGCTTTGGCGGCGTCTGCTGGCATGATTCCGCGCGTCGGTTGACCCTTCCCACCCGCGCCCGCTCTGTGGGTTACGTGCCCCAGGATTACGCGCTGTTCCCGCACTTGACGGTCGCCGGAAACATTGGTTACGGATTGCGCCACGCCGGCCGTGATGCGCGCGCCAGGCGCGTGGCCGAGTTGCTCGCCTGGCTGGGGCTGGAGCCGTTGCGCGCCCGGCTGCCGGGGAGCCTCTCGGGCGGCCAGCAACAGCGGGTGGCCCTGGCCCGGGCGCTCGCCCGGCGGCCTGCCCTGCTGCTTCTGGATGAGCCCTTCGGCGCGCTGGACTTGCCCTCCCGCGCCCGTCTGCGCGGGGAGTTGCGCGATCTGCTCAAGCAAGCCCGCACCCCGACCCTGCTGGTCACCCATGATCGAACGGAAGCTTTGGCGCTCGGCGATGACGCGGTGGTGCTCGAGGCCGGGCGCGTGCTCCAGCGGGGCCCGGTTCACGAGGTGTTTTGCCGCCCGCTCAGCCTGGGGGTGGCCCGCGCCGTCGCGATCGAAACCATCCAGCCCGCCCAGGTGCGGCGGATCGATGCCGGCCTCGTCACCCTGAGCGCCGCGGGCCACACCCTGACGGCCCTCGCTCCGGAGCTGCCTCCCGGGACCGCGGCGGTGTATCTGTGCATACGGGCCGAGGACGTGATTCTGGTCCAGGGCGGGCACGGCCGCAGCAGTCCGCGCAACATCCTGCCGTGTGTGGTGCGGACTTTAAGCCCGGACGGCCCGATGATGCGTTTGGAGCTGGATTGTGGATTCCCCCTGGCGGCGCTGCTGACGCGCCAGGCCTGCGCGGAACTTGATCTGGAGCCGGGGGCGCGTGTCGAGGCGATGATCAAAGCCCCCCAACTCCACTTGATCCCCCGTTGACAGCGCCGGGTGCGCGCTACGGCGGGAAGGGCGTTCGCCCCGCGTAGCCGGTGTCCAATTCGTGCCAGAACTCCACGTCGGCCTCGCCCAATTCCCAGCACAAAAACACCTCGCGCCCCTCGCGGATCGCCGGGAAATCCACCAGGCCCCGGTCGATGTCCTTCAACAGAATACCCCGGGAGGCGAACTCCCACAGAATCTTCCGGACCTCCGCCCAATCACCTGTCCAGGCGTTGACGAGCGGCCCGCCCAGATCGGCGCCGCCCGCGTTCCGCAGGTCCGCCAGGCGGTTCTCGTGCTGACCCAGGCGGGCATGCAACTCCTGGAGCCGCCGGATCCATTGCGCGACGCGGGGCAGCAAGGCCCGCGCCTGCTCGCGGGTGAAATGTTTTTGAAATTGACGTTCCATCAGAAAGACGTTCAGGGGCGCGCGCTGAGCGCCTCGAGTTTCTCCCGCACCCGGGCGCTTTCCTCGACCGCCAGCGATTTCAGCCAGGCCTCGCGCGCCAGCGCCGGCTCCTTGAGCACCGCGTAAATCTCCCCGAGATGATCATACAAGGTGGCGTCCGGGTCGGGCGAGCGCTCGATTGCTTTTAACACCTGCGCCAGCGCCGCCCGCGGCTGGCTGAGCTTATAGAGCACCCAGCCCAGGCTGTCGAGGTAGGCCGGGTTGTCCGGCTCGATTTGCAGCGCCCGCTCGATCAACTCCCGGGCCCGTTCGAGGCGGATCCCGCGCTCGGCCCACATATAGCCGAGATAATTGAGCGCCGCGTCGAAATCCGGGGCGATCGCCAGGCACTTTTCGAAGTATTTCTCCGCCTGGGAGACGTCTCCGAGCCGCTCGCAAACCGAGCCGAGCTGGAAATAAAAATCGCGGTTTAGCCGCGCGGGATCGGTGGCCTGGGCCATCACCTCCGCGGCGGTGTAATGCGTCAGCGCCTGGGCGTACGCCTTTTGCCGGCTCAGGCTCATCCCGGTCAGCATTTCCATCACAAACGAGCGCGGAAACTTCCGGCGCGCGCTGTCCAGGGTCGCCAGCGCGTTGGCGGGCTGGTCCAGGCCGAGCTGCGCCAGCGCCAGTTCGTAATACGCCGGCTCGAATTCGGGATCCAGGAGGAGCGACTGGCGGAAGTATTCCGCCGCGGCCGCCGCGTCCTTCTCCTCGAAAGCCAGGCCGCCCAGATAATAATACACCCGCGGATTCACCGGATTATCCTTGAGGAGCGCCCGCAGTTGCCGGCCGGCCGCCTGATGATCGCTGCTCTTCAGGTAAATCTCGGCCAGACGGGCGTGAACCCGCTCGCGCACCAGCGGCACGTCGGGAAGTTCGTGGATCAGCTCCAGGTACAGCTCCGCCGCCCGCGCGGAGTCTCCCTGGGCGTTGAGTCCGTCAGCCAGCCGCAATCGGGTTGTCGGCTCGGCCGGGCGCAACCCGTCCGCCCGCCGGAACGCGGCCAGCGCCCGCGCTTGCGCCAGCCCGCGTTGGGGGGGATCCTGCGTGCCGTAGTTGACGTAAAGTTCGGCGAGCGCGAGCAAAAATTCGGCGCCCGCCGCTTTCACCCGGTCCGCGCTCTCCAGCACGGCCAGCGCGTCCGCGTTTTTGTTCTCCTGGATGAAATTCAGGAACAGGTTGTGATAGCCGGCGATGGACTCGGGTGCGCGTTGAATGGCCGCGCGGTCGGCGCTGGCGGCCTCCGCAAATTTTCCCAACTGCGAACAAACGATCCCCAGCCGGGCATGCACCGCGCCCGTCGCCTCGGGCCGGTCCGCCGCCAGCCTCAATAGGTCATAGGCGCGGTCAAAGCTCCGATTTTGGATCAACTTTCGCGACACCTCGAGCACGAGCCACTCGTTATCCAACTCGCCGGTTGCGGCCTGGTAATAATGCTCCAGCGCGGCGGGCCAGTCCGAGTTGATTTCCTGCGCCACTCCCGCGGCGAAATGGGCGTGGGCGCGCACCCGGGCGTCTTCGGCGGGGTCGGCGGGCGCCGACGGGCGAATCGCCGGCCGGTCCTCCAGTGCCAGGCGCGGCCCGGAGGGGCGGCTGGCGCAGGCAGCCAGAACCATTGCGGCCGCCAGAACGGCGGCCGCGGGAATGAATCGGCGGGACTTCAAAGCACGCAACCTCCTGCAAGGCTCGCGCAGGATCCCAGTCAACAAGCCCTTGCGGGGGCTGCCCTTTACTTCTGCCAGGTGCGCTTCTTGTGGCGATTGGCGCGCAGTTTCTTGCGCCGCTTGTGCTTGTTAATCTTCGCTTTCCTGCGCTTTTTTAATGAACCCATATAATGTCTTTACGCTCAACTGTCCGGCGGGGCGCGAATCATGCGCTCCAGAGATTTTCCCTCCGAACCCGCACAGCCTGACGCATGGCGCCGCCTCCGTCAAGGTTGGACATAAGGAAGACAGCACTTCGC
>JBDHQH010000130.1:0-10384 GCA_039806935.1 Verrucomicrobiota bacterium
GCTTCAACGGGGCCGCGCTCACGTGAGCGCGGAGATCTATCTTTTCTTACTCTTTCCAGCGCAGGGGCGCAAGCTCTTGATTGCGACTGGCACTCTCCCGCGCCGGGCAGATCCAGATCCTGAGCGCGGATCGCATTTCCTGGTGCTTGGTCATCAGGCATTTATGGAGTGCGAGCGGGACCGGGGTTCTCCGTGTCACCCCGCCGCTCGCGGATTCAAATGTCAAAGATCGGCGGCTTCTCAAACCACGTAGCAGGGGGCGTCCAGTTTCACGTAGGGCAGGCCGAGCGCGGAGATGACCCGCTCGCCGCGGCCTTCGGCCGGCCCCAGGCTGACAAAGATGACCTGGTCCTCATCATGGTTGATCAACCCGCTCAAAATCGTTTCCAGCGCGGTTTTTTCCGCCGGATTCAGATCGCACTCGAATACCGAGTATTGGAGATGATCGCCAAAGTTTCGGCAAGTCTTAAACACCTGGCGCAGCCGTTTGTCGTTCGCGATGTCGTAGCAGACCAGGTAGGTGGAGCGCACAAATCACCTCGTGAGGAGCGGCACGTACTCGGCGATTTCGCCGGTGAGCGCCCGGGCCAGCAACCGGGCCTGCAACTCGAGCGCCCGGCGGTAGCTCACCTTGTAATCGAACAAGGGGTGCGTGATCACCGAACTCATCCGTTGCTCGTAGGTCTGGAAGAAGCGCTTCCGGCCCGGCGCCGAGAGGTTGACCGCCTGACCGGCCTGGACAAAATCCCGCTCGGTGATCACGCGATTGTTGAGGCAGGTCAGGACGACGGACTCGGCGATCAGCGGACGAAACTCCTCCATCAAATCCAGCCCCAGGGCTGGGCGCCCGAACCGCGGCTGATGATAGAACCCCAAATAGGGATCAAAGCCCACCGCCAGCAACGCAAGCACACAATCCTTGGCCAGCAGGCTATAGCCAAGCGAAAGCATGGCGTTCACCGGATCGGCGGGCGGGCGGCGGTTGCGATGGGTGAAGTTGAAGGTAAAGGCCCGCGCTGGCGGATCCGTGCCTCCGGGCAGTCCGTCGTCCACCTTGATCATGCCGCTGAACGATTGGAAATACAGGCTGGCCGCCGCCCCCTCGATCCCCAGCAACTCGCCGAGCGACTCCGCCAGCAGGGCATCCTGCGCCGCGCGCTTGAGCTTGGTCACGGCCGCCAGCGGCGGCTCGAGGTGGTTGCGCATGAGCAGCGTTCGCTGGTTGCGGATTTTCCCGCGCACAAACCGCCGGGCCAGAGCCAGGCAGGCCGCCGGGTCGCGCGCCAGCCGGAATTGTTCCATCCGGAGAAAGACGTTCTTCAGGGCGTGCCCGCGCGTGAGGCCATAAAACCAGCCGCCCATCGAGAAGTAGGTCACCGGCACCTCCTGCTCGCAGAGCGATTGAATCGCTTGCGTGGAAATCTGCACGTTGCCAAACAGCGCCACATGGGACACCTCGCGCATCCGGACCTCCTCGATGATCTGGTCTTTCTCTTTGACCACGAGCACTTCGTCCTTGCGCCCGACGCGGTAGCCCTGGGTGTTGAGGTAGAGCGGGCGCAAATCGTCCCGCGCGGCGATCAACCGGCGGGGCGCCTCCGCTCGCGCGGGAGCGGTTGCCGCAGTCGCGCCCGGCGCGGCCTCCGGCGCGGCGGCCAGCAGCCGTGTCTCATCCGGCAGGCAGACCGGCGCCAGCGAGCAACGCGCGCACTTCGGCGAATGCGCCAGCGGCTCGGGTATCGGCCCGGACATCACTCGCCGGGCTTCGCCGAGTTCCCGAAGGATCCATGCCTCCAATTCGGCGGTAATAGCCAGGCGCACCCGCTGGCGGACCGCGCGGTAATAAATTACTCCCTCCTGGCAGGCATAGCCGTTGTCCCGCAAAACCAGAGCCTGCAGCCCAAGCTGCATTTTATCCGTATCCCAAAGCTCGCTGGCCTCCGCGCCCTCGCGCGGCGCCCCCGCCTTGTAGTCCACCGGGCAAACATCAAGGGCGGCAAACAAATCCGGTTGCTCCGGGAGAGCTGTGGCCTCCGCTCCGGCGGCGGCCTCCGCCCGAACCTCCACCAAATCCATTTTCGCCACCACGCCCAGCCGCTCGGATCCCATCTCCACTGAACGGGAGTGAATGATTTCCGCCTCGGCGTCCACGCCGCGAGCCGCCGCTTGATCCGGCCCCTCCGCGGCCGGCTTCGCTGGCTTTTTTGCGGCGGGCAAAGCGCCGTTTCCCGCATCCACCCGCCGATGCAATGCCTTGCCCCGCAGCGTGTCCGCGCTCTCCACGAAAACACCCTCGACAAATTCGTAATAAAACAGCCGCCGGCAATACACGAATTCATTCATCATCCGCGCCGGAATGATCCGGTTCAGGGACTCCGCCTCCCGCGCCCGCGCCGCGGCTGAGCCATCCGCCGCGGCGCCCCCAGCCCTCGGCGCCGCGACCGCGGGAGACTGACTCGTTGTCTCTTCCCGCCGCAGGATTTCCAGAGCCTTCTGGTAGGCGGGGTGTTGGCCCGGAGAAAGGCTTGGAGACGGGCCATCCCCGTCTTGAATCTCCGGACCAGACGCGGGGGAGTGCGGTTCCGGGAGAGCGAGGGCGGCGCGCGGCAGCAGCGGAGGGTCAGCCTTGGGGCTGGCCGACCGCGGGGCCGGCTCCTCCGGAATACGCCAGCCACAGTGGTCAAACGCGCTCATGCCCTTCCCTTTCGGAAGTTCGGTCGAGCGCGGAACGGTTGTTCCGCGGGATTCATGCGCTCCTCAAGCAGCATCTTAAATGCCACCGGGAAAGCACCTGAACCGTTCTCAGCCCGCTGCCGGCACAAACAAGCCCAGGCCGAAGTGCGCTCCATAGCCAAGAGCGATTGGGCCATTCACTGGCGCCGGAAACTCGAGGATAAATCCCGCGCCGCTGTCGTGGCCGCGCCGGCCACGGCCGCCATGCCGGAGGCTCTGAAACTCCAGCGCGCGGAAGCGGCGCTGGCCCAGTTCACGGCCAAAGACGAACGGACGATCGCGCTCGACCAACTGCTTGCGAATTTTGGCTCCCTCCCACTTTGGGTTGAGCGCCAGCAACCGCAGCAAGTCATGCGCGGCGGAGCCTTCCTGCCAGCCGTTGCGGGCGTCCATTTTGGGCCGGCCATCGCGGAAAGTCTTGGCATGGCGCGTGGAGACAAACGGCGTTAGCGAACGCCAGATTCGGGCCGGACCAAACAGCGGACTGTCGAATTCGCGAGGCTGTCCGATCCCATGGAGCACGGTTCGTAAATCATGCCCCTCAAAGCCCCAAGTCCACTGAAGCCGGCGGAGCGCTTCGATGGCGGCCTGATCAAAACCGCCGGGCGCATAAACCGTGAGGTGAGTGATCCGCGCGCGCGCATCGTCCATAGATTCGCAAAAAATATGCGCGTGTTCATGATCCCGGCAGTTCGCTCCGGTAAAGATAGGATGCCCGTTGGAGATTTTCTCACTGCACAGCATCCGGTGAACCTGCCCGGCCACGGCTATGGCCCGGGTGATGGGCGGCGGAACCTTGCTGGCGAGCGAGAAGCGGGCGACCGTCGGCCGGGTCCCGCCACGCGGCGGCTTCGGCCGGGTGGCGGAGGCGAAGGCGTCCGCCGGGCGAACGTAATCCACGTACCGCGCCCCGGGTGGCAGATTCCAGCCGGCGGACTGCAACTCCCCGGTGTCGGCGTGGAGGGCGGAGAATACATCGGCGGGAATTTCCGCCGCCGCCGTCACCTTCGATTTTTTCGCCGGCTTCTTTTTTTCAACGGACTCAGCGGGCCGGACGGCGAGCCAGCGCTGCCGCCAAAGCTCGTAATCAGCGGGCCCCATCGGCGAGAGGAGCCGAACGAGTTCCTGTTTTTCCGACGGATGGTCCCCTTCGGCCAGGGGATGTGAATTACACTCGATCGCGGCCACTCCCTCGGCCACGCATGCCTCCAATAGAGCTTCAGCCCGGCCCAGATAACCGAGCCGTCGCGTCAGAATTCTCAACACGGCGAGTTCGGCCGGCAACAAATCCACGTCCCAGGCAGCCAGCAGGGCGGCGCCTGGCTCGAGTTGGACGAAGGTGTCGAAGATTTTCGTGGTCTTCTCGTTTTTTCCCTCGTTGTAGGGCATGTAGTGGCGCGTATGGCTGGTGCTGGCGCGGGGCAGATGAAAGCGCGGCGGCGAACTGAGCTTTTCCACCAGTCCTCGCATCACCGGCTCGGCGATTTCGCCCTTGGCCTTGAGATACCAGGTCGCGATCAGAGCGCGCAGTATGCGCCACGGCGACGGCGGCCATTCGACCGCGCCTTCATTGACGTGCCGCCCCCAGGGCGTGGCATGATAGCGCCCGGCCGGAAAGCGCAGTTCGAGCACGGTCATGGTTTATTCCTCCGTCGCCTGATTGGACTCCTGCTCCGCTTTAGTTTCTTTGGATTTCTTGCCTGCGGCTTCCTCATAAATGACTTTAGTCACCGCCGGGGAAGCGAAGCTCGAGCTCACCTTCTTGATTAACTCGGGCAACTCCTTTTCCACCTCGGCGAGCGACGGCACCGTAAATTCGGCTGGCCGCTGCACTTCAAACTCGCGGCTGATTTCCAGATCGCAGGCGGTGCGCAGGCGAAGACCCTCGCGCAGGAACTTCTGGATTTTGAACAGCGCCAACGCGACCAGCAAATCCTCCGCAGGCTGCCCCAGCCCAAAACCGCGGAGGAGGGCGAGATCGAGATTAAAGAAGGCGGTGAGGTGCCCGGTGAATTCCTCCCGATGAAAAGGCACGTTGCCAAAGCCCTTCGCGGTATCGCCGGAGGGATCCACCGCGTCGTTTTTCACCCCGCCGCTGGCCGCCAGATTCACTGCCTCCGCTTCGATGAAAGCAGTCAGCGCGCGGGGCAAACGCATTCTCCCTCCAGCGATCTCCTTCTTGGCCAAAAAAATGCCGTGCAGCAGCGCATTGACATCATATTTGAAAAGCACCGCCGTCAGCTTCTTGAGGTTAACGATGCCCTTCTCCTCGATGGCAAGTTCCTTTTGCAGGGTCGCGAGGAACGATTTGTCTTTTCCCTCGAGGATATAAGGGCTGTTGAGCCGGTGCGCCTCGAGGACCGAGTTGGTCAGTGGCTTTCCCGTTTTATCCACCACCTTGACGACGGGCAGGCCCTTGAGCGGGGCAACCCAATCATCGGCGACCGCATCCCAGCACACCGTTTCGAGGCGGTTGGCCATGCTTTGGGCGGATTCGACCAAAAGCATTTTTCTCCCGTCCGGCCCATCGTAGGTGGCGGCTCCCAAATCCGGAAATCCGGTGGGCTGAAAGCGCGTGCCTTGCAGCGGACGGAGCCCGGCTTTGAGAAGGAGGCGAGGTTGGTTTTGCAATGCGGTGATGTTCATGTGCTCTATAGGGTTGTTTGTTTCAGTTTTTTTGATCTCCATTTTGGGACGTGGCGCTGATTTCGCTGCCCTCGACGAGACTCTGCGCGCCGCGGCGGGCGGCCTGAGCCAATGGGTCGCGGGGGCGGCTGCGGATCTCGACACAGCGATCGGCGAATCGGTCGGCCAGGTCATCAACCAATTGGGTGATTGGAAAGCTTTTCCGCTGGCGGCAGCCGTGAGGCGGAAGGAGAGGCTCGCGAGTCATGCCACCTCTCCCGACGGCTGCAGAACATAGCTCTCCAACCGGGAAAAGTCCCGCGGCCCGATTGGAAACAACACCGCCGCCGCCGTGCGCCGGGCCATCTCCCCGGCGACGGGCAGGCTCGCCACGAGCGGCGCCTCGCCGGAGGCGCGCAAGCGCCGGGCCGCCTGCTCCGAGGCGGCCCGGCCGTCCCCGTTCATTGCCCGCCGCAAGATGGCCGGCACCACAGGAAGCACGTTCCGTTCCCCGCCGGTTTTCGCGGGGCGGAGGGAGAGCCGCAACAGCGCGTAGAGCGATGAGGGAATCACCGCCGCGGCCTCCCGCGGCGCGGCGGGCAAGGGTTTAACTCGCTGCCAGTCAAGCAGACTCAAGCCCCAAATCAAATCAGCGAGCAACGCGTCGTTGGTCCGGCCTTCGATAAAATCGCTGAGGTCCGCCAGGGTCGCCGGGCGCGGCGACCAGTCGGGCCAGCCGGCGACGCCAGACTGGGTCACGCGCACCAATCGCCGGGCGAGAATGGCGCTCAGCGCCTCGGTGAGATCCCCGTCGTGCCAGGCGACATCCCGGGAGGGCTGTTTTGCCCAATTGGCCCAGGAATGCTCCCGGGTGGAACCGATATCCACCGGCTCGAGCTGTTCGCGAAGCCAAAAAAACCGGTCGTTCAGCCGCGCGCGCATCCCGGCAAGGGACTGGGCCAGGCGAAATTCCATCGAGCCGTCGTCGGCTTTTTCCAGCCACTCCGGCCGCAGGCCCTGGAGCGGATGCAGATAATTATCCTTGGTCCACTTGCCACTGCGGGCCAGCGTTCGCTCAGCGGCGCCGAGCGCCGCGAGGAGGGCTTGCAGATGGGCCGGTGAATCGTCACGACAAAGCTCAAAAATCCGGCGTTCCACCTGCTGGAGCGCGCGGCTGATCGAAGCCGGCGGCTCGGGATTCGCGCGCGGCCCCGCCTTTTGCCGCAGCCGGTCATGCCATCTCTCAAGGTCGGCGAGCAGATCGACGCGAGCGTTGCGGGAAACGCGGATGCGGTCGAGCGGCGTGGCAAAATAGGCCAGCCCATTGCGGACCTGAAAGCCATACCGTTGGAACCCTGCCAGGCCGCGATCTACTCCCAAGGTGACGGCCGCTTGAGCAAAATCCACGCCGGTGCGCGCGGCCCGGCCCCGGATCCGGGCGCGACCTTCGCTGAAGATCGCGCGCAGCTCGGCCATTCCGGCGGGTTCGGACCAAAGCGGCATCCACATCTCGCAGCGAGCTTCCGTTTCATCCGCGCCCGCGGCGCTCGCGTAGCCAATCCCCGCCTGCCGGACACAGAATGGATACACTAACGCCCCGGCATCACCGACTTCCAGACGCTTCACCGAAGCGGCGGCAAAGAGCAACGCCCCTTCAATCATCAAAATAAAATCCCATGGGTTCACCGCCGACGGCCCGTCAAAGCCGGAGGTCGCATTCGCGCCGCCGGCGGCGCCTGGAAAGAACTGGCCAATGGGCGCCTTGGTGGCAAGTCCCGGCGCGGCTTCGGCAAACAACGCGGCCCGGAGCCAACGCTCCGACTCCGGTGTCGGCAGACCGCTTTGGGGATCCAAGACCTCTGTAAGCCGCTGCATGAAATTGTTGGTAAATTCCAGCCGGCCATCATTTCCTCCGGTGCCGAGCAACGGCGGAAATCTCACGCCGTCCTGTCCCAACACCACCACTGCGTCCAACCAGCCGAGCGCTGCCTCGGGAAAAGAATTGCGCAGGCTCTGCAACAACGCCGCTTTGGCCTCGCCGTCCGGTTTGGCGCCCAATCCAAGCCGTTTCAATTCTCGCCGCGCCGCCTTGATGGCTCCTCGGTAGGGACTGAACCGGTCAGGTGGGCTGGATTCAATGGCAGCAAGAGCCGCCGCATTGTCCTTTGGGAAAAAACCGCTGCCGCCATTCCACGGCGCGAGCACCGGCGAAGGCCGATATTCACGGAGAAAAAAACCGGCCAGCGTGTCTGGCGTCAGCGTGGTGAGCAGCGAAAACTCATCATTTAGCCAAAAAGCTCGGGCCTCCGCATCCGCCTGCTCGGCCACCAGCCGAAGGATGCCGAGGGCTTTCAAATAATGCGCCAGGGGGACCGGGGCGCAGCCGTTAAGAGTGACAGTGGGCATGGGTCAAGCGGGTAAACTGCGCGACGCGCGGGCGTCGGCGGCGCGCAATAAAGTTTCGAGATAAGCCAGACGGAAAGGCCCCAGGCGATCTCGCAGCGCCACAGATCGGGCCAGCCAGGACGGGCCGTGCGGGCCTTCGCCCATTTGCATGAAGCTGAGATCCAGCGCAATCTCCGGCGTGGTGAAGCCATCCAGCGCCGCCGACGGCAGTTTGTCGCCTTGCCAGACACCGCGCGCAAACAAGGCATCCGGCTCGGCCGGATTTCCGCTTTCGCCTGGCAACGAGCGGATCGAGAGGCGAACCTTGCCGTGATGGGCGGCAATTAAATAGGCGATCAGATCGCGCTCGGTCGCGTCGGGCGGCCCGGCCAGCAGCCAGGCGAGCGCCGAGGCAAGTTCATGGCGGAAACCGCGCCGGGCGCATCGACCGCTCCGCCTGGCTGATTTGGCCCAAAGCTCGCCCTCCCGGCCACGCTCGCCGCCTTGCAGCATTTTCTGAAACTCCTCGTGAGCTTTGCCGAGATCGTGCCACGCAGCCGCCTGGCTAAGCGCCGTCGTGAGTGGAGGCTCATTCACCAGGGCCGCCAACGCGGAAACCTGCGCCACGACCTTCCGGGTATGCTCCGCGAGGGTCTGCCAGGCATGGGCAAAGACGGCGGAATCGGCGGCGTACGCTTCGGACTCGCCCGCAGCCGGAGGCGGACAGGGCGTGGGACGATGCTTCGAATCCCCCGTCCAGCCCAGCGCCTCGTGGTAGCCGCCACTGGCGGCGGCCACCAGATAGACCGCGCCGGGGCGCGGCGCCCCGGCGAGTTCCCAGATTTCCTCGAGGGGATTCCATCGCCAGGCGCGCGTTTTCTCGCTTTTCAGAAACTTGGCGGCATCTCGCATTCCGACCCGGCAAAGTTCCGCGCGGACGGGGTCCGGCTCGCTCGAAGTCGGTGTTTGGCCCTCGGCAATTTCACGCCAGAAAAACTGCGCGTCGTTATCTTCCCCGTCGCGAACATACCGCGAAATGTCCAGATCCTGCCCGCACAAATCGGGTGTGGTGTCGAACAAATCCACGAGATCACGGCGGCGGATGACCGGGCGGATCACCGGTCGTTCCGGCACCACCACACCGCACAAGACCTCCGGACTGGCCTGGTCCAGCTTTTTTAGGGCGGTCCGGGCCTCGGCAAGTTCCCATGCGGTGTAGGGCAGCGCCAGCGCGTCCGTCTCCTCCCCCGCCTGGATGTCCACCCACAACACCTCCGCGTCCGGCAAATCGGCTCTTCGGTTGCAGCGCCCGATTCGCTGCACCAGGGACGCCCACGGCGCGAGCTCCGTGATCAGCAAACGGGCCGAAATATCCACCCCGGCCTCGACCGCCTGAGTGGCAATCACGATCCGGTCGTCCGCTCCCCAGAGCAGTTCCTCATGGCGACGGCGGTCCGGCGGACGAAAACGCGAATGAATGAGCGCAACCTTTTCAGGCGGATAGAGGGGGGACTTCCCTTTCGTCAGCGCCTCATAGATTTCCCGCGCCCGGGCGACGCTGTTCACCACCACCAGCGTCAACGTGCCGGGCTGATGGCGGCCCCGCGCCAGTTCGGCCATCGTTTTGGCGTATCCCGCTTGGGTCGCGGCGCTGAGCTTGGCGGTTGCGGACGAGATCGGCTTTTGCGCGGTAATCAATTCATGCGGCCTCCCGGCGGCTCTCTCCGCGCCGCTCAAAGTCACTGTCTGCCAGCCGGTCTCCGGCTCGGGATGATCCACCGTGGCCAGGCGGGATGATTCCAGCGTGGCGCTCATCCACCATGTCGGGCAATTCCCAAAGGTTGGCAACCTCAAGCGGTCCCGGAATCCATCGAGTTGCGCGCTCGTTTCCACACCCACACCCATGAGTTGCGTCTCGTCCATCACCCACAGGCAGTCGTTGTTAAGCAAGCCGAAGTGCATCGGCCAGCGGTAACGGCTCATGCCGTAGCCCCGGTTCAAGGCGCGGCTGAGCAGCATGTCCTGCGTGCCTATGAGGATGGCGCTTTCCTCGGGATGGAGATCCCACTCGCCCGCGTCCTCGCCCCCCATCAAGAGATGAACCCCCACTCGGCCCGGGTGGGTTGAGGGCTCTCCATCCCACAGCAAATCGTGCCGGACGAGCCAACCCTCCACCTTTTTGCGCGTTTGCTCGGCCAGCGTCCGCATCGGCAGACAATAAACCAGGCGGCGGGGCCACTGGTTCGACCCGAGGTGGACTCGATTCCACAGCCACGCCAGCGTGACCGCCTCCGTCTTGCCCAAGCCGGTGGGGATGTTGATCAGCCGCGATTCGCAGGTTGCTCCGTCGCGCAGAGTGTCGGGGCGGTCCGGATCGGCTCCCGGGCCGCACGCGAGGCGGCATTGGTAGCCGTAGGGAGTGTGTCCGGTGGCGGTCCGGAAGAATTGGTGGTAGGACGTCGGGCTCATGGCACCCTCGTTTCCGCTCGTTGCGTTTCCAACAGCCAGTTCACAGATTCCCTTCCCATCCGGCGCCGCGCCGCGGGGCCAGTCCACGCGGCGCGTCTCCGGTGTCTCGCCGGTGTTTAGCCAAAAAGCCGCGCGCTGTCAATGAAAAAGATTTGCGCTCGGAAAAGAATCC
>JBDHQH010000131.1:0-10370 GCA_039806935.1 Verrucomicrobiota bacterium
GGCCAGACGCCTTTCCTCTTTTTCGAGTTGAGTGGCGGGGGGCGGAGCCCTAGTCTCCCGCCCGAGATCGTGAATCTGGCGGATCCTCCCGAAAGCGGCTTCCCAGCTCGGCACGATCGCGGCGAGCCGCCGAGAGCATTCATGAGCCGGCCTTTGATCTGGACTGCCTTGTCCTACGCCGCGGGTTTATTGGCCGGTAAATTCGCGCCGGGCCCGCTTCCGGCGCTTTTCGCGGCCGCCTTCCTCGTCCTGCTGGCGGCGCTCCGCTTTGCCCGGTGGCGGCCCTGGTTGATTTGGCCGTTGGTGTTTTTGGCCGGCTGGACGAACCTCGCCTGCCGCGCCGCGATTCTCTCCCCTGTGGATTTGCGCCGGCTTCAGGGGGAGCGCGTGGAGATTGTCACCTTGCGCGGCGCTCTGGCGGAGACGCCGAGTGAACGTTTGTATTTGCGGGATGGCGAACTGGCCTCGCGCTCGCTGGCCGAGCTCGAGGCGCGCGAGTTGGTCCGCCGCGATGGAAAATCGGAACCGTGCTTTGGCCGCACGCTGGTCTTGACGCCGGGGACGCTGCCGGCGGAGTTTTACCGGGGGCAGCGGGTGGAGGTCACCGGAGTATTGGGCCCTCCTCCGGGGCCAAAGGCGGAGGGTCTTTTCGATTACCGCGCCTACCTCCGGAACGAGGGCGTCTATTACACCCTCCGGACGGGAATGGCGGACTGGAAATTGCTCTCGCCAGCGGGTGTGCCGCCCTGGGATGACCGCTTCATCGCCTGGGCGCGGCAAACGCTTTCACGGGATCTGCCCGGGCTGGACGAACCTTTGCGATTACTGCTCTCGATGACCCTGGGGTTGAAGAACGCCGTCGAGAGCCGGGGTTACGAGCCGTTCATCCAGACCGGCACCATGCACATCTTCGCCATTTCCGGTCTGCACATCGCCCTGATCGGGGGCATTTTGGTAAGCGTGCTCCGCGTGGCGCGCGCGCCGCGCGCCTGGTGTGGGGCGGTCGTGCTGCCGCTCATCTGGATCTACACGGCGGCGACGGGATGGCAGCCCTCGGCCATTCGCGCCACCATCATGATGAGCATCATCATCGGCGGCTGGGCCCTGCGGCGACCCAGTGATTTGCTTAATTCCCTGGCCGCGGCCGCCCTGATCATTCTGGTGTGGGAGCCGCGGCAGTTGTTTGGCGCCAGCTTTCAGCTCTCATTTTTTGTGGTGTTGAGCATCGCGCTCCTGCTGCCGCCGGTCGAGCGCTGGCGCGACGCCCTGCTGCGGCACGATCCGCTGCTGCCCGCGGAGCTGGCGCCACGCTGGCGGCGCTGGGGCATGACCGGGGCGCGGTGGCTCAGCAACTCGGTCGCCGTCTCGCTGGCGGCCTGGCTGGGCGCGCTGCCGATCACGGCCGCTTATTTCCATCTGTTCAGCCCGGTAACGCTGCTGGCCAACCTCTTCGTCGTGCCCTTAAGCAGCCTGGCACTGGCCTCAAATGTGGGAAGCCTGGCGTGCGGCGCGCTGCCGGGGCCGCTGGCGGTCTGGTTTAACCACAGCGCCTGGTTTTGGATGCATTGCATCGTGAAAATCAGCGACTGGCTGGCGGCAATCCCCCTGGCCTTCCTCCATGTTCCCCGCCCGGGCATCGCCGGCTTCCTCAGTTATTACGCGGTGTTATTCGGGCTGGCCTCCGGCCGGATATTTGCGCCGGCCTGGCGTCGCTGGACGCTGCTGTCGGCCGGCCTGATGGGCGGCCTCCAATTGTGGTTGTGGGGCGCCGGGCGGACCGTCTCGACCCTCTCGATCCTGCCGCTCGATGGCGGCGCGTCGGTTTTCAGCCGCGCCGGTTCGGCGCGACAGGATTTTCTCGTGGACACCGGCCCGGCCCGGGCGGCAAACCATGTGCTCAAACCCTTTCTGGCGGCCAAGGGCGTGAATTGGCCGGCGGCGCTGGTCCTGACCCATGGCGACATCCGGCAAATGGGCGGGGCGGAATTGGTGGCGGCGGCCTTTCCCCCACGCCGCGTCTGCGTCAGTCCGGTGCCGCAACGCTCTGCCGCCTACAAAGCGGCGGTCCAAGGCTTCAGCCAGAAGCCGGGACAGTTGCGCGAGATCCGCCGGCGCGACCAATTGGGACCCTGGCGGGTGCTGCACCCGTCCGCCGAGGACCGATTTCCCCGGGCGGATGATGCGGCCCTGACCCTCCGCGGGGAGATCGGCGGGGTGCGCGTTTTGCTGCTGTCCGACCTGGGCCGGGACGGGCAGGAAACACTGCTGGAGCGGGGCGACGACCTGGAATCGGAGATTGTGGTGGCGGGGCTGCCCGCGCAAGGCGAGGCGCTTGGCGAGGGGTTGCTGGAGCGGATTCAACCGCGCGCCATCATCATCACCGATTCAGAAACCCCGGCCTACAAGCAAGCGCGTCCCGAGCTCATCGAGCGCCTCCAAAAACGGCGCGTCCCCGTGCTGCGCACCCGAAAGACCGGGGCGCTGACCATCCGCATTGTGAAAGGCGGGTGGGCCATTCAAACGGTGGACGGCCAAACCCTGGCTTCCGGACAGCCTCACGCGCCTAACAAACGGCCGCCTCCTCGATGAGCAGCTCGCCGCGGCCGCCATCGAGGGTCGCGCGGGCCCCGACCGGAAGCGTGGCGTTGTGCGGCACGTGACCAAACGGCAGGTCGATCACCACCGGCACTTTGAGCGGGAGCAGCCGGTCCGCCAACACCTCCTCGAGGGTCTGGCGGTATTCCTTGCATCGCCTGGCCTTGGGATCCCCGCAGTGGGCGTTGATGCCCACCGCCACGCCGGCCACCTGGCGCAAAACACCCGCGTTCCGCAGATGCGTGAGCATCCGGTCGAAGCGGTACGGCGCTTCGTCCAGATCCTCGAGAAATAAAATGGCGCCCCTGAAATCCGGCTGCCACGGCGTGCCCAGAGTGGTGCAGAGGATGGATAAATTGCCGCCCACCAGGGGCCCCGAAGCGCGTCCCTTCCGCAGGCTCCGGGCGGCCTTGGCATAGCCTTGCGCGATATTTCCAGCGGGTTCGGCGCGCGTCAGCACCCGCAGAAACGCCGCGCGCGCGAACTCCGGCATTTTCGGCTTGAGGAAATCCGAGTTCAACATCGGACCGTGAAACGAGATCAGCCCCGCCTTCGTCAGCAACGACGCATGCAGCGACGTGATATCGCTGTAGCCGATGAAAATCTTCGGGTGTTTCCGCATCACGGAAAAATCCAGCCGCTCAAGCAGCCGCGCGGCTCCATAACCACCGCGCACACAAAGAATAGCCTTGGTCTTCGGGTCGCGAAACGCGGCCGTCAAATCGGCGGCCCGCTCGCGATCACTCCCGGCAAGGAAGCCCAGCCGGCAGCGGGCATGGCGCCCGAGCTTGGGGATGAAGCCGAGGCCGGAAACGGCCGCGATGGATTGATCAATCGCCTTCGGATCCGGCGGCGCGCTTGCCGGCGCGACGATGGCCACCGTATCTCCGGGATTCAGACGGGGAGGTTTAATCCACATAAAATGATCAAATATCCAGGCCGCAGAAGCCGCCGGCCGCGCCGGAGGGGGGAGCCAGGGCCGCCGCGGTTCGCGCGTAAACCTCCCGTACTTGGGGAAGCAGGCCTTCCACCGGCTGCAGATTGCCCTCCCGGGCACAGCGCTCCAGTTCCTCACAAAGCCCGGCCAGACGCCTGGCGCCGATGTGCAGACTCATGCCCTTGAGCGAATGCGCATGAAAACCCAGGGCCGCGGCGTCCTGAGCCGAGGCGAGCAACGATTGCAACCGGGCCGGCGCGCCCGCCAGGAAAAGCCCGACCAATTCCGCGTGCAGCGAAGCTCCTTCCGCTCCGCTCATCGTCCGCAATTCAGCTTCCGCCCGCGGATCCAACAACTCCGGCGTTGCCGCCTCGGACGGCGCGTCGCCAGCCTTTCGCATGGTGACGCCCCACTTCTCGATCGCCGCCTGGAGATCGCCGATGCGCACCGGCTTGGCGAGATAATCGTCCATGCCCGCCGCCAGGCATTTCTCCCGGTCGCCGACCAGCGCGTTGCCGGTCATGGCGATGATGCGCGGCCGGTCCGCGCCGAAACGCCCGCGGATCTGGCGGGTGGCTTCGAGGCCGTCCATGCCGGGCATTTGAATATCGAGAAAGAGAATATCGTAGCGGCTTTTTTCCAGAGCGGCGAGCACCTCCAATCCGTTATGCGCAATATCCGGCCGATAGCCGAGACGTTGCAGGACGGAAATCCCGACCTTCTGGTTGATCAGGTTATCGTCCGCCAGCAAAATCCGCAAAGGCAGGCGTTCCGCCAGGCGGGCATCGAGAACGGGCACCGCCGGAGCCTTTTTTTCCGGCTGTAATTCTATGCTCAGAACCCGGCACAAACCCTCGAGCAATTGCGCGGGCCGGAGCGGCTTGCGGATGGACAGGGCCGCGTCGGCCTGAGCCGGACGCTCATCCTCGTGCCGGGGCCGCGGGGCGGAGAGCAACAGAATGGGTGCTTGCTGGGATGCCAGGCGGCGGATCTCGCCGAGCAACGCGGGCGTATCCGCATCGGGAAGCTCCTGGTCCAGCAGAATTACATCGAAGGGCGCGCTCCCGGCCAACAACCGCAGGGCCGCCTCGCGGGTGCCGGCCTGCTCGAGTCGCATTCCCCACTGGCCGGCGCGCTGGGCGATGATCCGCTGATTCGTCGGATTGTCCTCGATGGCCAGCAACCGCCTGCCCGCCAACTGCGGTTGCGCGCTTTGCCAGGCAGGGGCGCTCGTGCCGAGGGTTCCTTTGGCCTTGATCGTAAAATGAAAAGTCGTCCCTTTGCCCGCCTCGCTCTCGAGCCAGATCCGCCCCCCCATCAACTCGGCCAGCCGTTTGGAGATGGCCAGGCCCAGCCCGGTGCCTCCGTATTGCCGGGTGGTTGAGGCATCGACCTGTTGGAAAGACTTGAACAAGCGCGGCTGCCGATCCGCCGGGATGCCAATGCCGGTGTCGCGCACAGAAAATTGCACCACCCATTCCTCGGGATGACGGAGGAAATCTGTGTCATGCGGCCGGTGCGGCGGCGCGGTGCGCGCGCTCCTGCCCAGGGCGACGGCTTCCACCACCACTTCGCCCTGCCGGGTGAACTTGACCGCGTTGGAAATCAGGTTGACGAGGATTTGGCGCAAACGCGTGACATCCCCGACCAAAATGCGCGGCAGCGCATCATCGATCAGGCAGGCCAGATCCAGGTTTTTTTCCGCGGCTTTGGGCGCGAGCATCTCCAACGCCTCCTCCAGGCAAGCCGGCAGCTCAAAGGGGCGCTGCTCCAACTCGAGGTTGCCGGTCTCGATTTTGGAAAAATCCAGAATGTCATCAATGATGGCCAGCAGCGCCCCGGCGCTGCCGTGCGCGGCCTCAAGATACTCGCGCTGCTCGCCGGTCAACTCCGTGTCCGCCAACAGCGCCGTCATGCCCAGCACGCCGTTCATCGGGGTGCGGATCTCATGACTCATGCTGGCCAGGAATTGCGATTTGGCGAGGGTCGCCTCCTCCAGCTTCTGGTTCAGCGAAATCAGCGCGGCGTTGCTCTCGATCAATTGCTGCTGCGACTCACGCAAGGCCCGGTAAGCGGCGTCGCGCTGGAGCAGGTTGAAGTAGGCCCGCGAGTGATAGCGAATGCGGGCGATCAGCTCGATGCGGTCCGGCAGCTTGACGAGGTAATCGTTGGCGCCGGCCGCGAAAGCCTGTCCTTTCACCTGCGGGTTTTCATTCGTCGAGAGCACGATGATGGGAATGCCCCGGGTGCCTGGGTTCGAGCGGTATTGGCCCACCAGGCTCAACCCGTCAATGCCGGGCATCACCAGATCCTGCAAAATGACGGAGGGCTGAATGCGGTTGGCCTCGGAGATCGCCTCCCGCGCATCGGCGCAATAGTGAAAATCCATGTCCGGCTGGTTGGCAATCGCCCGGCGAACCGCCTCGCCGACCATCGCCTGATCATCGACCAGGAGCAGCACAACCCGTGGTTCCACGCTCGGCGCGGCGGCGGCGAGGGCGGCGGCGTAAAGGTGCGCGGTGTCGCTCATGGCGAGTTGGAGGCCGGCGGGCGCCTCACGCTTCCGGCCCTCCGATCAAGCCGGCCACGGCGCGCAGCAGACTCGCGTCGTCAAAGGCGCCTTTGGCCAGGTATAAATCCGCCCCCGCGTCCAGACCGCGCAACCGGTCCGAATCGCCCTCTTTATACGAAAGCACCAGCACCGGGATGGCGCGCAGGGCCGGATCTTGTTTGATCATGCTCACCAGCTCAAGGCCGTCCATTTTTGGCATATCAATATCCGTGATCACCAGATCGTATCGCGAGGCTTGAACGGCCTGCCAGCCCTCCACCCCGTCCACCGCCGCCTCGACAAGATAACCGCGGGCGCCAAGAATTTTGCGCTGCAATTCGCGGACCGTGCCTGAGTCATCGACGGTCAGGATGCGTTTCCTCGGCCGCGCGGGCGCCCTCGCCGCCCGCTGGGCCGGTTCATCGGGCGATGGGGCGATCAACCGCTCAATCGAATCCGCCACTTCATCGACATCCATGATCAACACCGGCGAACCATCCTCGGTGAGCGCCGCGGCGCTGATATCCTTGACCCGGCCCAGGCGCGGATCCAGCGGCTGCACCACCAGCTCACGCTCGCCAAGGAAACGATCCACGACCAGACCGTGGCGGGTGCTCCGGTCGCCAATCAAAACGACCGCCGCCTCCTCCCCGATAGCGGGCGCCTCGCCGCATTCGAGCACCTGGTGCGCGCTGAGGAGCGCCACCGGCTGCCCGCCATGATAAAAACACCACCTCCCCGCCACGCGGTCCAGGCGGTCCCGGGGCACCGTCATAGCTCGCACCAACTGCGTCAAAGGGATCGCATAAGGTTCGCCTGCGATCTCCACCAGCAGCGCCCGCAGCACCGAGAGCGTCAGGGGCAGTTGCAGTTGCACGCGCAAGCCGCGCCCCGGCTGATTGCCCAGCCGCACCGCGCCGCGCACGCTCTTGAGCATGGTCTGCACGACATCCAGACCCACGCCCCGGCCCGAAATGTCGGTAACCGTTTCCCGCAACGTTAACCCCGGGAGAAACAGAAAGTTGAGCAGTTCGGACTCGCTGAACCGGGCCGCGGCCGATTCGGCCGCCAGTCCTTTGCGCACGATGGTCGCGCGCAGTACCTCGAGATCCACTCCCCGCCCATCATCGCTGACGGTCACCAGCAGAACCCCCGCGCTGTGCCGCGCCTCGAGGCGAAGGCTGGCCTCCGCCGGTTTGCCCGCTGCGAGACGTTCCGCGGGTGATTCGCAGCCATGATCGACCGCGTTGCGCAGCAAATGGGCCAGCGGCGTCTCGATCCGCTCCAAAATATCCCGATCCACCTGGGTGTTCTCGCCGAGGATCTCGAGCCGCACCTGTTTTTCCAGAGAGAGCGACAAATCGCGAACCATGCGCGGAAAGCGCCGCACCCCCTCGCTGAACGGCCGCATACGAGTGCGCAACGCCTCCAGATACAGCCGCTGCGAAAGTTGCGTGAAGCGCCGGTCGAAAAGGTCAAGGTCCTGAAGCCGTTCGCCCAGGAAATGCTGCGCCTCAATCAGTTGCTGATACAACTCGTTCATCCGCTCGCCAACCGACCCGGCGTCCGACGCCGAAAGCTCCTGGCGAATGGCCTCAAGTTTCCGCCGCAAAGCGGTGTGCTTGCGTCCCAGCTCTTGCAGCGAGTCGGCGTATGGCCGCAACCAGCGGGATTCCACCAGCGATTCCCCGGCAAGCCCCAGCAGGCGGTTCAGGTTCTCCGCTGTCAGCCGGAGCACGCGTTCGCTGCTCTCCGGTTTGCGAATGGTTAGGGAATTCACCGCCTCCATGCCGTCCATCGGGAGCGGGACGGCTCCTGCCCGGGCTGTCCCGGGCGCGGCGTCGTGGGGAGCGGCAAAGGTCTGGCAGCCGGGTGGGAGCATAGCGGCGATCCCCGAGAGCGCCTTGGAGATTTCCGCCGACGCCGATCGGCCTCCGGCGTCGCCGCGCGCCAGCCGCCCGAGCAAATCCAGCGCGCGCAAAAGAGCATCCACCTCAGGCTGGCGCAGCGCGAGTTTGTGTTGTTGGGCGGCGACGAAGCAATCTTCCATCGCGTGCGCGAGCAACACCGCCGGCTCCAGGCTCACCATCCGCGCCGCGCCCTTCAACGAATGGGCCGCGCGCATCAGGTTTTCCAGAATCTCTGGCGTCGGGTCCCCGCGCTCGAGCTCGAGCAACCCGGCGGTGAGACCCGCGCTCTGGTTTTCCGCCTCGAGGCGGAACAATTCGATCATGGAGAGCGGCCCCAGTTCCTCTGGCACGGTTCGAGTCATGCCAGCATCCGATTCAAAGCCGCCAGGAGCAAGTCCGGCTCGAGCATTACCGCAGGGCAATCATTAACCCGCAGCACACCCCGGGTGAAGCCGCCTCCAGGATCGGCATCCAGACCCGGCCGGGCGGCGACCTCCGCAACGCCATACCGCCAGGGACCGCCCACCTCCTCGACGGGAAAGGCCAGGCGACGCCGCTCCCAATTCAGCAGAATCAATCGTCCGTGCCGCCACCCGATGGATCTTTCCGGCGGGACTGATCGGCCCAGCAACCGCTGCAGGGAAACGCAGACTACCAGTTCGCCATGCACGTTGGCCAAACCCAACACCACACTTCCGGCGCGGTGCGGCAGAGAATGAATCGTTCGACCCTCGACAATCTCGTGCAACGCGCCGGTCGGCAGCGCGAACCATTCAAACCCGAGGCGAAACAGCACGGCCGAGGCTTGAGCGGGTTCCGCCGCCGGCCTCGAGACACCGAGGCGAAGCGTCGCCTCCTCCAGCGCGCTCGCCGACGCTGGCCGGTCGATCGCCTCGAGACCCGCCTGGGCGAAGACGGGGCAATTCCGGCAATGCGCGTAATGCCCCAGCTCGGCGCAACTCCCCTCGCCGTACACGCCGGTAACGCGCCAGCAGCCGGACAGGGCCGCCGCTTCCAGGGCCCCGCCGGATCTCGGGAGGGAGGGATTACATTCCCACATAAGCCGTTTCGGTTGTGCTCGCGAGCGGCAATCGGCGCAAAGGTTCGGCAATCAGCCGCCGCTCATGAATCCATTGTATCGGCCCGCGCGCATCCATCAATACCGGGCCGAGGCAAGCCGCCGCGCTGAAGCGCGGGGCGGCCTCCACGAAATCCACGGGATCGCGATGAAAAACCTCCCGGGCCCGCTCGACGATCAGCCCCACCCAATAACTTTGCCCGCGGTCATCGGGGTGGTTGAGCACCACCACTCGCGTGCTCAACTGGCGCGCCGCGGGTCGCCCCAGCGCCAATTCGCAGAGATCAAGCGCTGGCACAGGACGGCCACGATAGTTGAACCACCCGGCCACGCCAGCGGGCGCGGCCGGCCACCCCGTGAGATTCATCAGCGGCAGGACCTCGGCCACCCGGCTGGTTTCCAGCGCGTAGCGATCGTTGCCAAGCTGGAATAAAAGAAACAGCACGGTTATCCGGAGCGCTTGAACCTGGCGGCGCCGGCCTCCAGCGCGCGCGCTACGCCGCCGAGTTGCTCCAGCGCCAGGCTGGATGGTTGCAGCGCCTCGGCGCTTTGGCGCGCGGCAGCGCCGATCTGGCTCAGTGTCTCCTGGACTTTCCGGGCGCAATCGGCCTGAGCGCTCCAACTCTGGCTGGCCGACTCACAACCCCGGCCCAACGCCCGCGCCTGAGAAAGGATCCGGCCCAGGTGATCGCTCATCTGGTGATTTTCGCCTGCGCCCCGCTGAACCTCCTCGGAAACGCGATCCAGGCCCATGGCGCCTGCCGTCAGCGCGGTTTGCATTTCCTTAAGCATCCTTTCGATGTCGCAGGTGGCCACGGCGGTTTGATCCGCCAACCGCCGGATTTCCATCGCGACCACGGCAAAACCCAGGCCGTATTCGCCGGCTTTCTCCGCTTCGATGGCGGCATTGAGCGAAAGCAGATTGGTCTGGTCCGCCACTTTGATGATGGTGGCGAGAACGCCGTTGATCTGGGCTGCTTTTTCGCCCAACACCCCCAATCGCGCGGTGAGCAAGCTGGAAGTCTCCCGGATCTGCCGAAGGGTGGCTTCCAGGCGCTGGCTGGCCGCCTGCCCCTGGCTGGCGAGTTGCGCGGCCTCCTCGGCTTCGCGGCCGGCGCCGCTCATGGCGCCTGACAACTCTCCCGCGGCTGCGGCAAGTTCATTTGCTCCGCCGCCGACTTGTCCCGCCGCCGTGGCGATCTCCCGCGCGGCAGTCTGCTGCTCGCGCAGGCGGCCGGCAAGCTGCGCGGTGATCGTCTCCACCTGCGCTCCTGAACTCCGGGCCTGACGGGCCAATTC
>JBDHQH010000132.1:0-10270 GCA_039806935.1 Verrucomicrobiota bacterium
GGGCACAAAACGGCCCGTCGAACGATAGCAGCCTGAGCAAGGCCGCGTAACCCGTCAATGACGGAAACGCGTCACTGGCGGTTTCGGCGTGGTGACGGGAGCGGCCAAGGTCTCAAATCCCCGGTATTATAGCCGCGCAAGGACGCGTTAGCGATTCTGGCTCAATGAGTTTGTGGTTCGGTAGCAGAATTTACGGGTCGAAATGGCGCATTTCGGAGTTCGGGTGTGACTGAAGTGTGAGACAATGTGGCGCATGGCCGCGCTGGCGCGCGCGATGATGAGTTTTGAGCGTGGGGCCGTGGATTGCAAGGGCATCCCGGAGACTGCGACGAAGTGGTCACCATACGTCCGCCAGTGTTTTCGGCTCGTTTTTGGCCTTAACTGGTATCGAGAAGAGAAACGGTCCCGGTGAACCCCGGGCTTTCGCTTCTCCTACCCTGTTTTTGGTTCACTTCCCATGTACGTCGGCGGGCTTTCGATGGTCAAGCCCTTGATGCCAGCGCCGGTGATTAGATTCCTAAAAAAAGTGGTCCAGACTGGCGCGCAAGTGCTCGACGCCAGCGAATTCATGGATCACCGTTCGCCAGAGCCGCTCGATGAAGATGTTGTCAAAGGCCCGGCCCCGCCCGTCCAGGCTGATGCGCGCCCCCGCTCGTTGCAAAGCGCCAATCCATTCGGCGCTGGTAAATTGGCTGCCCTGGTCGGGGTTGTGAATTTCCGGGGCGCGGCCCCTGCGCATTCCGACGTGGGCTCCCTTTCGCCTCCAGTTCTGCTGCAACGGGCATGACTGGCTGGAGCGGCGGATGCCCGAACTCTACCGCGAGATGGTGCGCACGGCCGCCATCGAAGCGGGCGGCGCGGACATTGGCCGTTTCCTGGGCAAGAAGCCGCGCGCTCCCGGCCAGGCGGAGACCGGCAGCCGGCGGCAAACCCTCGTCCAAGGCACGCGCCTCAAGCACACGCTGGGGGCGACTTCCCTGGAAATGTATGATAAGGATGGCAGCGTCTTGCGCATGGAATGCACCACCAGTGACGTGACTACGTTCCAACACCGCCGCGGGCGGATCAAACATTTTGCGCCTCGCACACGGATCGGATCAGGCCGGTCAACTCAGCGTAGTCATCGACGGCGGGAAATTGGGGGTGGCGGTCGCGGACGTTTTGGGGCGCGCGGAACAGGAAGCCGGCGTGGGCTTCGATCAACATGGCGATATCATTGAAGGAATCTCCGGCGGCGATGACGTGGTAATTGAGCAGTTTAAAGGCGGCGACGGCGCGCTGTTTTTGTTCCGGAACGCGCAATTGATAATTCCGGATGCGATCCTGCTCGACCACGAGGCGATGGCAGAGCAGGGTGGGCCAGCCGAGCTGGCGGAGCAGGGGGCTGGCGAACTGCTCGAAGGTGTCGGACAGGATGAGGACCGGCAGCGAGGCGCGCAGTTCGTCGAGGAATTCCCGGGCGCCGGGCAGCGGCCGCAGGCTGGCGATCACGCTTTGCACGTCCGAGAGCTTCAAACCGTGGCGGTCAAGGATGGCGAGCCGCCCGCGCATGAGCTGGTCGTAATCAGGCTCATCGCGGGTCGTGCGGCGCAACTCGGGAATCCCGGTTTTCTCCGCCACGGCGATCCAGATCTCGGGAGTCAGCACTCCCTCCATGTCGAGCGTCACGATGACTTGTTTCACGGGGCCGGAGTGTTTCAAATGGCGGGGCGGGTGTCGAGCCGAGGAATCCGAATTGACAGAGGGCGGACGCCCCTTCTAGCCTCGCCGCGCAAAGAGCTGAGCTTTGCCCCGAAAAACCGCGTGGCGGGGAATTTTTTTGAATCTATGGCGAATACAATCCTGGTGGGCGCCCAATGGGGCGACGAGGGAAAAGGCAAAATCATCGACGTCCTGACGGAAACGGCCGATGTGGTGGTGCGCACGCAAGGCGGGAATAACGCGGGCCACACGGTGTTTATCAAAGGGCAAAAATACGTGCTGCACCTGGTGCCCTCGGGCATTCTGCGCGGGAGCAAGCTCTGCGTGATCGGCAACGGCGTGGTGGTGGATCCGGTGAGCCTGGTCGAAGAGATCCGGGGCTTGCGGAGCCTCGGGGTGAGAATCGGGAAGAACCTGGTCTTGAGCGAGACGGCCCATTTGGTGCTGCCGTATCATCGCGAGCTGGACGCGCAGCGCGAGGCGCGCAAAGGCCGGCACAAAATCGGCACGACCAAGCGGGGAATCGGCCCGGCCTATGGGGACAAGGCGGCGCGCACCGGGTTGCGGGTAATCGATTTGATCCAACCGGCGCGCTTTGAGCCGTTGCTCGCCGCGCGCGTGAGGGAGAACAACGAGGTGCTCAAGGCGCTGGGGGCCAAGCCGCTATCGTTCCGGCGGGTGCTGGCGGATTATCAGGCCGCGGGCGAATACCTCAAGCCGTTCGTGGCGAACACGCTGGTGGTGTTGCATCGGGCCATGGCCCGCGGGAAAAGCCTGCTTTTTGAGGGGGCGCAGGGGACCTTTCTGGATTTGGACCACGGCACGTATCCGTATGTCACTTCCTCCAACACCACCTCGGGCGGCGCCTGCACCGGCTCGGGAATTCCGCCGCATCGGATGGATCGCGTGATGGGGGTGATGAAGGCCTACACCACGCGCGTGGGCGAGGGTCCCCTGCCGACCGAAAACGCGGAGATCGCGGATTTGCTGCACGGCATGGGCCGCGAGTTTGGCGCGACGACCGGCCGGCCGCGCCGGTGCGGGTGGTTCGACGCCGTGGCGACCGGCCACGCGCGCCTGGTCAACGGCATTGACGACCTGGCGATCACCAACCTGGACGGGCTGGACACTTTGGAAACGATCAAAGTTTGCGTCGCCTACCGCGAGGGCGGGCGCCGTTACGATTACATGCCCAACGACCTCGAGGCGCTCACGCGGTGCGAACCGGTGTACGCGGAATTTGAGGGCTGGCGGACCTCGACGAGCGCCGCCAAGACCTGGAAGGATCTTCCTGCCCGGGCGAGGGCTTATCTGAAGGCGCTGGCCGAGTTGACGGGCGCCCGGCTGGCGATTGTCTCGGTCGGCCCCGGACGGGAACAGACCATTCTAGTCTAATACGGACGGTGACGGCGCAGCCCGCAACGCTCAAAGCTGAGGCCCGGGGATCGCTGCCCCGCCATGTGGCGATCATCATGGACGGGAATGGGCGCTGGGCGCGGCAGCGGCATTTGCCCCGGGTCGAGGGGCACCGCGCGGGCGCGGAGTCCGCCCGGGTGGTGATCCGCGCCGCGGGCGAGCTCGGGGTCAAATATCTCACCTTGTACGCGTTCAGCGTAGAGAACTGGAATCGGCCCAAGGACGAGGTGGACACCCTCATGAAGTACCTGGTCCATTATCTCAAGACCGAGACCGCGGAGCTGAACAAGAACAATGTCCAGCTTGAGGTAATCGGCCAGGTTTACCGGCTGCCGGAGAACGTGCAGGAGCAACTCCAGCAGACCATCGCCGCGTTGTCGAAAAATAACGGACTGACCTTGATCATGGCCCTGAGCTATGGGGGGCGCACCGAAATCGTGGAGGCGGCCCGCGGGCTGGCCCGGAAGGTCCGCCAGGGCGCGCTCGATCCGGAGGACATTAACGAGCACGTCTTTGCGCAGCATCTCTACACGCGCAACGTGCCCGATCCCGACCTGCTGATCCGCACCAGCGGGGAAATGCGGTTGAGCAACTTTTTGCTCTGGCAGGTTTCTTACACCGAGCTGGTGGTGACGCCGACCCTCTGGCCGGATTTCCGCAAACCGCAGTTTCACGAGGCATTGGAGGAGTATCATCGCCGGCATCGCCGTTTTGGGGCCATTTAATGGAGACTTCAGCGAAACCAGCGGCGCCGGGACTTTCCAAGTTCCAGATTTTTCTTCGACGGCTGCTGAGCTTCACCGTTTTGTGGGCCGTCGTTTTGGCCGCGCTGTTTTCGAGCAACCGGCTGATCTCGGATTACGTCTTTCTGGCGCTGATGATTCTGCTGGCGGTGTCTGGTCTGGCCGAGTTTTACGGGCTGGTCGAGGCGCGCGGGATGGTCTGTTTCCGGTTCTGGGGCTTGCTGGGCGGAGTTCTGCTGATGACCGGGACCTTTTTGAATCTCACCGGCAAAATCGGCGCGGCGGGTTCACCGGCGCGGGTCAATGATTTCGAGACAAATTTTTTGATCCTGTTCGTGCTCGGTTTATGTCTGCGGCAACTTTTCGCCCGCGCCAACCCAGCGGGTTTGCTGGCGATTTCCACGACCTTGTTCGGACTGATGTATGTGCCTTATCTGCTCAACTTCATTCAAAAGATCAATTTTTTCCCTGGGGTGAACGGGCATTTCTATCTGCTCTATTTTCTTCTGGTCACCAAAATCAGCGATACCGGTGCTTATGTGGTCGGCTCGCTGATCGGACGGCATAAGATGATCCCCCGCATCAGCCCTGGAAAGACCTGGGAGGGGTTCGCCGGGGCGTTGCTGGCCTCGATGGGCGTGAGCGTGGCGTTTTATCACTGGTTCGCCGTCCGGTTGGAAGGGATGACCCTGGCCCACTCCGTGGTTTTGGGCGGGTTGCTGGGGGTGGCGGCGGTGGCGGGGGATCTCATTGAATCCCTGTTCAAACGCGAGGCTGGCGTGAAGGATTCGGGCACATTTTTCCCCGGCATTGGGGGCATCCTCGACTTGCTCGACAGCCTGTTGTTCAATGCGCCGATCATGTATTTGTATTTGCGGCACGTCTTGACGCGCTAGTCCCGGGGAAAAGCTGGAGAATCATTCATGCGGAACGTAGTCTTGCTGGGCAGCACCGGATCGATTGGCACCAGTGCCATCAAGGTAGCCGAGGATCTGCCGGAGCGGATTCGGTTGATCGGCCTGGGGGCCGGCAACAACCTGGCGCTGCTCACCGAGCAGAGCCGGAGGCACCGGCCATGCGCGGTTTCCATCCAGAATCCGGCGAAAGCCGAAGCCCTCAAAGCCAGTCTGGGCAATGACATCGAAGTCCACAGCGGCCCGGAGGGATTGATCCGGCTGGCCACCCTGCCGGCGGCGGACATTGTCCTGATCGCCATTGTGGGCACGGGGGGATTGCAACCGGCGCTGGCAGCCATTCGCGCGGGCAAAGACATCGCGGTCGCCTCGAAGGAAATCCTGGTCATGGCGGGGGAAATCGTGATGCGCGAGGCTCGCCGGCACGGGGTCAAGGTGCTCGCCGTTGACAGCGAGCACTCGGCGATTTTCCAATGTCTGGACGGCAAACCGCCGGAGTCCGTGCGCCGGCTTTGGCTGACCGCCTCGGGCGGGCCGTTTCGCCAAACTCCGCGGGAGGAATTCGCCGCGATCACGGTCGAGCGCGCGTTGAAACATCCGTCCTGGGTGATGGGGCGCAAGATCACCATTGATTCCGCCACGCTCTTCAATAAGGGGCTCGAGATGATCGAGGCGCGCTGGTTGTTTGATATGTTGATGGACCGGGTGGCCGTGGTGGTGCATCCGCAGAGCATTGTCCATTCGATGGTGGAATTTGTTGATGGCTCGATGCTGGCGCAGTTGTCCACGCCTGACATGTGCCTGCCAATCCAGTACGCTTTGACCTATCCCGACCGGATCAACAGCTCCCGGGTGCAAACCAATCTGGCCAGGCTGGGCAGTCTGACTTTCGAGCAGCCCGATCCGGAAAGATTCCCCGCGCTCGAACTCGCCCGCCGCGCCGGCGAAGTCGGCGGCACCCTGCCCGCGGTGCTCAACGCGGCGAACGAAGTTGCCGTCGAGGCGTTCGTCAGCCGCCGCCGCGGTTTTCTGGAGATCGCGGATACCGTTCGGCGCGTAATGGATGCCCATCAGGTAATCCCGAAGCCCACGCTCGAGCAAATCCTAGCCGCCGATGCCTGGGCCCGAGCCGCCGCCGCCCCTTGAAGCCGGCATTGGGCGCGCCGGGAAGGCGCGCGCTCGGTGGGCGGACGGAGCTTCAACCGGCGAGGCATTCGTGCTCCGTGAGGTGGCACTCGAGGCTGGCACAGGCGAACGGCGGCGGTTGCCCTTTACCACAATTGGCAAACTTTAGTCTGAAATTGCCAATCGCCCGCCGAAGCTTGTTTTCACCGGCGCGAAGATTTAAGGATCGTTGAGATCGCCGGGATTGCGATTTGTCGTTGAACTCCATATCGCCATGAAAAACCGCCGCCACTTCCTCAAATCCGGGATTACCGCCACCGCCGCGCTTTCCTTGGCGCGCCTGGAGCGCCTCTTCGCGGAAACCACCTCGCCGGCATTAAGCCCGGCTGCGCCGGGACCGCGTCCGGTGCTCATCGCCGTGCGCGGCGGCGAGCGCCCCGCCCTGTTGGAGGGGGCTATGGCCGTGCTCGGCGGCATGGAGCAGTTCGTGAAAAAGGGGCAAACGGTGTTGGTAAAACCGAACATCGGCTGGGATGTGCCGCCGGAACGCGCGGCGAACACGCACCCGGAATTGGTGGGCCGCGTGGTGGAGTTGTGCCTGGCGGCGGGCGCGAAATCCGTCAGCATCTTTGATAACACCTGTGATCAGTGGCAGCGCGCTTACGCCACCAGCGGGATCGAGACGGCGGCGAAAAAAGCGGGAGCAGCCGTCATCAACGGCAAGGACGAAACGCTCTATCGGCTCGTGGATATTCCGAGGGGGGTAAAGCTGAAACAAGCCAAAGTCCATTCGCTGGTTCTCGACAGCGACGTGTTTATCAACCTGCCCGTGCTCAAGCATCATAGCGGTTCGCTGATGACTGCCGGCATGAAAAACCTCATGGGTGTGGTCTGGGATCGCCGGATTTACCATGCCACCGATCTGCACCAGTGCATTGCCGACCTGCTCACCCTCAAGCAGCCCACGCTCAACATTCTGGACGCCTACCAACCGATGGTTCGCAACGGGCCGCGAGGAAAATCCGCGGAGGATGTGGTGCTGATGAAAACACTCCTGGCTTCAACGGATATTGTCGCGTTGGATGCCGCCGGCGCCAAACTGCTGGATCATCAGCCCGCCGAGGTGCGTCATGTGGCGCTGGGCCATGAAATGAAGCTGGGGGTGATGAACCTCGAACAAGTGGATGTGCGCCGCATCAAACTGGCGTGAAACGTGCCGGGGAAATGCCTGAAATGGATGCGCGTCGCGGTGGCGGCCGTGATTTTTTCGGGCCTGACCGCGGCGTTGGTGGATTTTCGCGGACTGACTCCACCCTGGCTCGGGCGCTCGCTGGCTGACCTCCAGTTTATTCCCTCTCTCGTCGCGTTGCTGGCCGGCGCCGGCCTGTCGCTGGCTTGTAATGTCATGGTCGCGGTCACGCTTGCCGCGGGCCGGATTTATTGTTCCACCGTCTGTCCTCTGGGAATTCTCCAAGACCTCGTCATTTTTCTGCGCAAGCGGATTCCCATGAAAGCCTCAGGGGGGCGCTATCGGAAACCGCACACGATCATTCGGCAGGGATTCCTGTCGGTCGCGATTGCCGGCGCGGTCATGGGCTTGGGCGGCTTCACCTTTTCGCTGCTGGATCCCTACAGCCTCTTCGGGCGCATGGCAGCGGGCATCTTCCGTCCCCTGGTTACGACCGCGAACAACGCTCTGGCGGGCGTTGCGGGGAAGTTTGGCGGGCATGGATTATACCGTGTCGAACCGCTGTGGGTTGGGGCTGGCGTGCTCGCCGCATCGCTCCTGACGCTGCTGGTGGTCGGGGGATTGGCTGCCTGGCGCGGGCGACTGTATTGCAACAGCATCTGTCCAGTGGGCACGTTGCTCGGCCTGCTGGCGGAGCGCGCCGCCTGGCGTCTGCGCATCCATCCAGACGCCTGCCGGAAGTGCGGCGATTGTCTGCGCGCTTGCAAGGCGCAGTGCATCGAACTGCGTTCCGGCAGGATAGATTTTTCCCGCTGTGTCGCCTGTTACGATTGCCTCGACGTCTGCCGGCATCAGGGCATCGGTTACCAATTCATGTGGGCCGGGAAGAATCAAGTCCGGCCCGCTGCTCCAGGAACGCCTGACATCGCCGCAGTGAATCCGCAGCGGCGCGCCTTCCTCGCCCAAGCCATTGTGGGAGCGGCTGCGGCCGGCGGCGCCGGCAGGCTGCTCCTGGCGGGCAAAAAAAGAGGCGGCGGGGACAAGGATCCCGCGGCCAGTTCCGATCAGAGTTTCTCGTCCGCGATCAGTCCGCCCGGCGCCGCCAGCCAGGAACGATTTCTTCAGCGTTGCACCGCGTGTCACCTGTGTGTGAGCGCGTGTCCCACCGGGGTGCTGCGCCCCGCCTTTCTCGAATTCGGCATTTTGGGGCTGCTCAAGCCGCGCCTGGACTACCAGGCTTCGTTCTGCAATTTCGATTGCCGCCGTTGCGGAGAGGTTTGTCCGAGCGGCGCCATCAGCCTGCTGCCGCTGGCCGACAAACAGCGTGTGAAAATCGGCGAGGCCCGCTTCGATCAGGAGAAATGCGTCGTGGTCACCAAGGGCACGGATTGCGCCGCCTGTTCGGAACATTGCCCCACCAAAGCCGTCTTCACCAAACCTTACGGCGACAATTTACGGCTGCCGGAGGTGAACGCCGAATGGTGCATCGGCTGCGGCGCCTGCGAGTTTGCCTGTCCCGTGCGGCCGGAGCGCGCCATTGTGGTTTACGGCCTCCAATCGCACGGCGTGGCGAAACAATTCATCGAGCCCCAAGCCACGTTGCCCGGAGCCGACGATTTCCCTTTCTAAAACCGGGGGGAAGCGGGTGAAGCAGCGGCAGAACAAATTGTGCAGGGGACGGCCCGTCCCCTCATGGGGGCGGGGCGCTTGAGGAGATTCAAACACCCAGCCTTCGAAAGCTCGCCCGGCCCCGCGTTCGGAGCCAATGGAAAGAACTCCCCGACAATCAGCGGTTTACAGCGGCGGATGCCGCGCCTAAGCTCCGGAGTTGCAACGACGTTTTGGAATGTTCCGGCCTTGTATCGACCTGCACGAAGGCAAAGTGAAGCAAATCATCGGCGGCACCCTCTCGAAGGAGGCCCGCTCGCTGCGCACCCATTTTGTCTCTGAGCGCCCGGCGGAGTGGTACGCGGCCATGTACCGGGCGGACGGCCTCACCGGGGGGCACGTCATCATGCTCGGGCCGGGAAACGAAGCTTCAGCCCGCGCCGCGCTCAGAGCTTACCCCGGGGGGATGCAGGTGGGCGGCGGCATCCACGCCGGCAACGCGCGTGAATACCTCGAAGCCGGCGCATCTCATGTCATTGTGACCTCTTACGTGTTTCATGGCGGCGAGATCGATTACGGACGGCTGGCGGAGTTGAACGCTCTCGTCGGCCGGTCGCGCCTGGTGTTGGATTTGAGCTGCCGGTTGCGTGAGGGCGAGTATTACGTAGTGACCGATCGTTGGGAGAAGTTCACCACGGTGGTCGTGGACGAGCGCAACCTCCGGCGGCTGGGCCGTTACTGTTCGGAGTTTCTCATCCATGCGGTGGATGTCGAGGGTCTTTGCGGTGGGATCGACGAGGAGTTGGTAGGCCGGTTGGGGCGGTTCTCGCCGTTGCCGGCGACTTACGCCGGGGGCGCCCGGAGGGTGGAGGATTTGGAAACCGTCCAGCGCCTCGGGCGGGGGCGGGTGGATCTGACCATTGGATCGGCGCTGGACATTTTTGGCGGAACGGGGGTTCGTTACGCGGACGCGGTGGCGTTCAATCGCCGGGCGGCTTTGCTATCTGCGCCGCCCATGACGCCATGAACCCGCGGGCGTGGCTGCGCCAGCATTCGCTGAAGCTGCTGGCCATCACGGACCGTCCCGAGGCCATTGCCGGCGGGGTGGCCATCGGAATTTTTTTCGGGTTCACTCCGTTGTTTGGCCTCAAAACGATCCTCTCGATCCTGGTCTGCTGGCTGACCGGCTGCAACATTCTGGCGGCGGTCATTGCCGGCACGCTGCATGAGGCGCTGTTTCCCGTGATGCCGGTGATTTATTATTATCAATATTGCCTGGGCCACTGGTTGTTGACGCAACCACATGAGTGGCCTCACGCCTTTCACCGCGCCGCGCTGGAAAAGCACGCCTGGCGGAGTTGGACGGCGATTTCGAGCATCGGGAAGCCGATGCTGCTGGGCTCGATTCTCACGGCGACGCCGCTGGCGGCGGTCTGTTATTGGGCGGCCCGGGAGATCCTCGCGCGCCATCGCCGCAAGAAAACCTCGCGGCCGTCGGCGGACGAAGCCCCGCGAGAACCGGGCTGAACGAGCCGGCCGGGCGCCCGGCGCTGGGCGCGCCAGAACACGGCTGA
>JBDHQH010000133.1:0-10219 GCA_039806935.1 Verrucomicrobiota bacterium
CGGCGTTCCTCGGGGCTCATTTTACGATGCGAGGTGCGGCTGGGCACACACACCAGGCTCTCGACTCCGCCCAGACTCAATGCGGGCATCACCACCCGCAGACGCGAAAGCAGGGCGTCCAGCCGCCGCGCCTCGCGCAGCTCGAAGGAGAGCATCCCGCCAAACCCGCGCATCTGCCGCCGCGCCAGCGCGTGGTCCGGATGACTCGGCAACCCCGGATAGTTGACCGCCGCCACGGCCGGGTGTTGCGAGAGAAACCCGGCCAGGCGCGCGGCGTTTTCATTGTGCCGCTCCATGCGCACTCCCAGGGTTTTCATGCCGCGCTCCAGCAGGTAACAGGTGTGGGCATCGAGCACGCCCCCGTGGTTCACCGCGCATTCGCGGGTGCGCGCGATGATTTCCGCCGAGGCTGCCACCGCGCCGGCGTTCAAATCGCTGTGGCCGTTGAGATACTTGGACGCGCTGTGCAACACCGCCCCCAGGCCCAGCTCGAGCGGCGTCTGATTCAACGGCGTGGCGAAAGTGTTATCGGCGACGGTCAGCAAGCCGCGTTCCCGCCCCAGCCGGCCCACCGCCCTCAGATCCATCACCCGCAGCAGGGGATTCGAGGGCGTCTCGACGTAAACCAGCCGGGTCTCGGCCCGGACGGCGGCGGCCATCTCCTCCGCCGTGCCCGCCCAGGATACGGCCACCCCAAAACGCTCGAGCTCCCGCACCAACAAAAAAGTGCCGCCATACAGATCGGTCTGGAAGATGGCGTGATCGCCCGGTTTGAGATGCGCGAATAGCAAAGTCGCGATGGCCGCCATTCCCGAGCTGAAGACGATCGCCGCCTCCCCTTTCTCCAACGCCGCGATTTTCCGCTCCGCCACCCGCTGGTTGGGCGTGTTGAAATAACGCGGATAAAAATTTTCGTTGGCCGCGTTCGGATAGGCGCAGGCCGTCGAGGGAAAAATCGGGCTGCAAGCGCCGCCGGTCGCCTCGTCGTGATAGGTTCCGGCGTGAATGCAAAGGGTGGAGGATCGCAGGGGGTTGGATGAGTTCATGGCCGGTCCATCGGCAGAAGCATGGCTGAACGCTATCATTATCTTCTCGAAAACGCAAATGGAAGACGCCATCCGCCGGCGCCCGGCCGCCTGCAAACCTCATCCCCGCGGCGAGGGGTTTCGCCGGGGAAAACTTGACCGCGCCGCCCGCGCGGCCAAGGATACGTTCATGCGAACGCTGCTCTGGGTATTGGTTGCGCCCCTCGCCTGCTCCTGCCTCGGCGCCGAAGTGGTCTTCAAGAAAGTGCGGCTCACCGACGAGTTTTGGGCGGAGGGCGCGGATGCCGCGGACTTCAACCGCGACGGCCATATCGACGTGGTCTCGGGACCTTATTGGTATGCAGGGCCGGATTTCAAGCGGCGGCACGAGTTCTGGCCCGCGGAGGCGAGTTTCACGCGCAAAAAGCCGGGCGGCGGCGAGGAGATCCTCCCGGGTTTCGAGGGAGGCCTGGGAGAGAAAAACGCCTACTCCGAATGTTTTTTGACCTTTGCCTTCGATTTCAACCAGGACGGCTGGCCGGATGTGATGGTCTATGGCTATCCGGGCAAGCCGGCGTTTTGGTATGAAAACCCCAAGGGCCGGACCGGGCACTGGCAGCGGCACCTGGCGCTCGCCGTGCTGGACAACGAGTCGCCGGGCCTGGCGGATGTCACCGGCGACGGCAGACCGGAAATCCTCTGCTGCTCCCAGGGCTATATCGGTTACGCCGAGGCGGATTGGAAGCGCCCGGATCGGCCCTGGACGTTCCATCCCGTCTCGCCCAAGGGCGACTATCAAAGATTCACGCACGGGATCGGCGGCGGCGACATCAACGGCGATCAACGCGCGGATATTCTGGAAAAGGACGGCTGGTGGGAGCAGCCGGCCGCGCGCGCCGGCGATCCGGTCTGGAAATTCCATCCGTTCCCTTTCGCCCCCGCCGCCGCCCAGATGTACGCCTGCGACATCAACGGAGACGGCCTGGCGGACGTAGTCACCTGCATCAACGCCCACGGCTACGGACTCTCGTGGTTCGAGCAAACGCGCCCGGACGGCAAAATTTCCTTCCGCGAACACGTGATTTTGCGTCCGGACGCGACGCCGAACGCGCTGGGTGTGGTATTCTCGCAGCCGCACGGCCTCGCGGTGGCGGACGTGGACGGCGACGGACTGCCGGACCTCGTGACCGGCAAACGCTTCTGGGCGCACGGGAAGGACGGCCCGGATCCCGACTCGAACGGCCCGGCGGTGTTATATTGGTTTCAGCTTACGCGGCCGGCGCCCGGCCGGGCGGAATTCGTGGCGCATCGGGTGGACGATGATTCCGGAGTGGGCACGCAGGTGACGGTGGCGCGGGTGAGCAACCCCCGGCATCCGGACCTCGTGGTGGGAAATAAAAAAGGCGTGTTCCTCTTTCAACGCCAATAAAACGGGATTGCTTCCCCGGGGGAATTCGGCTCTTGTGGCGGGGTGAAACTGACCTATCGCCGAGTGGACTTGCGGCTGGCGCACACCTGGACCATCGCCCGCACCCAGGGGTCGAAGGTGTCGCGGGTGATCGTGGCGGAGCTCACCGGGGCCGATGGCACGGTGGGCCGGGGCGAGGCGGCCCCGACCGCGCGCTATCAGGAATCCCTGGACACCGTCGAGGCGTTCCTCCAGCGGGTGGACGCCCGCGGACTTTCCTTCGGGGATGTCGAGGGCAGCATGCGGTATCTCGAGACCGTCGCCCCAGGGAACCTGAGCGCCAAGTGCGCGCTGAACATCGCCCTGCTCGATGGCGCGGGGAAAAAGGCCCGCCAACCCATCTATGACCACCTCGGGCTGGGCTTCCGAGAGCAGCATCACGTTACTTCCTTCACCATCGGCATCGATACACCCGAGGTCATCCGCAAAAAGGTGCTCGAGGCGGCGCCCTACCCGGTGCTGAAAATGAAGGTCGGCGTCGAAGGGGACGCGGACAACATGCGCGCGCTGCGCGAGGTCGCCCCCGCCAAACCCGTGCGAGTGGATGCCAACGAGGGTTGGAAAACCAAAGAACACGCCCTCCAGATGATTGAGTGGCTGGCGGGCGACGGGCACATCCAATACATCGAGCAACCGCTGCCGGCGGCGGCGCCCGCAAAGGACTGGGTGTGGCTCAAGGAACGTTCGCCCCTGCCGATTTTCGCCGATGAATCCTACCACCTCGCCGGCGACGCGAGCCGGGCCGCCGAATGCTTCCATGGCGTAAACGTCAAGCTGGTCAAGACCGGGGGTATCAGCGGCGGCTTCGAAGCCTTGCGAGCCGCGCGGAAGATGGGATTGAAGACTATGATCGGCTGCATGATCGAGACCAGCATCCTGATCAGCGCGGCGGCGCATCTAGCCGAGCTTTGCGATTACCTTGATATCGACGGCAACATTTTGATCACCAACGATCCTTATGCCGGAGTGACGGCCCGCCAGGGAATCCTCTCCTTCGCCGCGGCGCCGGAACCGTTCGGTCTGCGGGTGGCGCCCCGGTAGGCGCGCTGAGCCCGGACGTCCAGTCCGGCGCATCCGCAACCTCGAAACGAGGACGCTTCGGCGAAACGTCCCTGCCTCGGCTGGGTTGTCATTTGGCTTCCGTTGGGGAACAGTGGCGCATGACTGGAAACGTGGTTTGGGCGGCGCGGATTGCCGCGGCGCTGGGTTTTCTGGCGGTGGCGCTGGGAGCCTTCGGCGCGCACGGATTAAAGGCTTTGTTGAGCGCCAACGGCACCACCGCGATTTGGGAAAAAGCGGTGCTTTATCATTTCCTGCACGCCGTCATGCTTTTCGTCCTGGCAATGATTCAGCCTTTTCGCGGCGGACCGTGGATTTGTTTTTTGATCGGGATCGCGCTCTTTTCCGGATCCCTGTATTGGCTGGCCGCCACCAACACCCGCTGGTTGGGGGCGATCACGCCCCTGGGCGGGTTGAGCTTTCTCTGGGGCTGGGGCTGGCTGGCATTGCGGGCGCCGCTGCCGGGAAGATAACCGGGCGCTACGGCGCGGCGGGCTCGGCCTCGCCAGCCAGTCGCACCGCCCAGCATTCGCCTGCGCTGCCGAGGGTGCCGGTGAATTTCGGAATCCCCTCGAGGCTGATCCGCACCAAATGGATGGCCCGCGGATCGAGCGGGAGGACGTCCCCAGGTTTCAGATGAACAATCCGGCGGGCACTGGTCGGGACTGCTGGCAACTCGGCCGTCAGACGGACGCCGACCTCGGCCACCGCCGCGGTCCAATTCCCCGAAATGGCGCCGGCGCCGCCCTGAGCATCGTGTAATTGAAGGCCGGGGCTGAGCTTCGCCAGCAAGGGTTCGAGGGTGTAATGCGGGAAGCCCAACTGAATTCGGGCGGACGCTTCGCCCGCGCGCAAGGCAAATTCGGAGCGCACCCAGGTGGTTTCCGGCGCGCCGGCCACCCGGGCGCCTTGCGTCTCGTAGCCGCGCAATCGCGGCCGCAGCTCCAAAACGTCCCGCCAACCCTGGCACCACTCGGTCACGATCGTCTCGGCGATGCGCGCGACGAGCGCAGCCTCGAGCCGGCTCAACTCGCGCGGAGCCTCGAGCCGAACCTCCGCGCCGCCCAGCTCGCGATCCACCAAAAACAATGCCAGAGCGGCGGGGATTTCCAGGAGTCCATAGCCAGGCAGCGGCTCCAGTTGAAACTGGGCCAGGAAGGCAAGGCCGGCGAGCGAAGCGGAAAACTGTTGAAACGGCAGCGTTTCAATGGTTCCCAGCTCGAGCCCCGCCTCGAGGCGATGCGCCATCGCCAGCCGCGCGGGCAGCGTCCGGGCGAATTCCTCGTGCCGCGCGCGCAATTTTTCCAGGTCGGCCGGCGGGAAGGATAAATGGCGCGGAAAGGCGTGCGCCCGCGCTTCGGGATCCCGGAGCGGGGCAGGCACCCGGAACGTCTCGGCGGCGGCGCGCGGAGCCGCCGACGCGGTCGTTTCCGGCCGATCCATTTCCTCCGGCCTCGCGGCCGGCTGGAGGGTCTGTGGTTCCGCGGTGATCATGACGTCCTTTCCGGGTCAGGTCCGGGCCCGCTGGCGGGCCTCCTCGAGATCGATTTCGCCGTCGGCCTCGAGTTGCCGCGCGGCTTCGATGATTTGCATTTGCGCGGCTTCGATTTCGCTGAGTTTGAGCGGTCCGAGGTACTCGATTTCCTCGCGGACATTTTCGGCGGCGCGTTTCGAGATGCAGGAGAGCAGCTTGTTCGTGAGCTTTTCACTCGCGCCCTTGAGCGCGACCGTGAGCGAGCGGGAATCCACGTTTTGCAGGATTTTCTGCAACACCCGGGCATCCAGCGGCTCGAGCTCCTCGAAGGTGAACATTTGTTTGCGAAGCTCGCGCTCGAGCTCGGGCTGGCGCTCGCGCAGCGAGAGCAGAATGGTTTTGCTGTCGTCGCGCGGGAGCGCGTTCAGCACTTCGGCGGCCGCTTTCACGCCGCCAGTGGCGTCGCCGGCGGGCGCGGGCCGTTCGCCGCGCAGATTCCGGCGCAGCGCCTCGGCCACACTCTCGACGACCGCCGCCGAGGGGCTTTCCATCGTGGCCAGACGCTCGACCACCTCCTGCCGCGTTTCCGCCGGCAGCAAGGAGAGCACTTGCGAGGCTTTTTCCCGGGCCAAGTGACTGGCGACCAGGGCGATGGTTTGCGCTTTTTCCCCGCGCAACAAGTGATAAATGTACCGGCTATCCAGCTCGGCAATGTGCCGCATTCCCGGCGTGGTGGGCCGAACCGGGGCGACTTTGCCGAGGAGATCGGCGGCCTTAGCCTGACCCAGCGCCTGGTGGAGTAATTGTTCGGCGCGCGCCCCGCCGCCGATGGCCGTGGCCGCTTCGACGGCCACGCCGGAAAATTCGCGCAGCAATCCGGCTTGCGTGTTGCGATCCAGCGCCGGCAAGCGCGTCATCTCCAGACTTACCTGCTCCAGCTCGGATTCGCTGAGCTGCTTGAGAATGTGGGCTGCATTCTCCCCCGAAAGCATCAGCAACAAGCCGGCGAGCTTTTGCTCGCGGCTCATCTCCGCAATACCGATCGCCGGCCCGGCGACGGTCTCGCCCGCCAGACCCGTCGTGCTGGAACTTCGTCCCGCCGGTAAAGTAGTCGTCATGCCACTGGCTCCTGTATCGGCAGGAACCAGCCGGCGCTTGAGCTTTTTCGACGAGGCTGTTTCTCTCCCGCCGCGAGCTCCGTTCGGGGTGGCCAGTTTTGGTCTAAAAGGGACGTTTTGCCGAAAAGTCCCTGCCTCGGGGGAAATGTCCGGCCCGGACGTCCGGATCGAGATCTTCGCCTCGGCTTACGCCAGCTCGGGTTCCTCGATCTTCGCCGGGGGCGCGTGCAACGGCGTGCCATCCGCCGCCTCGGGATACTCGAAAATCTTCCCTTCGTAATTCCGAATCACGACGCGGTCATTATTGCGGCTGAGAACGTAATCCGGGTTCACCGGCACCTTGCCGCCGCCGCCGGGGGCATCAATGACGTATTGCGGCACGGCATAGCCGCTGGTATGCCCGCGCAACTGCTCCATCACTTTCAACCCCTGCCGCACCGAGGTGCGCAAATGCGCCGAGCCGGCGATAAGATCGCATTGATAGATGTAATACGGCTTCACCCGGCACATCAACAGCTTCTGCACCTGCGCCTTCATCACCCCGGGATCATCATTCACATCCTTGAGCAGCACCGATTGATTTCCCAGGGGAATTCCCGCGTCCGCGAGTCGCTCCAGCGCCGCGCGCACTTCCGTGGTCAGCTCGCGCGGATGATTCGAGTGGATGCTGAGGAATAGCGGGTGAAAACGCTTGAGCATCGCGCACAGCTCCGGCGTGATCCGCTGCGGGAGGAAAATGGGGATGCGCGTGCCGATGCGCAGGAACTCCACATGCGGGATGGCGCGCAGCCGGCTCAGCAGATGTTCGAGCTTGTCATCGCTGAAGAGCAGCGGATCCCCGCCGCTCAGCAGCACGTCGCGAATGGCGGGATGCTCCTGGATGTAGGCGATTTGCTTGTCGAACTCGGGGTGGAAGTCGTAGCCCGCCGCGTTGCTCACCAGGCGCGAGCGCGTGCAGTAACGGCAATACGCCGCGCATCGGTCAGTCACCAGAAACAGCACCCGATCGGGATAGCGATGCACCAGCCCGGCCACGGGTGAGTGCGAATCCTCGCCGCAAGGATCGCTCATTTCCCAGGCGGCCGTGTGGGTCTCGCGCACATTTGGGATGACTTGCAGCCGGATCGGGCAGCGTTCGTCCGCCGGATCGATCAGATTAAAAAAATAGGGCGTGATCGCCAGCGCGAGCTTGTGGCTCGAGAGGGCCGCCCCCGCCGTCTCCTCGGGGGTCAAGGTCGGCATGAATCGCCGCAACTGCTCCAGACTGGTGATCCGATGCTTGAGCTGCCAGCGCCAGTCGTTCCAATCCGATTCCGGGACGTCGCGCCAAAATCCGCGGCCCGCCGGACGAAAATGTTTGAGGAGTTCGAGTCGCTGGTCGGAGGGCGGCTCCTCAGCGCCGCCCGGTAAACTTTCCATGTGCATTTCCCAATTAAAACCAGCGTTACGATAAGTTCCCTCGGCCCGATGTCAAGTTGGGCGCCGGCTCATTCTCCTGCCGCACAGCCGAGAAATCGCCCTGCGCGATCGGTTACCAGCTAACCGTAAACATCACATCAAGAAGATGTTCCAACGAAACTCCTCCGCCCGGCTTGACGCCTGCCAGATCGGGGCCTAGCGTGACCGGGGAGTCCACCTGGAAAATCGCCATGTCGCTGCCAATTGTCAGCACCGCGCAAATGCGCGAATGGGAACGCCTTACCTGGGCCTCGGGCCAGACCGAAGCCGCGGTCATCGCGCGCGTCGGAGGGAAGGTTGCCGCCCGAGCGCTCGAACTCACCGCGGAGGGGGATCGGATTCTGCTGGCGGCCGGCAAGGGCCATAACGGCGACGACGTCCGGGCAGCACTGCCCCAGCTAGCCAAACGCCAGCCGCAACTGGTGGAGGCGCCCGATGCCGCCGAGGGGGCCGCCCGGCTGGCCGAGGCGTTGAAAACCCGTCCGGCTCTGATCGTGGATGGATTGTTTGGCATCGGATTGAACCGCCCGCTGAGCCAGGAATGGATCGAGGTCATCGAGAGGATCAATGCCTCGGGCGCGGACGTGCTTTCAGTCGATCTGCCGTCCGGCCTCGACGCCGACACCGGGATGACACACGGCGCCGCGATTCGCGCGACCGTAACCCTGACGGTTGGCGCGCCGAAACCGGGTTTGCTGGCGGCGAATGCCTGGGAATACACCGGCCGCGTCGAGGTGGCCCGCGACGTCGGGTTGGCCGATTTTAATCCGCCGACGGAGCGGCGCTGGACTGACCCCGAGGATTTCGCAGCCTGGCCGCCTCGCCGGCTGGTGGCCAGCCACAAAGGCAGTCACGGCCATTTGCTGATCCTGGCGGGGAGCCTAGGCTACCATGGGGCGGCGGTGCTGGCGGCGCGCGGCGCGCAACGGGCGCAACCGGGCCTGATCACCGTCCAGACGATGGAATCCAGTTACCTGCCCATTGCCGCGCAATGCCAGGCGGTGATGGTTTCCGTCTGGCAGCCCGGCGAGAAGCTGCTCGGGCCATGGAGCGCCATTCTGATCGGGCCCGGCCTGGCCGGCGCTGATGTTCCCGACGAAGCGCGGGCGCTGGCCCGCCTGCTTTGGCGGGATTCGCCGTTGCCGGTCGTGGTCGATGCCAGCGCACTGGACTGGCTGCCGCTCAGCCCGGGGCCGAGGAACTCGATCCGGGTCATGACGCCCCACCCCGGCGAGGCGGCGCGGCTGCTGCGGCGCGCCCCCGAACAGGTGCAGGCGGATCGGCTCGGCGCGCTGCGCCAGCTTTCCAACCGGTTCGGCCAGTGCTGGGTGGTGCTCAAGGGACACCAGACGCTGATCGGGCGCGGCGAGGGGGAGGTGCTGGTCAACAGCTCGGGCAACCCGTACCTAGCCCAAGGCGGCAGCGGAGATGTCTTGTCGGGTTACATCGCCGGTTGGCTCGCCCAGCCGTCCGCCCGACAGGATCCCTTGCGCGCGCTGAGTTACGCCGTTTACGAGCACGGCGCGGCGGCGGACCGGTGGCAGGCCGCCCGTGCCGGCTGGACGGTGGAAGATTTGCTGACCTCGCTCGGGCGTTTTTCCTTCCCTTGAATTCGGACGCATGTTATCCGTGTTGGTTGTGAGTAAATCGCGATTTATCCTCGGATTGCTGGCCTGCCTGCTGCTGGGTTGGAGCGCGGCGGCGGAGGAATACAAGTTGAACAACGGTGAAACTCTCGCCGGCGAGGCGCTGCCGGCCTCCGCCAACGATCAGGGGGTTCAAGTCAAGCTGGGCGAAGGCCAATATCAACGGGTGCCCTGGGCAAATTTCTCCCAGGAAAGCCTCAAGGAATTCGCAAAAATTCCCAAGCTCGAACCGCTCGTCGAGCCCTTCATCGAGATCACTCGGGAGGAGAAAATCCAGCGCACCGAAGTGCCGCTCAAAGCCCCGCCGCGATTGGAGCGCCCGGCCAAACAATCTCTGCTGGGCGCCTTGTTTGGCTCCGGCCCGGGCATTTTTATGTTGTTGGCCATTTACGGCGCGGGGATTTACGCCGGGTACGAGGTCGCGATTTTCCGCGCTCAACCTCCCGCTCTCGTGGCCGGCCTGGCGGCCATCCCCTTCCTCGGCCTGCTCTCGCCCATCATTTTTATCTCGATGCCGACGAAACTCCGAACCGCCGAAACTCCCGCTGACGCCCCCAGCGAGACCGCCCCGGCCCTCGACCCCGCTGTCGGAGCCGCTACCGCGGATACCGTCAACCCCATGCTGGCCGAGGGCGCCGCGCATCCCTCCGCCCTGCACCTCGCCCACACCGAACCCGCCAAACCGACCCTGCCCAAACCGCAAATTTTCCAGCGCGGGCAGTTCACGTTTAACCGCCGCTTCATCGAAACCAAGTTTGTGAACTTTTTTAGTGCCGTGCGCCGGGACGCCGATCGCGACATGATTCTGAGTTTCAAGACCGCCAAGGGCGAGTTTGTGGCCCAACGAATCAGCCGGATTGCCGCCAATGACTTGCACATCGAGGTCCACCAGGGCCACGCGCATACCGAAATGCTGATCCCCTTCTCCGACATCCAGGAAATCCGGCTCAAGCACAAAGATGCCTGACCAG
>JBDHQH010000134.1:0-10183 GCA_039806935.1 Verrucomicrobiota bacterium
TCGGCGTCCGGGCCATACGGGGAGCGCAGCCTAAAGGCTGCGGCTACATCCGGAGCGCCCAATCGGGAGTCCCCATGTAGCCGCAGCCTTCAGGCTGCGTTCGGCGTCCGGGCGAGGCGGGGAGCGCAGCCTGCGCCTGGTGTAGCCCGGTGTAGCCCATACGAGGACGTTTCGGCGCAACCTGCCTACCGCGCGGCGGGTGCCCGGCCCGGCTTCTCCGCTACATTAATGCTCATGATGCCGCCCAGAAACTCGATCACCCGCGGGTCGGTGAGCCCGAGCTCGCGCATCACCCGGTCGAGACCTGCTTGCGCGGGATAATGAACGAGCGATTCGAGGATGTAGGCGTAAGCGCCGGCGCTGCCGCAGACCGTTAGCCCGAGCAGCGGCACGAACACGCGGAGATACGCGAAATAGAGCCCGCGCCAGAGCGAGTTGCCCGGCTTGCCAAAATCCAGCACCAGCAGCCGCCCGCCGGGACGCAGAACGCGCAGCATTTCCCGCAGTCCAGCCTCCCAGCTCGAAAGGTTGCGCAGCCCGTAGCCCACAGTCACCACATCGAAACTCGCGTCCGGCAGTGGCAGGCGGAGGGCGTCGGCGCGCAACCACCAAATAGCTCCCCGCGCCGGCGAAGCGCCGCGCCGCCGCGCCACCTCCAGCATCGGCCCGCTGAAATCCGCCCCTACTACCGCAGCGCCGCGAGCGGCCAGCCCAAGCGCCAGATCCCCGGTGCCGCAGCACACATCCAGTGCTCGCAGGCCAGGGGCGATCCGCGCCAGCCTCAGGACGCGCCGCTTCCAAAACCGGTGCAGCCCAAAACTCTGCAGATCGTTGATCAAGTCGTAGCGGCGGGCGATGCGCGCGAAGAGCGCCTGCACCCTGGCCGCCCGCTCGCGCCCCGGCTGGTAGTAAGGATTGGACATAAAAAAACCGGGCTAGTCAGTCAGGGGGTGACCGAAGAGCCCGGGGAATTTTCGAATTAAGTACAAACGTAGGATTACGCAGAACATCGACCAGCAGCCTGTACCATAGCCACGGTCGAAATCAACTTTCGGGCTGACAAAGAACAATTTTCAACTGCCCGACTTTTAAATTCTAAAGGCGTACTACGAAGCTCAGTTAACCACAGAATTTCATGGCTGTCAACTGTCCTCGTAAAGTATTAATCCCGCTTTACTTTCCAATTAGCGGTCCACGCTTTCAAAGATCCTCTGCTTGCTGAAGGTTGGACGCCGCCACCCTCGATTCCATTCAAAAATATTTCTACATCCCCATGATTTGATAACCGCAATCGACGTAAATCACCTGCCCGGTGATGGCCGCGGCGCCGTCGCTGGCGAGGAACAGGCCGGTGGCGCCCAACTCCTCGGGCAATACATTGCGATGCAGGGGCGCGCGTTCCTCATAATGTTTGAGCATGAGATTGAAATTGGAAACGCCCCGCGCCGCCAGGGTGTTTACCGGCCCGGCGCTGACGCAGTTGACCCGGATCTTTTGCGGCCCCAGATCGTACGCCAGGTAGCGGGTGCTGGCCTCGAGGGAGGCTTTGGCCACGCCCATGATGTTGTAATGGGGGACGACCTTTTCCGCGCCGTAATAGCTCATGGCCAGAATGCTGCCGCCCGCGGTCATGAGCGGAGCGGCCGCGCGGGCCAGCGCGACCAGCGAATAAGCGCTCACCTCGTGCGCCACCCCGAAAGCCTCGCGGCTGGTCTGCACGAAACGGCCCTCGAGGGCCTCGCGCGGGGCGAAGGCGACCGAATGCAGCAGCAGATCCAGCCGGCCGAAACGTTGCCCCACCGCCTCGAAGACCTGGGCGATCTGCTCGTCCCGGGTGACGTCGCAGGGCAAAATCAGCGTGTCCGCGCCGAAGGTCGAGGCGAGTTCCTCGACGTTGTCCTTGAGCCGCTCGCCTTGATAGGTGAAGGCCAGAGTGGCCCCCGCCTGCCGCCAGGCCTGGGCAATCGCCCAGGCGATGGAGCGCCGGTTGGCCACGCCAAACACCACGCCAGATTTTCCCGCAAGTAATGACATGTTTTGCTGCCCCCGCGTTCCGCGGAAGGCGCCCCTATCATTAGTGAAACCGGGCCGGCGGGGCAAATGGATTTTACCCGGGTTCAGGACGCGCGCGCGGGCTCGAGCAGTTCGCCCACCTCCCGCAGCAGCTCCTCGGAGGAGTAGGGTTTGCTCAACATCCGGATGTCCGAGCGCCCGGTGCGGGCGGCCAGGGTCCCGGCATCCATGAAACCGCTGACCGCGAGGATTTTCACCTCCGGGCAAAGCCGCGAGATCGCCTGGATCGCCGCCGGACCGTCCATGCCGGGCATGGCCATATCGACCACGGCGGCGTCGATCGCCAGCCGGTTTTTCGAGAATACCTCGACCGCCTCGACGCCATCCCGGGCCGGCAGCACGCCGTAATTGTGCTGGCGCAGGACCGCCTCGGTCACAAACCGGACCGCCTGCTCGTCTTCGACCAGCAGAATGGTGCGCGCCGCGGCCGGGCGCGGCGGGCGCCGGGCCGCGCGCGGGGCGTCGGCGGGGGCGTGGCCCTGGGCGGATAAAAACACCTCGAAACAGGTGCGTCCGGGCCGGCTGTCGAGGGAAATGAAACCGTCGTGGTTTTCCACGATGCCCAGCGCGGTGGCCAGGCCGAGGCCGGTGCCTTTGCCCGGGCCTTTGGTGGTGAAGAACGGCTCGAAAATCTTGTCTTGCAGCGCCTGGGGAATGCCGGTGCCGTTGTCGGTGATGCTCACCAGCGCATAGGGCCCGGGGGCGCAGGCGGTCTGGGCATGCGGCCGGGGGTGATCCACCCAGCGGTTCTCGGCGCGCACCTCGAGCACCCCGCCCCGCGGCATGGCGTCGCAGGCGTTCACACATAGATTCATGAGCACCTGGTGCAATTGGGTGGCGTCGCCGGTGACCAGCCAGAGATCCGGATCCACGCTGGCCTTGATCTGGACCGAGCGCGGGAAAGCCTCGCGCCCCAGCGCGAGCAATTCCTGGATCAAATCCGGGAGCCGCACCGGCGCGCGCTCGCCTTTCGCGCCGCGGGCAAACGTCAGGATTTGCTTCACCATGCCCGCCCCGCGCCGGGCGCCGCTCTCGATGAAGCCCAGGAATTCCCGGCTCTCGGCGTCGTCCACCTTGCCGCGCAAAAGCTCCGTGGCCAGCAGCACCGGGGTCAGCACGTTGTTCAGGTCGTGCGCGATTCCGCCCGCCAGCCGCCCGATGCTTTCCAATCGCTGCGCCCGCAGATATTTCGCCTCGAGTTGCTTTTTCTCCGTGATGTCCCGCACGGTGGCGACCACGTACTCGCTCTCGTCCACCCTGGCCAGACCGAGACTGACTTCGACGGGAAAGACCTCGCCGGTTTTGCGGCGCTGGCCCGTCTCGATCAAATCCAGCTCGCCCCGCCGGGCCGCGGCCACCTGCTCGTCCCAGCCAAAAGCGTCGTACACCTCCTCGATGGCGGGCATGCGCAGCTCCAGCAGTTCGTCCCGGGTGTACCCCAGGGAGCGGCAGGACTGTTCGTTCACATCCAGGATTTTCGAGGTCGCCGCCTCCACCACGAAGATGGCGTCGCGGGATTGATCGATCAATCGCCGGAAAATCTGGAGGATGGCGGTGGCGGGTGGCATGGCGTGTCAGCCGTAGTCGGCGAATCGCATTGGCTCGAGGACCGGATGACGGTAACGATTTTCGAATTCCTGCGGCGAGGCGCCTGGAGGAGCCGGGGCTCCGATCCGCCGCTCTGTGGCGGTCCCGCCTGCCTGAAGCTCCGGTTCCTTTCCCAATTCCGCCAGCGCCGCCAGGCAGATCCGCGCCGCTTCGGGATCAAAGGCCGTGCCCGCTCCCCGCTGGATTAATTCGACGGCTTCCAGACCTTCCTCGGCCGCGGCCGCGGCCACTGCCAACAGCCGCGCCAGCCAGGGGATCTCCGCCCCGGCCAGCCCATCCGGCCAGCCGTCGCCGTCCCACCGTTCATGGTGCCAGCGGATCAAACGGCCAATCTCGTCCAGCGGAGGATGGAACCGGGCCATTTCCTGTCCGAGTACCGGATGATTGCGGAGGGCGTCAAAGTCCCGCGGCGGCAGGAGGGCGCCGGGCGTCCACCATTGTTGAATGACCATGCGCGGGAACACCAGCAGGCCGATATCATGCAGGCGGGCGGCCGCCTCGAGGATTTGGCGCTCGAGGGCCGCCAGGGCCAGAACTTCGGCCATCCCGGCGCACAACCGGCGCGCGCGGCGGGATTGCCGCCCGAGACGCGGCAGGTAGCATTCCAGCCCGGCCACGCTCACCTCGAGGGCGGCGTCAAAGTCCCGCCGGGCCGGCTGGCCGACGGCCTGCGCGGCCAGCCGTCGCTCGCGCTCGAGCCGCAGTTGTTCCCGCAGCTCGCCCCCTGCCCGCTCGGCCTGGCGGCGCAACGCTTCGTTTTGTCTGTGCAGACGGTGCCGCTCGGCCGCGTTGCGGGTGCTCATCAGCAGCTCCTCCGTCAGCCAGGGCTTCACCAGCAACCGGTAAATCTCCCCCTCATTGATGGCGGCGATGGCGGTATCGAGGTTCAGCACGCCGGTGATCAGGATGCGGGTGGCGTGGGGCTGAATCTCCCGGGCAAGCGCCAGAAACTCGAGGCCGCTCAAGCCGGGCATTCGCTGATCACTGAGCACCACCGCGAAGGTCTCTTCGCGCAGCCGCTCGAGCGCCCGGCGCGGATCGCTCTCCAGCACCACCCGGTAACCGTTGGCCCCGAGCAGACCGCCCAGGCTGGCGAGAAGCAACTCCTCGTCATCGACTACCAGCACGGCCGACGCCGAGGCCTCCGCCGGTGCGGCGGCCTCCGGTGGGTGAAGGTCTGGAGCGGGAGCCGCGCTCATCCGCCGCCGTGTACCGGCAGCAAAGCGCGAATTTGCGCGGGAATCCGGGTCACATCCGTCTCGAGCGACAGCACCAGATCCGCGCTGGCCAAAAACGAGGTCTCGACCTCGTCCTGGTGACACGCGACGACTTGCAAAATGGTTTTCACCGGCAACCTTTCTTTCCTTATATCGGCAAAAAAGGCCGGGCATTTAGCATCGGTCTGCATCAGCACCGCATCAAAGGGGGGCGAAGCCGTCTTGAGTTCCCGCCAGGCATCCTTAAGTTTGGCGACTTTAATTACTTGGAATCCCTGGCGCTCCATCAATTTGGCGATGCTCGCCCGCGTCGCGCCCGCCGGGCCAAACAACAGCACCGAGACCGGCGTCCGCTCGAGGGCGGGCGCATCCTCGTCAAAATTGGCCTCGGGCAGCCAGAGGTGGAAGGCGGCGCCCGCCCCCGGAGCGGTTTCGACGGAGATCGCCCCGCGATGCTTCTCCACAAACCGCATCACGTTATGCAAGCCCAGGCCGGTGCCCTGTTCCACGCCTTTGGTAGTGAAGAACGGATCGAAAATACGCGGCAGCACCTCGGGGGCGATGCCCGTCCCGGCGTCCCGCACGCTCACACACAAGGCCGGACCCCGCGGCGGCTGGCCCCGCGAAAAGCCCAGGTCCGGAACCCGCGTGTGCCGCGAGGTCCGAATCAATAATTTGCCGCCGTGCGGCATGGCGTCCCGGGCGTTGATCGCCAGATTGAAAAAGGCCTGGCGGAATTCAAAAGTGTCCAGGTAGGCCGGCAGTTGCCAGGGCACCAGATCCATCTCGATCTCGATCTTGCGCGAAAGCAACTGGCCGCAGTGCTCGCGCAGCTCGCGCACCAGTTCGTTCACATCCGCGTATTGCGCCTCGCCGCTCTGGCCATGGTACAGTTGCAGCAGGCGCTGGAGGGAATGCGTGGCCTCCCAGCAATTCGAGCGAATCAGCTTGAGGCTCTCGCTGAAGGGATGCGCGGTCTTCACCTGCGCCAGAATCACCTCCGACATCGAAATCACGCCCGTAAGCACATTCCGAAAATCATGCGCCAGACCCATCGTCAGCGCCGAGAGGGTCTCCTTCCAGGCCGCCGCCTGCAGCCGCTTCTCGACCATCGTCTGCTGGGTCACATCCTGCCAGAAACCTTCATAGCCCAGCAGCAACCCCGTATTGGTGAAAACCGCCCGGCGATGCTCGTGGATGTAATAGACCCGGCCGGTGCGCGCGTTTCGGATGCGCACGTCGCAAGTCAATCCTTGCGGAGTCTTCGAGGCCGCCTGGAAATGGTGCCGGAAGGGCGCCGCATCCGCCTCGTGGATCACCCGCCAAAGCGCCCCCGGATCGCGCTCCCAAACGCTCACCGGCACACCGGTCAATTCTTCGATGCGCGGACTGGCCGAGTAGATGCGGCCATCGGGGCGTTGGGTGAACACCACTCCCGGCCAGCGGGCCAGCAGTTGCTGGAGTTGCTCGGATGCTCGCAGCAGTTTGAAAAAGGTGGCGCGCGCCGCCGGATTATCCTGAAAACAATGCTCCCCACCATGCTCGGTCAATCGCTGAATCGGCGGCAGACTCGAATCCAGCCTGAAAACTTTGCCGCCCGGGTGACGGGTAAGCGCCGCTTTGAACCATTGCGGCTCGGCGCCCTTCTTCCCCAGCAGAGTCCACTCCGCCTCCGCAAAAGTCTCCTCCCGCGACTCGAGAGCCGTCCAGGCGGACTCCCATTCCCCGCAACGGCTCGCCAGCAACAACGGCAGCGGCGCGCCGTTCAAGCTCGCCGGCGCTTCTCCCAGCCAGGCCGCCAGTGCTTCGTTGATCTCGATCACGTTGGCGTGCTCGTCCAGTACCGCCTGGCCCGCTTCAAGCCAAATCTCCTGCCGCGGCAGGGCGGGGATTGCGGAAAACGGATCAGTTAACGGCCCGCCAGGAGGTGGAACAGACGGTTGCGCGACATTTCGCATAAAGACGATTGTGAAGATCGCCCTGCCGGGCCGCATCCTGGCGACCCCAGCGTTCCTTCACCGCGATTTGTTCAGTGATAGATCCCATGTGAGGGACTGATCGACACCGCAGGGTAACGACGCCGCAAGAAAGGTCAAGCACCTATGAAGACATTGAGGAACATCGCATCGAACCGGCATCCATCCCGTCGTCCGCCGGCCGATGAAGGAGGACGTTTCGACAAACCGACGTCCCGCCTCCTCGGCGGTCAAGGCGGCGCGGTCACGTATTCGAGCAAATCCGCCAGGCTTTGCGGCGAGAGCTGCCGCTCGAGACCCTCGGGCATCATCGACCAGGCTGGCGCTTTGACCTCCCGCGCGTTCAACCGCGGCCAGACCACCACGCTGCCGTCGGCGCGGCCGAGCGTGAGCGCCGCCGGGTTTTCCCCCAGACCAACGCCGATGATGAATTCTCCCGTTTTGCTCTCAAGAATGCGTGTGGACCGGCTCGGATCTATCGTGGCGTTGGGTTCGAGGATCGCGCTCAGCACCTCGTTTTTGCTCAACCGCGCGCCGCGGACGATTGGTCCCAGGCGCAGATGCATGAAGCCGGGCTCGTGGCAACGGGCGCAGCGCGCCTCGTAAATAACGCGGCCTCGCGCGGCGATCCCGTTGAGCTTGAGCGCGGCTTCCGCCCGCTGGAGCGCCTCCGGCGGCTCGATCCGCAGTTCGCCAAACGCCGCCAGCGCCCGGCTTCGGACGGTTTCCTGGCCGCTGGTTCGCAGCCAGTTCACCACCTCGGGCGCAAACTCGGCGGGCGCGATTCGCCGCGCGGCCAGGGCGGCCAAAACCCCCGGCAAAAACTCCGTTTTCGTCGCGAAGGCGGTCGTCCCCGCGCGCCTGGCTCCAGGGGCCAGCGCCGGCCAGCGCTCCAGCACCGCCGGCAGCGCGCGGGGATCGGCGAGCGCCGACAAGGTCTCGACCGCCGCGGCTTGCAACGGCTCGGGCGAGCGCGGGTTGCAGAGGAGCAAGAGCCAGTCACCCACCTCCTCAAAAGGCAGCGGGGCCGCGGCGATGATCCGCAGCGCCTCAATCCGGCGCGCCAGCGGTGAGGCGTCATCGAGCGCTGCTTTGATCGCCAGGACATAGACCGGCTGCAAGCTCCGCTGCGGATCAACCAACCCCAGGCTGCTCGCAGTTCGCCGCAAGCCCTCTCCCAGGGCAGCGGCCAGTTCCAGCCGCAATTCCGGCTTCAACGATTCCCCCGCCAGCAGTTGAATGAAGCCCGCCACCTCCTCAAGCCGGCCTTTCTCGCCGACGCTGCCAGCCAGATTGGCCAGAAACGCCCCGCCCTCCGGCGCCAGACCCACGCGGCTTCGCGCCAGCAAAGCGCAAAACGGCGCGGCGCCAAATTCCGACGAGGAAAGCGCCGCCGAGCGCATCCAGTCGTTTTGAAAATCCCGCTCGAGCGCGCGCGCCAGCAGGGCCGGTTTGCCTGGCGCGCGGACTTCGCCGAGCGTGAGGGTCAGTTGATAGCGCACTGGCTCCGCCAGATCGTCCGCCAGCGCCTCCATCCCTCCCAGCAACGCCTCGGACGCCGCTCCCTTCTCGAGCAGGGATTCCGCCAGCTCCGCCGCTTGAACGCGCACCGCCCAATCCGCATCCCTCAAGCCTCGTGTGATGTGCTCCGTCCCCAGCGCGCCGAGGCCGTCCAGCGCGCGCAGCGCCCGCGCGCGCGCCACCGGACTGGCGGCGCGTTCGGCCATTTTCCCCAGCAGCGGAGCCGCGGCCCGGTCCTGCCGCTCAAAGAGCAGTCGCGCCGCGGTGTCGCCGTACCAGCCATTGGCCGAGACCAGCGCCGCCGCCAGTTCGCGGGTGTCCGCCTTTCCTAAAGTGACGGGGTTCCCGGCGCGAAAGCCTTTCGGTTGAATCCGGTAAATGCGCCCCTCGCCCGGCGACAGGCGCGCATCGGCCAGATACAGGCAACCGTCGGGGCCGTTCACGAGCTGGCTGGGGCGGAATGCGGGATCGGTGCCGCGCAGAAATTCGCTTTTGGCCTCCGTCGGAGCCGGCCGCGCCACCCACGTCAGCGCATTGCTCCGCAGCACGGCGCGATGCACTACCCGCGCCGCGGTGTCGGCGATAAAGAGGTCGCCCGCGAAATTTGTGGGGTAGGCGCTCCCGCGATAAATCGCGCAGGCGCTCGGCGCGATCCATTGCGCCGTCCCGGCGAAGTTCGCCGCGGGATAAATCCGTGTGGCGGGCGCCAGCAACTCGCGCCAGGCTGGTGCGGCCACAAAAAACGGGTTTCGCAGCAGATAGCGCAAGCCGTACATTTCCACCCGCAACGGATGATCGGGGCTGGAGACAAATCGCCGCCCGAAATTATCCAAGGTCTGCGCTGCCGCCGCGCCGGCGCCGTTCTCGAGCCTGAACTCGCCGGTGCGCGGGTCGAAGGAAAAATCGGCCCCGTACAGAGATTGCTCCGCGGAGTTCCCCCCGGCGGGGGAATGGACACTGCCGTCATCGCCCCCGGACGCCGCGTGGAAGCGGTTGTCCAGTCCCCATTGCAAATCGCGGATCAGCGCCGGGCCCCCGGCGGCGTTGGCGCCCGAGAAACCGGTGATCACCGTTCTCCGCAAATCCGCCGTTCCCTTCCCCCGCGTATCCTTGAAAAACAACACCTCGCGCGCCGTGGCGACGAACACCCCGCCGTCGTAACACGCGATCGCCGAAGGCGCGGTCAAGCCATCCGCAAAAATCGAGCTGCCGCGGTAAACCCCCTCGCCGTCCAGATCCGTTAACAACCGCACCCGGCCGACGGGCTGGACGCCCTGTCCCGAGGCTGCGCGGGGGGATTCGACGACAAATAATCGTCCGCTTTCATCAAACGCCATCGCCACCGGCGAAAGCACCGCGGGTTCGCCGGCCACCAATGCCAATTGGAAACCCGGCGCGAGCTCGAATCCGGCGGCCGCCTGCTCGGGGGACACGGAAAAAGGCGGGGGTTGCGGAGCCTCCCCCGCGAACGCCAATCCAGGCAGAAGCCACAACGCCACCACTCGGCCAACCATCAAACTCGCCCACCGCATAACCGGAAGATTCCTCAATTTCATGGGCGGCGAAAGCGGGAAAGGACGTGATGAAATGAACTCCCGATCAGACACTCCGAATGTAGCCGCAGCCTTCAGGCTGCGCTCCCCGCCCGGCCCGGACGCCCGACGCAGCCTAAAGGCTGCGACTACAGGGGGATTCCCGATCAGGCACTCCGGATGTAGCCGCAGCCTTTAGGCTGCGCTCCCTGTCTGGCCCGGACGCCGACACAGCCTGAAGGCTGCGACTACATGG
>JBDHQH010000135.1:0-10088 GCA_039806935.1 Verrucomicrobiota bacterium
CGCAGCCTAAAGGCTGCGGCTACATCCGGAGTGTCTGATCGGGAGTCCCCATGTAGTCGCAGCCTTCAGGCTGCGTCCGGGGCGAGGCGCGCGTGGCTTGCCCCATCTCCAGCGGGCGGGACCTCAACGTAAGTTAAAATGAAATTGCTGGCGCCGCTCATTTCGTGTTTAGTCCCGGCAGCATGAGCAAGACGGCACTGATGTTCGCGGGTCAAGGTGCGCAGGTGGTTGGGATGGGGAAGGATCTGGCGGCTGCGTTCCCGGAAGCGCGGGCCTGGTTTGAACGCGCCAACGCGGTGCTGGGATACGATTTGCAAAGCATCTGTTTTGAGGGTCCCGAGCCGGAGTTGACCAGGACCGAACACGCGCAGCCGGGGATTTTTCTAGTGAGCTGGGTGGCGTTCGAGCTGCTCAAAGCCAAAGTCTCGCAACTCCGGTACGAGGCCGCCGCCGGGCTGTCGCTGGGCGAGTTTACCGCCTTGACCGCTGCCGGCGTGTTTCGCTTCGAGGATGGCCTGCGGCTGGTGCGCCAGCGCGGGCAATTCATGCAGGAGGCCTGCGAGGCCACCCGGGGCGGGATGGCCGCCATCATCGGCCTGGATGAGGCGCGCACCCGCGAGGCCTGCGACGAGGCGGGCGTGGCGCTGGCGAATTTGAACTGCCCGGGGCAACTGGTCATCTCCGGGCCGGCGGAGCGGATCGCGCGGGCTTGCGAGCTGGCCAGGGCCAAAGGCGCGCGCCGGGCGCTGCCGCTGACCGTGGCGGGGGCCTACCACTCGCCGTTGATGGTGAGCGCCCAGGCGAAACTCGAATCGGCGCTGGAACGAGTGCCGCTCGATCCGCCGGCGATCCCGGTGATTGCCAACGTCACTGCCGAACCGCACGCCGGCCCCGGCGCCATCCGCGCCCGGCTCCTCGAACAGGTCACCGCTCCGGTGCGCTGGGAGGATTCCATGCGGGGTCTGCTGGCCCGCGGCTTCACCCGGTTTATTGAGCTGGGCCCCGGCACAGCCCTGACCGGCTTTATGAAACGCATCGATCCCAACGCACGGGTGCTTAACGTCGCGGACACCGGCAGCCTCGCCGCGGCCGCCGCCGCGCTCGCCTCATGAGAATCACTCCTCTCGGAGCCGCCGGGGGCGAGGTGACCGGCTCGGCTTATCTCGTGGAAACGGGGCAGGCTCGCGTGCTGGTCGATTACGGGATGTTTCACGGCGGCAAACGCGCCGACACGTTGAATCGGGCGTCCGGCGGGGTGGACTTTTCCTCCCTGGACGCGGTGCTCCTGACCCACGGGCATCTGGACCACACCGGGCGGTTGCCGCTCCTGCTGAAGCGGGGGTATGGCGGCCGGATTTTCGCCACCCAGGCGACCACGGAAATGGCGGCGCTGATCCTGCACGACTCCGCCAAAGTCCAGGCGCAGGATCTCGAGCGGCACAACCGGAAACGGCAGCGCGCCGGCGAACCGCCGCAGTTGCCATTATACACCCCGCAGGATGTGGCGGACACCATCCCCCTGCTCCAGCCCTGCCCCTATCGCCAGGCGGTGCGGGTCGCCCCCGGCGTGGAGGCGATCTGGAGCGAGGCGGGCCACATGCTCGGCTCCGCCAGCATCCGGCTCGAGGTCGCGCTCAACGGCGCCACCCGGCGCATCGTGTTCTCGGGCGACCTCGGCCCGAAGGGCGCGCCCATCCTCAAGGATTACGAGCCCTTCCACCAGGCCGACCTCGTCTTCCTCGAATCCACCTACGGCGACCGCGATCACCAGCCCTTTCGAGCCACGGTCCAGCAATTCGTCGAGATTGTCCAAACCGCGGTGCGGCGGGGCGGCAAAATCCTGGTGCCCACCTTCGCGGTGGGCCGGGCGCAGGTGTTGACCATGCTGTTGAGCTGGATGTTTCGCACCGGCAAAATCGAGCCGTTCCCCGTGTTCCTGGACAGCCCGATGGCCGCCGAGGCATGGAAAATCTACGCGCGCCACCCGGAGCTGTTTGACGACGAGATGAACGGCTACCTCCGCGAGGGCTCGGTGGAGCGCGATCTGCGCACCATGCGCACCACCGTGACGGCGGATGAGTCGAAGACCATCAACTCCCAGCCGGGAGCGGCGCTGATCATGGCCGGAGCCGGCATGTGCAACGCCGGGCGCATTCTCCATCACCTGAAAAATCACCTCTGGAAGCCCGAGACCCATGTGATCATCGTCGGCTACCAGGCGGCGGATTCGCTCGGCCGGCTGCTGGTGGAGAGGGTGAAAAAAGTGAAAATTTTCGGCGAGACCATCGCGGTCAAGGCCCAAATCCACACCCTCGGCGGATTCAGCGCCCACGCCGGGCAAACCGATCTGCTGGCGTGGTTTGACGCCCTCGCCGCGGCCCGCCCCCGCGTGGTCCTGACCCATGGCGAGGATCCGCAGCGGCGCGCGCTGGCGCGGGAGCTCGAGCTGCGGCACGGGCTCAAGCCGCTGCTGCCCGCGATGGGCGAAGCAATCGAGCTGGCCGATCCCCTCCGCTCAACGCGCCTCGGGCCAGAGCAGCAACTGGCGCGCGGCGGGAGCATCCAGGTTCGTGACTCCCAGGCCGAGGAGGCGCAGGGGGCGGGTCACTAGCTTTTCCCGGCCGAGCAGGAAACACGCGAGCCGGTACACCCGCGCCGGCTCGGTGATCGGATCTTCCAGCGTGAGCTGGCGGGTCAGCGTGGTGAAATCGCCGTAGCGCAGCTTGACCTGCACCGTGTAGGCGGCCAGGCGCCGCCGCTCGAGTTGCCGCGCCAGGTCCCCCGCCTGGCGCCAGAGCGATCCCCGCAGAATTCTCCGGTCGGCGGTGTCGCGCTCGAAAGTCTCCTCGCTGCTGATGCTCTTGATCGTTTCCTCCTGGTCCAGGGGCCGGTCGTCCTCGCCAAAGGCATGACGGCGCAGGACCGGGCCAAACGAGCCCACCAGCGCGCGCAGGTCGCCGGCGTACTCCTGCAAGTCGCCAATCGTCTCGATGCCGGCGCGGTTCAACACCTCCTCGGTCACCCGGCCCACGCCGTGGAGCGCGCGCACCGGCAACGGGCGCAGGAAGACGGCCTTATCCCGCTCGGGAATCAGCGTCAGCCCGTCCGGCTTGCGGAAATCACTGGCCAGTTTGGCCAGCAGCTTGTTGGCGGCGATGCCGATGGTGGCGGTCAGCCCGGTCTCGGCTCGAATCTGGGCCTTCAGCGTCCGCGCCACCGGCACCGCGGCCTGCAGCCGCGCGTCCCGCGCCGCCAGGTCCCCGCCCGCCTCCTCCTCCGGCCCGGGGGCTTCGGGCGGCAGCTCGAGATAAGCCTCGTCGATCGAGGTGGGTTCGAGCACCCCGCCGCCCGCAGCCAGAATCTTCATGATCCGCGCTGACTGCGCCCGGTAGAGTTCCATCCGCGGCCAGACAAACACACCCTCCGGGCAGAGCCGGGCGGCGGTCGTGCTGGGCATGGCTGAGCGGACGCCGAAGCGGCGCGCCTCATAGCTGGCGGCGCAGACCACTCCCCGATGGCCCGGCGCCGCGCCGACAATCACCGGGCGGCCCCGCAATTCGGGACGATCCCGCTGCTCGATGGACGCATAAAAAGCGTCCATGTCGATATGGAGAATGACTCGTCCGGTCACGGCCATGCACAAGGATTATACCGGCGCCGGGGCGCCATGGGAAATCCCGATGGCCGCTGGCCGCGATTGGGGGGGAGCCGGCCCGGGCCGCACCCGCTGGCTCCACGCGCCGCTCCGGCGTTCGCAAATTGCCGCCGCGATTCAACCAGAGCTTTTCCCGGGGTGGAGTTTTGTTATGCTCAACGTGGCGGTTGATCTGATTATGAACATTCGGGCTTTATTCGTTGGGGCGCTTTTCACGGTCGGATTTGGCGCCGGCATGGGTTTCCCGGCGCTGGCGCAGGATCCAGCCGGCGTGGATGCCCGCATGTTGCGATTTCCGGCGGTGTCGGCGACCCGGATCGCGTTTGTGTATGCCGGCGATATCTGGGTGGCTCCCAAACAAGGCGGCACGGCCATGCGGCTGAGCTCGCCGCGCGGGGAGGAAACCTTTCCCCGGTTTTCGCCCGATGGCTCGCAAATCGCCTTCAGCGGCAATTACGACGGGAACACCGACATCTACGTGATGCCCGCCACCGGCGGCCTGCCGCGGCGGCTGACCTTTCACGGCGCGCCCGACCGGATGATCGAGTGGTATCCGGATGGCCAGGCGATCCTGTTTGCCAGCACGCGCGCCAGCGAGAAGGATCGCTTCAACCAACTCTACCGCATTCCCCTCGCCGGCGGGTTGCCCGAGAAACTGCCGCTGCCCTACGGCGAGTTCGGCTCGATTTCGCCGGACGGCAAAACGCTGGCCTACGTGCCGATCTCGGTCGATTTCCGCACCTGGAAACGGTACCGCGGCGGCATGAACCCCGCCATCTGGCTGTTCCAGCTCGATACCTTCGAGGCCCGCGACCTGACCGGGAACGCGGCCGGCAACTCCCAGCCGATGTGGCACGGCTCAACCCTGTATTTCCTGTCCGATCGCGACCAGCACAAACGGGCGAACCTGTGGGCCTTTGACACGAAGAAGGAGAAGTTCCGGCCGGTGACCGCCTTCGAGGAATTTGACGTGCATTTCCCGAGCATCGGGCCGTCGGACATCGTGTTCGAGAACGCCGGCCGGCTGTATCTGCTCGATCTGGCCACCGAGAAATACGCCGAGGTGCGGATCGAGGTGGTGACCGACCGGGCCACGCTCAAGCCGCGGCTCGAGAACGTGACGCGGGCGGCCCGCAATGCGGACATCTCGCCCTCGGCCCGGCGGGCGGTGTTCGAGGCGCGCGGCGAGATTTTCACCGTGCCGGCCGAGCACGGCATCGTGCGCAACCTGACCCGCAGCTCGGGGGTGGCCGAGCGTTACCCGGCCTGGTCGCCCGACGGCAAGACCCTGGCCTATTTTTCGGATCGCACCGGCGAATACGAATTGACCACGCGCCCCGCCGACGGCTCCGGCGGAGAGGAGACCCTCACGAAACTCGGCCCCGGCTACCGCTACCGGCCCGGCTGGTCGCCGGACAGCAAAAAGCTGGTGTTTGTGGACCAGAGCATGACGGTGCGGCTGCACGATTTGGAGAAGCGGGAAACCCGGGAAATCGCGCGCCAACTCTGGATGTACAACAACAGCCTGGAGAATTTGAGGTTCTCATGGTCTCGGGACAGCCGCTGGCTGGCCTTCCCGCGAGATCTCGAAAACCAGCATACCGCCATCGCCCTTTACGACACGCGAGAGGCCGCGCTCCACACCGTCACCAGCGGCTATTACGACGACGATTCACCGGTTTTTGATCCCGGCGGGAAATACCTGTTCTACCGCTCGGGCCGGGATTTCACGCCGGTGTACAGCGATCTGGACGCCACCTGGGTGTACCCGAACACCTATCAATTGATGGCGGTTCCCCTGCGCAAGGAGGTTCCCTCGCCGCTGGCCGCCCGCAACGATGACGAGGGCGAAAAGGACAAACCCAAGGCCGAAAAGAAAAAATCGGAAGATCCCGAGCGCAAACGTGACGAGCCGCAACTGGCCGAGAAAAAAGCGGAGCCGGAGAACGAAACCGCCGGGGCCGCGGCGGACGCGAAGGACAAAAAGCCCGAGGGCAAAGAGGCGCCGAAAGACGGGAAAGATCCTCAACCAGTGAAAATTGATCTCGCCGGCTTCGAGGCGCGGGCGGTGGTGCTGCCGCTCAAGAGCGGCTACTTTGGCGACCTGGCCGCGGTCCCGGGCAAACTGCTTTTCCGCAAGCTCCCGCGCGCCGGCGCCGCCGACGAGCGGAGCGCGCTTCTGTACTACGATTTGGAGAAGCGCGAGAGCAAAACCGTGCTGGACGATGTCGATAGCGCCACGCTCGCGGCCAGGGGCGAGAAAATTTTGGTCCGGCGCAAGGGCGAGTATGCCCTCATTGAACCCAAGGAGGGACAGAAATTCGAGAAGAAGCTGCCCCTCGCGTCGTTGGAGACCGTCATCGATCCGGCCGCCGAGTGGCGGCAGTTGTTCACCGAGGCCTGGCGGCTCCAGCGCGACTACTTTTACGATCCGAACCTCCACGGGGTGGACTGGCTCGAGCTGCGCGGGCGCTATGCCGCGCTATTGCGGGATGCCGTCACCCGTTGGGACGTCAACTACGTCATCGGCGAACTCATCGCCGAGCTGAACTCCTCGCACACCTACCGCAGCGGCGGAGATCTGGAGCCGGAGCTGGTGCGCGGAGTGGGTTACCTGGGCGTGGACTATGCCTTCGAGAACGGCGCGTATCGAATCCGGACCATCCTCACCGCTGGAGACTGGGACGCGGAGGTCCGCTCGCCGCTGCGGGAATCCGGGCTCGAGGTCCGCGAGGGGGATTACCTGCTGGCCGTGAACGGGCTCGCGCTCGATCCCGAGCTCGAGCCGGCCGCGGCTTTTCAAGGGCTGGCGGACAAACCGGTGTTGCTCACGATTAACGACCGGCCCTCGCTGGAGGGCGCCCGCGAGGTGCTGGTCAAGACGCTCGCCAGCGAGGCGCGGCTGCGTCATCTGGCCTGGATCGAGAAGAACCGCCGCGCCGTCGAGCGGGCCAGCCAGGGGCGCGTGGGTTACGTGTACGTGCCGGATACCGCCCGCAACGGCCAGGCCGAGCTGGTCCGCCAATTCCGCGCCCAATTCAACAAGGAGGGCCTGGTCATCGACGAACGGTTCAACAGCGGCGGGCAGATTCCCGATCGGTTCGTCGAGCTGCTCGGCCGCAAAACGTTGAATTATTGGGCCGTGCGCGACGGCAAGGACTGGCCCTGGCCGCTGACCGCCCACTCGGGGCCCAAAGCGATGCTGATCAACGGTTGGAGCGGCTCGGGCGGCGATTGCTTCCCCTATTATTTCAAGCAGGCGGGGCTGGGCCCGCTCATCGGCACCCGCACCTGGGGCGGCTTGATCGGCATCACCGGCGCGCCCTCGCTGGTGGACGGCGGCGGCATCACCGTGCCGACCTTCGCCATCTACAACCGCCGATCCCAATGGATCATCGAGGGGCACGGGGTGGATCCGGACATCGCGGTGGTGGACGACCCCTCGCTGATGGCCAAAGGCCGGGATCCGCAACTCGACCGCGCGGTGGCCGAGGTGCTGCGCGCTTTGAAAAAAGCCGGAAAACGGGAGGTCAAACGGCCGCCCTATCCCAATCGCGCCGGATCTTGAGATGCTGAACTTTTCCGGCATTTCCAAGCGCCACGGCGACCGCGTGCTGTTCGCCGAGGCGACGCTGCAGGTCAATCGCGGCGACCGCCTCGGGCTGGTCGGACCGAACGGCGCCGGCAAGACCACTCTCTTCAAGATCCTCCTCGGCGAGGAGCCGCCGGACACCGGCGAAATCACCTCCGAGCGCGGCCTGTCGCTGGGCTACCTCCCGCAGGAAAGCGCGCCGGTGGGCGACGAGACGGTCCTCGAGCTGGGCGCGGCCGCGCATCCCGATTACGTGCGGCTGCGGCGGGTGCTCAAAGCCTGGGAGGCGGATCATCCCGCCGAGGCGTTGGCCGCCGCGGAAATTCACGACGACGTCCATGATCGCTTTAACGAGCTGGGCGGTTACCGGGTCGAGGCCCGCGCCAAACAAATCCTCGCCGGGCTGGGTTTCCGCCAGGCCGATTTTGAACGGCCGGCCCGCGAGCTGAGCGGCGGCTGGGTCATGCGGGCGCATCTGGCCCGGCTGCTGACCCAGGAGCCGGACTTGCTGCTGCTGGACGAGCCGACCAATCACCTCGACCTGGAGGCCCTGCTCTGGTTTCAGGATTATCTGCGCGGCTATCCCGGCGCGATCCTGGTGATTTCCCACGACCGCGAGTTCCTCAACCACATCGTCGGCGGCATCCTCGAGCTGCGCCAGAGCCGGCTGCTCCGCTACCGGGGCGATTACGACAGCTATCTCGAACAGCGCCAGGCGCACGAGGAGCAGCTCCTGGCCGCCTACAAGCACCAAGAGCGCGAAATCGCCCGCCTGATGGAGTTCGTCAACCGGTTCCGCGCGAAAAACACCAAGGCCGCCCAGGCGCAAAGCAAGCTCAAGCAAATCGAGCGGATGGAGAAAATCGAGGGGCCGGCGGCCGCCGACGCCGCCATCGGCTTCCAGTTTCCCCGGCCCCAGCCCAGCGGCCGGCGGGTGGTGAAGCTGGCCGGCATCCATCATGCCTACGGCGAAAACGTCGTGTACCGCGGCGTGGATTTCCAGGCCGAGCGCGGCCAGCGCATCGTCCTGGTCGGGCCCAATGGCGCGGGCAAATCGACGCTGCTGAAAATTCTCGCCGGCGTTCTGGTCCCCGCCGCCGGAGAGCGCCTGCTCGGCCATAATGTGAAAGCCGGCTATTACTCGCAGTACCGGCTCGAGATGCTCCAGCCGGAGCGCACGGTGCTGGAAGAGGCGCTGGACACCCCGCAACGGGTCACCGAGCAGTTCGTGCGGACGCTGCTCGGTTCGTTTCTCTTTCGCGGCGATGACGTCTTCAAGCGGGTGAGCGTGCTGAGCGGCGGCGAAAAAAGCCGCCTGGCGCTGGTGAAGCTGCTGCTGGATCCCCCCAACCTGCTGCTGATGGACGAGCCGACCACACACCTGGACATGTCGAGCATTGACGCCCTGGGCTTCGCGCTCGACCAATTCCCCGGCACGCTCGTGTTCATCAGCCACGACGTGTACTTCATCCGCGCCCTGGCCAATCAGGTGACGCATGTGAACGCGGGCCGGCTGACCACCTACCCCGGCGGGTATCAATATTACCTTGATAAAACCCGGGCGGTCTCCGCCCGCGCCGCCTTGACCGCCGGCGCCGCGCCGGCGGCCGCCGCCGGCAATGGCAGCGCGGGCGCCGCCCGCAAACAGGCCCGGCGCGCCGCCGCCGAGGAGCGGCAGGAGCGCTCCCGCCAGCGCCGCGCGCAACAGGACCGGGTCGCCGCGCTCGAGCGCGAAATTCAGGAATTGGAAACCCGGCAGGCCGGCATCGTGGCCGAACTCGAGATCCCCGCCACCTACGAGAAACCTGGCTACGCCGCGCAAATCAACCGGGAGCTGCTCGAGATTCAGGAACAGCTCGGGCGGCTCGCGCCCGAGTGGGAGACCGCCGCCACCCGGTTGGAAACCCTGAATTGACCCTCGCCCGCTGTCACGCCAAAACCAACACCCGCGCCCCATGGGAACGCCGACACTGGACGAAATGACCGCGCGCGCGCTGGCCCTCAGCCGGCGGGCCGGGGTGGAAAACACCTTCCATCAGTACTTCCTCGAGCACGCCGCGCGCCTGCGCGAGACCAGCCGCCGCTTCGGCCTCTTCGACCGCCCGCTGGGCGCCGTGCTCGAAATCGGCCCCTTCTACGGCTACCTGCCCTTTCTGCTGCGCGACCGCGCCGATGCCTACCGGGTGTATGAGGGCGACGACCCGGCCGTCCACCCGCTCCTGCCATTATACGCGGAACACCGGATCGACTTCGAGTTGATCGATCTGTTCGAGCTCTTCGGCCCGACTCGCGGCGCCCCGCATGCCTTCCCGCTGCCGGACGCCTGTTTTGACACCATTTTGTGCTGGGAGACCATGGAGCATTTCAACTTCAACCCGGTGAAGTTTGCTCGGGAATTGCTGCGCTTGCTCAAGCCGGGCGGCACCGCCTGCATCACCGCGCCGAATCGCGCCTCGTTCCAGAATCTGGCGGGCCTGGTGCTCGGCCGGGGCGAACACAAGCTGGTGGACGCCTACTTTCAATTCGAGGATTACGAGTCGGGCGGCAAAAAGGCTTTTTACGGCTTCCACTGGCGCGAGTACAGCCCCGGCGAACTGGCGCGCCTCTTCGCCCGGACCGGCTTCGAGTTGCGGCAACACGGCTCTTTCACCGCCTTCCAGGCCCGGGGCGGCGCTTCCGCCGCGCGCCGCTGGGCCCGCCGACTCAACCGGTTGGCCGCGCGACTCTTTCCGCGCCACGCCACCCACGCTTATGTTGCCGCCCAAAAGCCGACGCCCCCGCCCCCGACGCCAGGGTAGGGACGTTTCGCCGAAACGTGCTTCTCCTTAAAGTGCGGACGGC
>JBDHQH010000136.1:0-9883 GCA_039806935.1 Verrucomicrobiota bacterium
CGCGAGTTTTGTCCCTTGCGGTTAACGCTTTTCGCGAAACGCAGCGGCCATGTTCTCCAGCGCTTGAATCCAGAGCGGGTGTTCGTTCAAACAGGGGATTTGGTGAAACTCCTGTCCGCCGGCTGCGAGGAAGGTCTCTTTGCCGCGCATGCCGATCTCTTCGAGGGTTTCGAGGCAATCCGAAACGAACGCAGGACAAATCACTAGCAACCGCTTAACTCCGGCGGCGGGCAGACGCTCCAGCTCCCGGTCGGTGTAAGGTTTCAGCCAGGGGTCGCGCCCGAGACGGGACTGGAAAGCGACCGAATACTTCTCTTTTGGCAGGGCGGCAGTCCTGGCGAAAGCGGCCACGGTTTTGAAGCACTGGGCGCGGTAGCAGAATTCATGCGCCGGGCTGGGTGTTTCACAGCAATCCTTCGTCCGCAGGCAATGGCCGCCGGTGGGATCGGATTTGTGGAGCTGGCGCTCGGGGATGCCATGGAAACTAAACAGCAGATGATCGAACCCGTGGTCCAGGAACGGACGCGCGCTGGCGGCCAGGGCGGCGAGGTAATCCGGTTCGTCGTAATACGGCGCCTTGATCGTGAGCCGCATGCCGGGCGCGCGCCGCGCGGCGACCGCCTGGACGCGTTTGACGGCGGTCTCATAGCTGGACATTGCGTAATGCGGGAAGAGCGGAATGACAAACAGGTCATCCACTCCGCGAGCCCGCAACGCGTCCAGGGCCGAGGCAATGGAGGGATTTTGATAGCGCATCGCCAGCTCGACCGGCTCCGGGAGGCGGCTTTGGAGCGCGCGTTGGACTTGGCGGCTGATGACGATCAACGGCGAGCCCGCCGGAGTCCAGATGGATTGGTAAGCGTGGGCGGATTCCTTCGGGCGAGAGGGCAGGATGGCAAAATTCACCACGCTGAAACGGGTGAGCCAATTTACGTCCAGCACCCGTTCGTCCATCAGAAATTCCCGCAAATAGCGGCGAACGTCCGGGACGGAGGGTGAATCGGGCGAGCCGAGATTGGCCAGTAAAATGCCTTTGCTCATACAATGGACTGCGTGGGCCGACCGGCGTTCGCCCGCAGAAAATCGGCGATGCGTTCGGCGGCGCGGCAGCCGGAGACGATGGAGTCGCTCAACGAAATTCCATCTCGATAATGCCCGGCCAAAAAGAATCCCGGCGCGCGGGCTTCGAGGGAATTCATCCATTCCCGATACTTACCGTAACCCAACGTGTATTGGGGGATCGCGCGCGGATAAAAAACGCTGTGCTGGAAGGTAGGCTGGCCGCGAACGCCCAGCAGGATTTTAAGATCGTCGCCCACGATGCGGAACAACTCGCCGGGAGGCCGGGAGGCCAGCTCCGGATAACGCTCGCCGCCGATGTAGCTGGTCAGTGTGAGATGCCCGGCGGGCGCGCGGTTGGGAAAGAGCGAGGAGGAAAAAATCGTGCCGAGAATGCGGAAGCCCTCCACTTTGGGGATCAACATTCCAAACCCCTGACAGGGATGCGCCACATCCTCGCGCCGGAAGCCGAGCACTACGCTGGCGACGGGAGGGTAGCGGATTTCGGAGAACGCGGACAAATCCACGGCGGCAGGGTGGAGGAGCTTTAATTTGGCCAGGCCGTGGGCGGTTCCGGCGTAAAGCACAGCGTCATGCCGCGCGGAGGAGGCTTCCGCGCCGCTCGATTCGAGAATCCATTCGCCCGCGCTCGCGGTGATGGATTGCGCGGTGATGCCCAGTCGGATGGCTCCGCCAAGCCGAGCCGCAAGGGTGTCCGGAAGCACTTGCAGGCCGCGATCAAAGGAAAACTTCGGCGCGCGATCCTTGGCCACCTCGCCGCGCCGGCGGCGGGCGCGCGCGCCGAGGATCTGACCTTTAATGAGCGAGCCGTATTGAGCCTCGAGTTGCGCCAGCTTGGGAAACGCTTGCGGCACCGAGAGCCGGGCGGGATCTCCGGCATAGACGCCCGCCACCAGCGCGTCGATGGCATGGTCCAGGAATTCGCGCCCCAACCGGCGGATTACGAAATCGGCGACGCTCTCCTCGGGGCCGTCGCGCCGCCGCGGCACGAATGGTTCGCGCAACACCGCGAGTTTGGCGCGCCAGCTAAAGAGGCGGGTGGTGAAAAATCCCAGGGGCGAGCCGGGCATCTCCACCGGGCGGCGGCCGCGAACGACATAACGCGCTTCGGCTTGGGGATCGGGATCCAGGCGGCGGGATTGCAATCCGGCGTCCCGGACTAACTGCCCGATTTTTGGGGAGGTCTCGAGGATGGTGTTGGGGCCGAATTCCGCCAGGTAACCGTTTTGTTCGAGCGACTCGATCACCCCGCCGACCCGCCGGCCGCGTTCGTAAACGGTCACGGGCACGCCTCGTTCCCGCAGATAAAACGCGGCGGTCAGGCCAGTGATGCCGGCGCCGATGATCGCGACTGATTTCATGTCCGGTGACAGGCGGTTGCGCGGGGTAAGCTCAGATGGTCCGCGAATGCCGCCGCTCGCCGACCGGGGCCAGGGTGTTGTCAAAACACATGGCGATGTTGCGAATGAAGAGCCGCCCCGCCTGGGTGACCTCCATCCCGGCGGCGTTCCGGGTCACGAGGCCATCCGCCTCGAAACCTGCCAGGGACTCGAGTTCGCCCGCGAAATGTTTCGCAAAGTCAATCCCGAGCCGGCGCGACATCGCGGCGTAATCAAGCGAAAAATCGCACATCACCCGCATGATGATTTCCCGGCGAAGCTGGTCCTCCCGGGAGACCACGCAGCCGCGCGCCAGGGGCGTCCGGCCGGCGTCCAGCGCGGCGTAATACCGGGGCAGGTTTTTTTCATTTTGCCAGTAGGCCTCGGGAATCTGCGAGATGGCCGACATGCCAAAGGAGTAGATGTCGGCCCCGCCCCGGGTGCTGTAGCCCTGAAAATTGCGCTGCAGTTCCTTCCGGTTCAGCGCCACCGCCAGTTCGTCGGTCGGCCGGGCGAAATGGTCCATCCCGATGTAAGTGTAGCGGTCATTTTCCGTCAGCCGCTCGATCACCATCTTGAGCAGCGCCAGCTTGGTTTCCGGAGAGGGCAGAGCCATGCGCTCGAGGATTTTCTGCGAAGGCTTCACCCAGGGGACGTGCGCGTAGCTGAACACCGCCAGCCGGTCCGGCGCCAATTGAAGAACGTCGTCCAGGGTGCGGCTGAAAGATGCGGTGGTTTGGAACGGCAAACCGTAAATGAGGTCGAAATTCACCGATCCGAATCCCAGTTCGCGCACCCATCCGAGCACGTGTTCAGTAAGCGCTTTGGGCTGGATGCGGTGAACGGCCTCCTGAACTTTGGGATCGAAATCCTGCACGCCCAGCGAGGCGCGATTGAAGCCGGCCTCCTGGAGGGCGACGATGTGGTCGCGGGTGAGCCGGCGCGGGTCGATTTCCACGCTCGCCTCGAGGTCGTTGGCGAACGTGAAATGTTGATGGATGATCCCGCCCAACCGGCGGATTTGATCCGGATTCAGAAATGTGGGCGAGCCGCCGCCCCAGTGGAGTTGGACCACCTTTCGCCGCGGGTTGAGCCGGGCGGCCATCCCCGCCACTTCCTTCGCGAGGTAATCCAGATAGGTGTCTCCCTGGCCATGGTTCAAGGTGATGACCGTGGTGCAGCCGCAGTACCAGCAGAGGGTTTCGCAAAACGGAATGTGGAAGTAGAGCGACAAGTCGCGTTCGGGGCGATTGTTTTCGCGGATCAACCCGTCCAACTCGGGCCAGGCAAGCGCTTCGGTGAATTTGGTGGCGGGCGGGTAGGAGGTATAGCGCGGTCCCGCCACGTCATATTTCTTCACCAGCTCCAGATCGATGGTCAGCTTGCTCATCTAAAATTCCGCACGGTGGCCGCCAGGGATTCGACGTTTTCGAGCCTGGCTTCGGGCGGCACGCCATGGCCGAGATTGAAGATGTGGCCCGGCCGACCGCGCATTTCCCGCAGGATGCGTCCGGCCTGCGACGCCACTGTTTCCGGATTCGTGCGCAGCAGAAAGGGATCGAGATTGCCTTGCACGCCCACCCGCGCGGGCAATCGCTCCCGCACCTCCGAGAGGCGGACGTTCCAGTCCACTCCGAGCACCTGCGCGCCGGTATCGATCAGATCATCCCAATTTCCATAGACCCCGCGGGCAAAGACAATCACCGGCGCGCGCCCGCCCAAGCCCGCCACAATGCGTTTGATCCAGTTGCCGGAGGCCTCGGCGAAGTCTCCGTCCGACAGCGCCCCGCCCAGACTGTCAAAAATCTGGACCGCCTCGGCCCCGGCCTCGATTTGCAGCAGCAAAAACCGCGTGACCGCGCTGGTGAGCTTCTCCATCAGCGCCTCGAACAGCGGGCGATCCGAGTAGAACATCTCTTTGGCCAGGGTGTATTCCTTGACGCCGCCTCCCTGGATCATGAAGTTGGCCAGGGTCCAGGGGGATCCCGCGAACCCGATCAAGGCGGTCTTGCCGCCGAGTGCCTGTTTAATGAGCGGCAGCGCCCGGGCCACATACTGCAATCGATCATTCACCGCCTCGACGGAGAGACGATCCAGATCGGCCCGAGAGCGGAGCAGAAATTCCATTTCGATGCCTCCCTGGTCGCGAAACGCGTACTTTTGTCCCAATCCCTCGCACACCACGAGGATGTCGCTGAAGAGGATGGCGGCGTCGAAATCGAATCGCCGGATGGGCTGGAGGGTTACTTCGGTGGCGAGTTCGGGGGTCTGGACGAGTTCGAGAAATGTGTGCTTCTCCTTCAGCGCGCGGTATTCGGGCAATACCCGTCCTGCTTGTCGCATCAGCCAGATGGGCGGGCGATCCACCGGTTCGCCGCGGCACGCGCGCAGAAACCGCTCCCGGTTGCCCGTCCCGGAAGCGGCGATGGCGCGGCCCGGTTGCGCCGGATCGCCAGTTTCGATTAGCGGTTTCATTCATCGCGGGGACCAACGTCCGAGGGTGTTCCAGCCCGCCCGAGCACGAGACCCCATAAAGAACAGTTAGCATACCAGCGGCAGCCGGAGGGTCAAAGACTTCATTGCGTTCGCGGCGGCGCTTTCGACGAAGCATCCGATTACCAACGCCGTCACGGAGGGATTGAACTCCAAAATCCAGAGCCTCAAGTCCGCCGCCCGAGGCTTTCTGGGAGGCCCTTGGGGGCAAGACCCACCCATTTTGCGAGGCGGCCGGCGCAAATCAGCGTTAGATTGATGCCGAGGAGAGAATTATGAGACGATCGCAGGAACAATCGGCCGATATGGACTTGAGCTTTTTTGATCTGAACACCGCCACCCGCGAGCAGCTTGCTCGCGTGCCGTTTATTGGGGAAGAACGCGCCGATCAAATTATCGAGCATCGCCCCTTCCACACCATGGACGAGGTGCGCCAGACTCCCGGCCTCACGGACGACGTGGTGGATCAACTCATCCGCGGCGGCGCCACGGTCGGAGAAGCCACGCATACGGGCGGGAGATAGGGGCGCGCCGCGGGAGCGGGACGCAAGCCTGGCTGGCGTTCAGAACGGGTAGCCCAGCGAGAAGTGCAGGGTGCCGCTGGGATCGCCCGGGCGCGGGTTCAAATTATGGCCATATTCGAGCCGCACGGGTCCGATAATCGTGGCCCAGCGGATGCCGGCGCCGACGGAGAACAGGCCGGTGTCGAAGGGGTAATCGGCGAAGCGACGCGCGATGCCGAGGGAATCCGAGAAAGCGACGAGCGACCATTTGGGCGTGAGAGCCTGCTCGAATTCGACCGTGCCGAGGGTGTAGGTTTCCGCGCCGATGATCTGGCCGAAGATATTTCGCGGGGAGGCCTCGCCCTCCTGGTAGCCGCGGATGGAGTTCTGGCCGCCGGGGAAGAATCTTTTGTTGAAGGGCAGGTTGTTTTGAGCGCTGCCAAAGCTAACGGCGAATCCATGTCGAGCGGAGAGGGCAAGGTAGCGACCACCGCCCAGGGGCAGGTGCCAGGAAGGAGCGACCTCGATCCGCTCGTAATTGGCCTGGCCGCCCAAGTATTCGGTGGCCGTCTCGACGGTGGAGAGCACCTTATATCCGCGATGCGGGTAGAGGGGGTTATCCAGGCGGTCCAATTTGACATCCGCGATGAAGGCGCCCACCGCGGGGTTGGTCAGCCCCTCGGTGGCCACTACGGGAAACGTATCGAGGGCGTTCAGGATTTGGTAGTTATAGCGCAGGGTGGCGTCGGTGTGGAGGGAGGGGAAATACTTGTGAGCGCCAAGGCCGCCGCCGTATTCCAGCCGGGTGAAGGAAACCTCCTCGCGACGCAGGCCGAACCCGTGCAGAAAGAGATCGATATCCCGCCCCACCACCTCGGGCACGGTGTAGGTCAACTCGCCGGAGGTGGATTTGAAGGATTGGATGCCGCGGACTTGCAGTTGGTGCCCGATTCCCCATAAGTTGAAGCGCTCGACTTCGACGCCCGCCCGCAATAACTCGTAGCTTCCATAGCCGAAGAGCAGGCTGACATTGAGCGTTTTGCCGGATTTGACTGTATAGATGACCTTGCGCCGATGCTCCGATTCCGGCTCGTAATCCAGGCTGACGCTGCTGAAGCTGCCCAGTTGGGCGAGGCGCGCCCGGCCCTCCTCGACCCGGACGGGGTCGAGCAGATCACCCCGCCGCACGCGCGCCCGCCGCCGCATGAGCCAGGGGCGGGTGGAGGTCCGGCCCTCGAATTCCACCGCCTGAATCCACACCCGGGGCCCGGTGTTTACCAAAGCCAGCAAATCCAGATTCACCACGTTATTCGAGCCCGGCTGGCGATGCAGCGTTTTGATATCCACTTTCGCATCCGGATACCCCTGGTGAAACTCATTGGTCTTCAAGGCGAGAATCAAATCCTGGGCAAACATCCGGGAATAGGGGACCTGCGGAGTGAAGGTGTTTGCGCTGGCCGGGATCGCCTCGTCCGGACGGCGGACTTCCTCCCGCACGGATTGGACCCAATAACGCGGCCCTTCCCGCACGGCGATGTCCGCCTCGACCGCGCCCGTCTGAAAATTGGTCGCCAACCGCGCGGTCTCCGCCGCGGCGTCCATATAACCTTGCCGGTCCAGGCTCTCGAGCAGGCTCGAGAGGCCGCGGCGCAGCCGCTCGGGCGTGAAAATCCGCGCCCGCCGCGGATGGAGCAGGGTGTCGGTTTCCATGAAGAAGCCGCGGGCTTTCTTTTCGGGAATCGTTTTCAGGCCTGAAAACTGAAGTTGATCGAAATAAAATAATTTTCCCTTATGGATTTGGAACCGGGCTGCCCGCACGCTTAAGGGCCGGGGCAGGGGTTCCTCCAGGAGGCTGGACTCGGTGGCGCTTAACCGGTCGCCATCGGCCAGCGTGAGATGGATGTCGATGGCCGGTTCGAGGTAGCCGTCTCGTTTGATTCGCGCCAGCAACAGGAGCGCGGAATCCTCGACAAACGACGGTGAGAAATATTGCGGCTTTTGTCCCGCCAATTCCACCGTCTTGAGCATGCGCTTGAGCTGCAAGTTGCCGAAAACGCCGTAGCCTGAAACTTTCAGCCGGGCGGGGCCGGCATTGGTCCTCGCCTCCGCGCCGCGGCCCGCGCCGGCCAGCAGCGCGGCGCCGAGAGCGAGGCACAAGCCCAGACTTCGGCGAAAGACAGCCGCCCGATGCCTCATCTCGAGTAAACGCGCCACTTCACTCCCGCGTTGAAATCGCCAAAGCGATCATACTCGCCCACCAGCGACCAGTTTTTGTCCAGCTTATACTCCACCCGGTAAGTGGGCTTGCCTTGCTCGGAAAATTCCTCGCCGGAGTGAACCGTCAACCGGCTCTCCGCGTCGTCGCCAAAGCCGAGTTTGGCCAGCAGGTCGCGCCCGAGGAACATGGCATAAGTCTGGGCTTTTTGCTGCGCGGAAAGCGAATGAGCTCCGCCGGGGATCTCCCCCGCGGTGACCATGAGCACAATTTGCTCGGAGCTCAACGGCGGAGTGGACGAGAACTGCAACACTGGCGCATCCACCGTGCCGCTGGCGTCCATGCGGATTTCATAGCCGAATTGCTTCGAAGTCGCCTGCACGGCGAGTTGCGGGTGGTAAGGATCGCCGCTGGTCAGGGTCACCCGCCCCTGCTGGACTTCCAGACTGGCAAACGGAAAGCGCACGGCGCCAGATTCCATTTTCAGGTCGCCCAGAGCCATGGGGTCTTGCAAGGTGCCTTGCAAGTTGAGGTTTGCCGAAATCATCCCGCTAAAAACGGGGCTGCGCACGTTTAAAAACTTGTCGCCCTCGACTTTGACTGCCAGCCGCCAATCCGCGAGCAATGGATCGCTCACGCTGAAATACGGCGGGCGCTGTTCCGGCGCGGCCACCTTGCCGGGGATCAACGACCGGAGGTCGGCGAGAAAATAGCTGTTCCCCGGGCGCACCGCGCCGGAGATGATGGGCGGGGCGCCATTGGTGTGCAGCACGTTCAAGTTCAGATCGGCGCGGATGATCGCCTCCGGGCTGCGCTCCAACGGCACTTGCGCGCCGCTCAGGCTGAGTGTGAAGGGCGGCAGTTTGCCGCGGAACAGTTCTTTGCCGGACAGATCCACGCCGCCGGTGATCTGAACCTGGGCCTCGCCAATCTTGGCGCGGACGGATTCAATGCTCATTTGCGCGCCTTTGAATTCGAGGCGCAGATCGATATCCCGGATTGGCCCGGCGGCGCCCAGCGGGCGGGTGCGGGCGCCGGTCACCGCAATCTCTCCTTGCAGGTCCACCCCTGGGAGCATCGTCAGATCGACCTCCAGGGCGCCTTGCGGGGACAACAGCGTCGGGAACATTTCCGCGGCGGCAGCCAGGCGCGCCTGGTGCATATGCAAGCGCGCCGTGGCGGTGGTCCAATCCGGGGCCGCTCCATGCAGCAAGCCGTTCCAGACGGCGGGGCCCATGGGCAGCTTTCCAGTGAGGGTCAGCAATTGGCCCTGCACCAGCGCGCTCCCGCGAGTGAGGCGCGCCTCGGCTGGACTGAGTTCAAGCGCGAGCCGCAAGTCACTGATCACGGGCGCCGGAAGATCCGCGGGAGGCAGGTGAATTTGCGTCGCGCTCAAGGTGAGATGCCCCTTGGGCGCGCGCCCGGTGCCGTTTACCTCGAGCTTGAGCTTCGGAGCGGTCACGGCAAACGGCAGGTTCGGGGCCAGCGTGGATAACAAATGGGTATCCGGGCTGGCTTCGGCCGTCAGCGATAATTTCGCGTCTTCGAGGAATTGCACCAGGTTCGCGCCCGCCTGAGGCCGGATCAGCATCGGCAGGGCGCCGCTGGCGCGCGCGACGGTGGCGCCGGGCGTGGCGAGCGTGAGTTCGCGGAGGACCAGTCCCTCGGCGTTTCCCCGCAGATCCGCGGTGGCGGAGAAGGGCAGCGGGGCCAGGCTGGCGGCGGCGGCGCGAAGGTAATAGTCCGCCGGACCGTTGGTCCAATTCGCGCCCAGCGAAAGGTTGTTGATTAACACCGGATCGAGCGGCCTGGCCAGCAGACCGCTGAGCCGGCTCAGGTCCAGATTTTGCGCCGCGGCGCGCACCGCGCCCACTCCGGGCCAGATGAGCTGTCCCCCGAGCTCGAGCTGGCGGCCGGGGCCGTTCAATTCGAGACGGTCGAGTTGAAGCCGCCATTCGCCGGGTCGGACACCCCAGGCGGCGGTGAACTCCGCGGGGCGGGCCAGGGTCAGTTCGAGGTCTCGAATCGCCAGCCGGTCCAGACGGCCGGAGAGTTGCCGGCCGGCGCGCGCCACCGTGCCGGCGGCGGAAAGCTCGAAGCCCGGCGCGGAGGCCTCCAGATTTTCCAGCGCCAGGTTGGTCAGAGTGCCGCGCCAACGGGCGCCGGCCTGGAGCGGGCGCAAGCCCGGCAACCGGGCTTCGGCGACGCGCACG
>JBDHQH010000137.1:0-9696 GCA_039806935.1 Verrucomicrobiota bacterium
GGCAAGCCGGAAGGGAGCCTCGACTGGGGCGTCGCCTGGCCACTGGCAGCCCGGCGGCGCCCCTTCGTTTTCTGCTTGCGCCGCCAAGGGCGGCGGCTACTGTGCGTTTTCATGAGATTGAATCTTGTTCCCGCCGCAGTTTGCGCGCTGATCGTTGGCGTCTTGTCCGCCGTTGCTGCCGATGAAGGCTTCGTGTCTTTGATGGATGGCAAGACGTTCGAGGGCTGGAAGATCGCCGAGGAAAACCAGGGCACCTGGAAAATCGAGGAGGGGGCCTTTGTCGCCAATGGCAACCGCTCTCATTTGTATTACGTCGGGGACGGCAAACCCTTCAGGAATTTCCATTTGAAGGTCGAGGTGATGACCGGGCCCGAGTCCAACGGCGGTATTTATTTTCACACCCGTTACCAGCCGCGCGGCTGGCCGGCGGGAGGTTTTGAATGCCAGGTCAACAATACCCATAGCGACTGGATCAAGACCGGCAGTCTGTATGGGATTGTGAACAACGGCCGCTCGCCCGCCCAGGACGGCAAATGGTGGACGCAGGAAATCATTGTGCGAGGCTCGAGCGTGCTGGTCCTGGTGGACGGGCAAAAAGTGCTGGAGTACGTCGAGCCGCCGGGAGCTCAGCCCGGGAAGGATTTCGAGCGGAAGCTGGGGGAGGGCACTTTTGCGCTGCAAGGCCATGATCCCAAGAGCGTGGTGCGCTACAAGAATATCCAGGTGAAGCGGTTGGACTAGATGGCGGGCGGGGCATTTACCCCACAGTCACGACTCGGCGAGGGGGATATGCGGTGAGTGCTGTTCCTCCCGGCATCATCGACGCGGGCGCCGGCTGGATCCGACAGTGAGGAGCGGCTCCGAGCGGACCACCCTTTTTCTATCCGCCTCCCGCGGTGGAAAATCGCGGGCCTGAGGGCCGAGATCCGCCCGCCCGGAGGCGCCGCCCGTGCTGCTCGATCCTTCATTCTTCCGGTGGCGGGCGGCTTGGGAGCGCGTTGGCGCAGGGTAAATTTTGGTTGCGCTCGAATCGGTTGCGGATGATCGTGCGCGTGTGCGGATGATTTCCGGGCGATGGAATTCGTCTTTTCTTCCCGGGGGCAACGAATACAGTGGCTTGATCCATGAACGATATTGATATTGAGAGTTTGAGGGGCATCGCGAATCAGTTGCGGATTGATTCCATCCAGGCGACCACGGCGGCGGGCAGCGGACATCCGACCTCGTGTTGCTCCGCGGCGGATCTGGTGGCGGCGCTGTTTTTCAATCACATGCGGTTTGATCCGAAGAATCCGCACTTTTACAACAACGACCGTTTTATTCTTTCCAAAGGGCACGCGGCGCCGCTGCTATACGCGGCCTGGGCAGAGCTGGGGCTGTTTCCGCGCGAGGACTTGCTCAAGTTGCGGCAGTTTGGGAACGATCTCGAGGGCCATCCCACGCCGCGGTTGCCGTTTGTGGACGTGGCCACCGGTTCGCTGGGGCAGGGCTTGAGCGTGGGCGTCGGCATGGCGCTCTGCGCCCGGCTCGACAACCTGGACTATCGCACCTACGTCTTGCTCGGGGATGGCGAATGCTCGGAAGGCGCCGTGTGGGAGGCAGCCAACCTGGCGGGGATTTACAAACTTAATAATCTCGTGGCGCTGGTGGACGTGAACCGGCTCGGCCAAAGCCAGGCCACGCCGCTGGGGCACGATTTGAACGCCTATAAGCGGCGTTTTGAGGGCTTCGGCTGGCGCACCGAGGAGATCGACGGGCATGACATGGAGGAGATCCTCGAGGTGCTTGCGGCCGTGGGCCTGGGTGAGCAGCCGCTGGTGATTCTGGCCAAGACCTTGAAGGGGGCCGGCATTTCCTTCATCCAGGATTTGGATGGCTGGCACGGCAAGCCGCTCTCCCACGACGACGCCGAGCGGGCCATCGCGGAACTGCGGCCCTCGGCCCGCGGGGATCTCGGCCGCGCGATCGCCGCTCCGAATCCCCTGCCCGAGCCCAATAACACCGCGCCCCAGGGCTACCCGGCGCCGGCTTACCAATTGGGCGACAAAGTGGCCACCCGCGAAGCCTTCGGCAGCGCGTTGGCCCGCTACGGCGCGGTGGATCCGCGGCTGGTCGCCCTTGATGGGGACACCAAGAACTCGACCTACTCGGAGAAATTCCTGAAATTGTTTCCGCAACGTTTCGTGGAATGCTTTATCGCGGAGCAAAACATGGTCGGCGTCGCCACCGGCTTCGCCACGCGGCATAAGGTCCCCTTCGCCTCCACTTTCGCGACCTTTTTCACCCGCGCCTTCGACCAAATCCGGGTCGCGGGCATCTCCCGCTCGAATCTCAAGCTGGTCGGATCGCATGTGGGCGTCAGCATTGGCGAGGACGGCCCATCGCAAATGGGTTTGGAGGATATCGCCATGATGCGGGCCGTGGCCGGCAGCGTGGTGTTATATCCTTCGGACGCGGTGGCGGCGGAGAAGCTGGTGGCCGAAATGGCGGCCCACACCGGCCTCGCCTATCTCCGCACCTCGAGGCCCAAGACGCCCGTGTTGTATGCCAATGAGGAGGCGTTTCCCATCGGCGGCGCCAAAATTCTCCGCCAGGGGGAGAATGACCGGCTAACCATTGTCGCCGCCGGGGTCACTTTGTACGAGGCGCTGCGGGCGGCGGATCAGCTTCAGAGGGAAGGGATCGGAGTCACGGTTATCGACGCTTACAGCGTCAAACCTCTGGCCAAAGAGCAAATCAAAAACGCCGCCGTCAGAACTCGCAACCTGGTGCTCGCCGTCGAGGATCATTATCCCGAGGGCGGCCTCGGCGACGCTGTGGCCGGCGCGCTTAGCGCCGAGGGCATCCGAGTGCATAAGCTGGCCGTGATGGAACTGCCGCGCTCGGGCAAACCGGAGGAACTGCTGGCGCATTACGGCATCGACGCCGCGGCGATTACGCGAGCCGCGAAGAGCCTGGCGGCATAAGGCGCCGCCGCCGAATTCCAGATCTTGCAGCCGCCAGGCTGGCGTGTTTGCCGCGCTGCCTGGTAACTTTTCGATTGACGGAGTTCGGCTGGTTATGCCATAAGACCGGCTCCTAATGGCCTCCGCTCTGGTTTCCGGAGTTTCCCGCGAGGCCGGCGAGGGGGCCGGGAGGCCCCCTTCCTTGTGTACCCTGTCTGCTCGCGTCAGTTTCTTTTGCGTCCAGAGTCGGCTGCTATGGGCCAGCAGTGCCCGCACTCGCCGGCTAGGGGATTACCCCATACGCGCGGTGGCCGATTTTTGGCAGTTTTTGGCTTTCGCCGGTGGCGGCCGGAGTATCGCCGAGTCTCGGAACGCGCCGTGATCGAAGCAGGATTTTCCTGAGCAGGTCCTTGCTCCGCGGGCCAGCCTGGCCCGCGGAGTTCTTCGAATCGGCGTCGGGCCTCCACGCTGGCGGACTATTGGGGGGGAGCCCCCACCACACTCGAGGAGACCCCGGCGGGCGTTTGGCCGGCCAACTGGTTGCGCACTTCGCGGTTTAGTTCGGGCATTTGGTTAATCACGTATGAGCTGATGCCGTGCTCGCGCAAATAGTTTTGCTGGGCGGGAGTCAACTCAAAGACAGCGCCGGTGGCGCCGAGGCGCTGCAAGATCTGCTGGTCGGAGAGGTTGGCTTCTTTCATGGCCACGATTTCGTCCATGGTGACAAAGCCGTCATGGTTGAGGTCGGCGGTGTTTGCGGCGAGAGCCTGGGCCGGGGTGGCGGGGGTGGTTTGGGCCAGGTGGCCGGCTTGCTGGGCCGCCTGGGTGTCGTGGCCCGTGATTTTGTCCTTGTTGGCCCCGATGAGATAGCCGCCGCCGGCGCCGAGGACTCCGCCGATGAGCGCGCCCAGCACATGATTCCGGGCGATGGCGGCGCCGGCGGCGGCGCCGCCCAGGCCGCCGATGGTGGCGCCCTGGGCCTGAGGGCTGCCGGGGAGTTGTTTGCAGCCGCTGGTCCCGATGAGCATGGCCGCGGCCAGGCTGGCGGCCAGGCAGAGGCGAATTGATTTTGAAGCGAGCATAATTTCTCCTTGGTTGCGTGGACCGCGCCGGGCGGTCCCGCCCGGGTGGCCGATCCAGAATCCGACGAAAAGCCCGGCGAGAAAATAGGGTGAAAGCCTCAAGGAACCGGTTTCGCGGGCGGGGGAGGCGGCAGCGGACTGCCGGGCGCGGCGGCGGCTTGCCAAAGGCGGCGCAGGACGTCGCGGCTGTATTCCAGGTGCCGGCGGTCGGGTGTGAACACCTCGAGGGTGACGGTGCCATCGTAGCCGTGGGCCTGCAGCAAGAGGACGACCCGGGCGGCATCCACTGTTCCGCAGCCCAGGGGGAGGTGCAAATCGGCGCTGCCGCCCTTGTTGTCGTGCAAATGCACGTGGCGCAGGCGGCGGCCGTAGGCGGCCAGCAGATCGTCGGCGGTGTTGGACTCGACGAGCAGGTTGGCGTGGCCGAAATCCAGGTGCAAGCCCAGCTCGGGGAGGGCGTCGAGGAGCTCGCCCATTTGCCGGACGGTGTTAAATCCACCCGGCAGATTCTCGATCATCAGGCCGATCCCGAGTTGGCGGGCCAGCGGCAAGATCTCCCGGATGGTTTGGAGATTGCGGTCGATCACGAATTTGCGGTCGTGCAGCGGCGCCTGGCGGTCGGGATGGAGATTCATCCAGTGGACTTCGAGTTGAGAGAAGGCTTCGAGGCAGAGCTTCAATTCCTCGACGGCGGCGCGACGGATCGACTCGAATGGGCTGCAGAGGGGCAGGTAGTAGGCGGTATGGCCCACGGCGCGCAATTGGTGGGCCTGGAGAGCCGCCCGCACCTGTTTCAGATCGAGTTGCCGGGGTCGCGCCTTGGGCGGTTCGAGGGTCAGATCGATGAAATCGAAGCCCATCGCGCCAATCCACTCGATTTCCGAGATGAGATTGTGGGCCGGATGATTCATGGCGCCGACGAGCATTTCAGATCTCCAGGGTATCTCCGGGCCGCTCGCGGCCCGCAAACCAGCGGCGCGAATCCAGCAGGCGGACGCGGTCATGATCCGGCGGGGCGGGGTCGCCGGGCGGCGGTTCCATCCCCAGCCGCTTCCAGAGGCGGGATGGCAGCGCGCGCGCCTGAGCGGGGCAGAGCCAGCCAAAGATGTGCAAGAGCGCTTTGAGCAGGGGGGTGTCGCGCTCGAGCCGCTGGATCAGATGGGGCCAGTCCACCACCGCGGCGTTGACGTAGAGCAGATTGAAAATGTCCATCCAGGCGCAGTGATCGCGCTGCATGATGTACAGCTTGCACCAGATAAACTCCTCCGGTGGGATGACGCGCAGGCGTTGCTGGCGGAGGGCGATCCGTCCGGCGCGCGTGAACCAGCGGCGATCCACGCTCGCCCGCTGGTTGGCCATGGACCAGATGAGATCCACGATGACGCCCCCCCGTTGGCTGCGAAAAATCCAGCCGCGGTCATAAGGCTGGCGGCGGTAATAATCCTCGAATCCCGCCGCCGCCAGGGCCGCCACCGCCAGTTCCCGATCGGCGGGGAGGATGTAAAGATCGAGATCTTTGGCGTGCCGCCAGCGGCCGGTGTAGGCAGCCAGCGCGAACCCGCCGCCGAGCAAGAAGGACACCCGGGCCTCGCGCAGGGCTTCGATGGCCGCCTGGTAAATGGCCCATTCGGCTTTCGAGATAGCAGCGGCCCAAAGATGCTGGCGAGGCGATCGGCCGCCGCCGGACGCGCTGCTGGAGGGTGCGGCCGGGTTGGCGCCTCGCCGCTCGCGCGCGGGAGCGCCTCGAGAGGGTTGCGGGCGCGACGGGCTGGACCGGGGGGCGATCGCCATACCTGCGGTCAGCCGTTGACCACCGCTCCTCCGTTCGGATGGAGCACCTGGCCGGTCAGATAACGGCCATCGTCCGAGGCGAGGAAGACATAACAAGGAGCCACTTTCATGGGCTCGCCGGCGCGTTGCAGCGGCACGTCCGCGCCAAACCACTCGATTTTTTCCGGGGGGAAGGTCGAGGGAATCAGCGGCGTCCAAATTGGCCCGGGCGCAACCGCGTTGACGCGGATGCCGCGTTCGGCCAGCGCTTGGAGCTTTCCGCTGCCGCGGTATTCGGCCCGCGCCACCTGCGGGCGCGGGCGCAGGGGTCCCTCTTTGCCGGGACGTTCGGCTTGTTGTTGCGCCGGCTTGGGCATAACCGTTCAGGCGCGGTCCTGGACGGCCGTGACACCCTCCTCCTGGGCGCAGTGGGCGCAACAAAAGATGGCGCCGCCCGCCTCCATGCCGTGGCCGATCACCTTGCAGCCGCAATGCTCACATTCGGGCGCCAGGGCGTGGATCGCGCATTCAAAGGCGTCGAAATAGCGCGAGACGCCGTTGACGACAATTTCCAATGGTTTGTCATAGTCATTCCCGCAGACTTCACACGGATGCATAGTTTCTCCTGTTTATTTCTATCCCTCGGTTTCGCGGCGCAAGCTCTCCTGGGTCGCGCGCAACATGTGATCCTGCTCGGCGTCCTCGACGCCCTCCTCGACCAGCTTTTCGGCGAAGGTCTGCTCGTCCGCCGCCGGCAAAGCCTCCAGTTTTTCTCCGGTGTTATCTCCTTGCGGATCCCATCGCTCCTCCTCGGGGATCGATTCCGCGGGGCTGTCGGGTGGATTCAAGCCGCTCTCGCCGGTCAGCTCCCGCCGGGCCTGGGCCAGATCGGAGCCGAGGATTTGCTCGGGTTCCCGCCCGTTGATGATCGCCAGTTCCCGGGCGCGCCGGCGCACCATTTCATGGGTCACAGTGCCCAGCCCATGTCCGTGTTCACTGAAGCGGCCCTCCTGGATTTTATCTCTTTTCATAATGCAACGTACCGCGCCCCCGCGCGGGCGCAACCGGCGCCAGCTCGCGCGGGGCGCCAACTTAGGGGATCATCGGCGAGGAGACGGTTGGATTCCGGGCGTCTTGCGGGCGCATGCCCGGGCGCATATCCGGGCTGGAATAGCCGCCGGACATGCCGGCATTATCGCCCGCGCCGTATCCCGTGTGATAATTTTCGCCCGTGCCTCCCCGCGGACCCGAGCAACCGGCAGCCAGCAGGGCGACGCCGAAAATGAGCAACAAATTCCTCATACAACCTCCGCCCCCAGCCTTCCCGAAGCCGCGACGCGCGGCAATAGGAGGATAACCCCAAAGCGCGCCTCGGGTTCAGGCACGGGAGATTTGCTCCGCTCCCCAGGTCGGGCCTTCGCAGCGCGGCCCGGCGGCGGTCCAAACCAGTTTGTCGATGAACAGCCGGCGCGCCTTCATCCCCCGATCCCATGCATGGTACACGATATAGTCGCCGCCCTCGGGGCCGGTGATGATGGTGTTATGTCCGGGCCCGATGACGGCGCGGGGGACGGTTTTGAGCACCCGCGGACCCGGTTCGCCGCCGGCGTCCGAGTACGGCCCGAGGGGATGTTTCGCCACCGCGTAATCAACACCGTAGGTGTCATTTTCCCAGCGGCCGCCGCTAAAAAAGCAGTAGTAGAGGCCATTGTGCCGCCAAAGGCACGGGCCTTCCAGCGTGTGCCAGTCCCAGACGGCCCCGTAGCGCGGACGGTCGCGCTCGAAACGCTGCCAGTCGAAGCGCGCGCGCAGCACCCCGCGCTCCTCTCCGGCCAGGGAGGTCATGGTCTTCAGCGGCGCCACCGCCAGGGCGGTGCCGGCCCGCCCGGCGGCGGAGGCCTCGAGGTAGTCGCGGGCATAAAGCAAGTACCACTGGCCGTCCTCATCCTGGAAGGGATGCGGATCAATGGCGAAGGGACAGGCGTCCGGGTCGAGCAACGTCAGGCCGCAATCGTGATAAGGCCCTTGCGGATCCGGGCTGGTGGCGACCCGCAACTGGTGCCCGAGATCGCCCCGCCCAACCGAGTAGTAGAGATAAAAGAGGCCGTTCGCCCAGGCAATGGCCGGGGCCCAGAAAGTGGAGCCGAATTGCGGATCCGGCGGCGCCAGCGCGTTGCTGGCAAATTTCCAGGTGTAAAAATCCGGGGATTGCAGCACCGGAAACACCTTGCCCAGCGCGCGCCCCTCCGCCTCGGCGGCGCCGGTGCCGATGGCGTAGTAGGTGTCCCGGTGTTTCCAGATGAACGGATCGGCAAAGTAGCTGCCGTAAACGGGGTTGATATGCACCTGTCGGGCCGCGGCCGGCGTCATGCGGGAAAGTCCCCGCCCGGCAGGCGCGGCGCAATCAGGCACTTCACCCACCGGGCATCACCCGTCGGGGGTCGCGGGAGATTACGCCCAGCGTTCGCGGCGGACGTAATCGGGATTATAGCGGCTGCGCGGTTCGAGTTGTTCGCCTGGCCGGCCGACGGCGACCACGGCGATCGGAACGAAACTTGCGGGCAGGGAGAGCGTCCGCCGCACTTGGCGGATCGCCTCTTCGCCCGGGTACACGCCCGCCCAGCAGGCGCCGAGGCCCAGCGCCGGGGCGGCGAGCAGCAGGTTTTCGACGGCAGCCGAACAGTCCTGAACCAGAAAGGCGGAATGCCGCTCAAACGCCGCCTCTTGATCGCCGCAAACGGCGATGCCCAGCGTGGCGGTGGCGAGCATTTTTCCGCCCGGCAGCGCGGCGGCCAGGGCGGCGAGCGTCCCGGGCTCGCGCACCACGACAAACCGCCACGGATCTTTCGTCATCGCCGAGGGCGCGGCCATCGCTGCCCGCAACAAACCTTCAACCTGGGTTTCGGATACCTCTCCCGGCGCGTACACCCGAACACTGCGCCGGTTGAAAATGAAATCGAGTTCTGTAAACGCGCTCATACAACAGGCTCGTAGGATAAATCAAACTGGGAGCGGCTCAAGTCCCTTTCCCGGCGACGGCGAGAAAGCGTTCAAAGGGAGGGGCGGGTGACCGATTCCGCCTGGGGACTGGCCGGCGCGCTCGCGAGCGACCCGGCTGGCACGGCGGGCAACACCGTCTGGCGCCGGGGAATGCCGGCGCAGTCGGAGTTTAATTGCAAGCGCTGCCACATGATCCCGACCGAATCGGCCAGAGCGGCGATGTCGCCACGGGCATCGTGCCGGCGGTAGTTGGCGGGGTTCAATCCAAGTCGCGCGAGGACGCGGTCCAGGGAATGACCGGTTCCCCGGGTGGAGCCGAACAGCCGCCGCGAAAAGCTGATGGTGTCAATGGACTCGACTGTGCGCGTATGGCCGGGATGCCGGCGGCAGGTTGCCTCGAGGAATTTGATGTCAAAGCGATGGCCGTTGTGGGCCATGATCACCGACCCGCCGACGAAACGGGAGAAGGCGGCCAGCGCCTCGAGGGGAGCGGGCGCGTCGCGCACATCCTGATTGGTGATCCCGGTGTAATCGGAAATAAAACGCGGGATTTGCCCTCGGGGCCGGCAATAGCTGAAGAACGAATCGTCCGGGACGGCGCGTCCGTCTCGAAAGCGCACCGCAGCGATCTGGATGATCTCGCATCCGTCCGGGTACAAGCCGGTCGTCTCGAGGTCAAAAATTACGAACGACGGCAAAACGGGCATGGGTTGAAAGATTGATTTGTAAGGCGGACGCGATCCGCCCCCGGCGCGGCGGACACAAAAGTACGGTTGAAAATGTTCATCGACGCTCGGGCGCAAGGAGAACAAGCGCCGCTCACGAAGGCAAGAATCTATCCGGGCTCGCCTGAGCGGCGGTTGAGCGCGACGGCGCCACCGGCGCGGGCCTGCTCCTGA
>JBDHQH010000138.1:0-9491 GCA_039806935.1 Verrucomicrobiota bacterium
GGAGCGGCAGCCCGACGAACGACCTGCGCTTTGTGTATGACGGCTGGAATCTGATCGCCGAGTTGGACGCGCTGGCGTCCGCTCCGGCCCTGACGCTTCGGCGCTCCTACACCTGGGGGCTGGACTTGTCCGGCACGTTCCAGGGCGCGGGCGGCGTGGGCGGTTTGTTGTGGGTGAGCGAAGCGCCGGGGCAGCCTTCGACACATTTCGCCGCCTACGACGGCAACGGCAACGTGATGGCGCTGATGAGCGCAGCCGACGGCTCGCCCTCCGCCCGGTATGAATGCGGCCCTTTCGGGGAAGTCATCCGCCAAACCGGACCGCTGGCCAAGGCCAATCCCTTCCGCTTCTCGACTAAATATCAGGATGATGAGGCGGACTTGGTTTATTATGGAGTGCGCTACCTCAAGACCTCGACAGGTGGGTGGCTAAGCAGGGATCCGATAGGTGAGAAGGGCGGACCTAACCTGTATGGGTTCGCGAAGAACAACGGCGTCAATCTGATCGACAAATTAGGCAAACAGTTTTGTGGATACAACTGCATGCCGAAAGATTGCAACGGAGTGATTGATGGGCCAATTCGCCCCACTGGCTGTGATGTTTTTGCCGCGCTGATACGCATCTGGCGTTCTGGTAGCGAATCCCCCTACGAGATTCCCTCTGAGGTAATGCAGGATCTATTGGGATCTGGGAGGAATCCAGCGGATGTCCAGCAAATGAAGGACATGCTCAAGTCGCGGTGTAGGAATCTGCGGCCGCGTGGGGCTGCGATGGAGCAAATTGCCTATGAGACGTTCACCACCGCGGGGGCTGAATGTGAAGCTTGGTTTCTGGGGGGACATAGTCGAAAATTCACGGGCATTACCGATTGCTGTAGTGGCAAAGGGCGGATTTGCCTGGAGGCAACCGATTTGTTTGATTTCGACGAAAACGATCCTTGGCCGACGGGTGGAGCCGGGGACAAGATTAAGTGGATTGGGAGCCGCTGTTTTGAAGGTATTTTCGGTATCGGGGACTCCCATCCCACTGCCGGCGTGCCTGTCCACGGGAAAATCTGCATCGACATAAAGTTATGAAGCTGGCCCTGTTCGGCGGGGTGGCTCTGGTCGTTGTCCTCCTTCTAGCTTTCGGAGTCTATCTCCAAGGGAGTCGGATGCGAGTAAACCGGGATACCGCGATTGCGACTGGTCAGATTTATGCCCAGCACGTGGGACTTTTTTGTCAGGCGAGTAACCGGCTTCCAAGCTTGGCTTCTGAACTAGCCGATTACGTGTTCGGCAATACCAACTGGCCGGAACATCACACCTTCGATGTCCTAGACGAGTCCAAGAAGGTTTTCTGCATAGGGACTAGCGTAGGAATGGGCAAAACAGTGCGTATGCAGTTTCAACTTTCGCCAACTGGTGCAGTGCTTCAAACGGTCAGTCCTCCGTAGCAGTGCGTTGCGGCGGTTTTCCTGATGACGCGCCTTCGTCTATTACGGTTGTTTCTCGGTCTCGCCGCAGCGACGTGAGGAGTGTCGGTGTTTGGTAAGCGTCACGCCAGGCACCTCTATCAATTCGAGTCATAGATGTCGTAATGTTTCCGTGTATGGAAACTACGACGAGTCTTGTTCTGGCATCTGAACCTGCAACGGAGCCTGTTCTGCTGAGGGCCGATGTTGCGGGCCGAGTGAAGCGCACGGCCGAGCAGCGGGAGAAGCTGCTCGATGAGTTTGAGCGCAGCGGCGTCAGCGGCGCGCATTTTGCGGCGCTGGTTGGCGTAAAGTATCAGACCTTCGCCACCTGGGTGCAGGCCCGCAAACGGGGAGGCCCCGCTTGCCCCAAGCGCAAAGCCCGGCCCCCCAAACCCAGCCACGGAAAAGGGAAAAGGGGTCAACCCATAGTTTGGTTCATTTCGCACGGCGTTTCCTTGCGGTTTGAATGCCCGATTTGCGTTGCTTCACGATGGACAGCCCCGCACCACCGCCTTTCCTGTGCCGGTGCAGCTTCGCATTGGCCGCCTTGGACGTGCCCAGATGCGCGCGCAACGCAATCGCCTTGAGCGGCAGCGTCGTCTCCCGCCGCAGCCGCGCCGCGATACTTTTCCCGTTGCGCAGACATGGACTCGGCACTTCCCCCGCGAGGCGGACTCGGCCAGCGCGCCGTGTCGATAATCGCAAAGCGCGGCAGAAAACTTTGCCGGTCCAAGCGCAAATGACACTTGGCCGCCGCCTTGCGCCGCCGGTGCCTGGCCCAGTCCAGGCATGAAGCAATCCATGGAATGGTCGTCGAGTCCACCGAGTGAATCGTCCGGTTGCATTTGCGCGCAAACCGCTTGCGGGCTTTGCCGCTGACGAACTCCGGCGAGAGATGGCCTAAGTGTTCATCCACGGCCCCAAACAGCTTTTCCGCCAGGATCGGGTCGCGGACCTTGTTGGCGTGCGAGAGGTTGTTGCGGGTGGGTGGGGTCGCGCCCCGAATCGTAGCATTTGGGCAGCGTCATCGTGAAAAAACTAATGAGATTCCCGTGGCCAAGCAGGGACTGCTGCCCGCGCCGGCGCTGCTGGGCGCCGCGCCTGCTCAACGGAGGCTTGCTTTCACGGGGCCCAAACCTTACAAGGGAGGGCGATGAACCGCCGTAGTTTTCTTCGCCAAATCGGCGCGGCAGGAGTGGCGCTATCCACCGCCGGAACGTTCGCCGCGGATTTCCCCACGCCCCGGAAGCGCGTCGGCCTGATCGGCTGCGGGTGGTATGGCAAATGCGACCTCTGGCGCTTGTTGCAGGTGGCTCCGGTTGAAATCGTCTCGTTGTGTGACGTGGACCGTCGGATGCTCGAGGAGGCGGCGGAAATGGCCGCAGCCAGGCAGACCTCGAAGAAACGGCCGCGCACCTACTCCGATTACCGCGAGATGCTCCAAGAGAAGGATCTGGATCTCGTTTTGGTCGAGACTCCGGATCACTGGCACGCGCTTACGATGATCGAGGCGGTCAAATCCGGCGCGGACGTCTTTGTCCAGAAACCGATCAGCGTGGATGTCCTCGAGGGCCAGGCAATGTTGGCGGCGGCGCGCCAGCACCGGCGGGTGGTGCAGGTCGGGACGCAACGCCGCAGCACGCCGCACCTGATCGAAGCCAGGGACGACCTCATCCGCTCGGGCAAGCTGGGCAAGATCGGGCTGGTCGAGATTTATTGCTACTACCACATGCGGGCGGGTGAAAACGCGCCGGACATCACGCCGCCCGATTCCCTCGATTGGGAATTTTACACCGGGCCCGCTCCGCTGAGGCCGTTCAACCGGCTGATCCATCCGCGGGGCTGGCGCGGTTTCACCGAGTACGGCAACGGCATTGTGGGGGATATGTGCATCCACATGCTGGACATGGCGCGTTGGATGCTGGGGCTGGGCTGGCCCAAAAGCGTAAGCTCGAGCGGCGGCATTTTGGTGGCGAAAAATACCCGGACGAACATCAGCGACACTCAGACAGCCACGTTTGATTATGGAGATCTCCAGGTGGTCTGGCAGCATCGCACCTGGGGTGACGCGCCGGATCCGCGCTATCCCTGGGGCGCCACGTTTTACGGAGAGAAGGGCACGCTCAAGGCGGGAGTTTTCGGCTACGACTTTGCTCCCCGTGGCGACGCGAAATCCGCGGTTCACCGGGAGGTCGTTTACGAATTGGAACAATACCCGGAAGACAAGGATGAGAAGGGGCTCGAGAAGCACGTCGCGCCCGCCATCCGCCGGCATTTGCGGGATTGGCTGACTGCCATCGAGAAACGCTCGCGGCCGGTGGCCGATATCGAGGAGGGTTATATTTCCACGGCCACCTGTATTCTAGCCAACCTTTCCATGCGCCTGGGCCGCTCGTTGAATTGGGATGCGACCGCGGGCCGGGTGATCGGCGATAGTGAGGCCAACGCGCTTTTGCTCCGCCCCTACCGCGCCCCCTGGGCGCATCCCGCCGCGATATGACCACAGGAGCCAGATCGATGAAATTCACCACCTCTGCGGAGCCCGGCGCCGCCGCCCCGTTGAACCGCCGCCAGTTTCTCCGCCGCTCGGCTTTGGCCGCCAGCGCGCTGGCGGCGCCCTGGATCGTTCCCGGCCGCGCCTTGGGCTTGAACGGAGCGACGCCGGCCAGCGAACGCATCGTGCTAGGCGGCATTGGCCTCGGTCCCCGCGGCACGCACGATCTTCGCTGGATGCTGCCGGAGAAGGACATCCAGTTCGTGGCGGTATGCGACGCCCAAGCCTCGCGCCGGGCAGCCGCGAAGAGCCTGGTGGACCAGCATTACGACAATCGCGATTGCGCAACCTTCCGCGACCTTCGGGAATTGCTCGCGCAGCGCGCCGATCTGGACGCGGTGTTGATCGCAACGGGGGATCGCTGGCACGCGCTGGCCTCGATTTGGGCCATGCGCGCCGGCAAGGATGTCTATTCGGAGAAACCATCCTCGATGACCATCACGGAGGGGCGGGCGGTGCTGGAGACGGCGCGCCGCTACGGGCGGGTGTATCAGACCGGCACCCAGCGATTGAGCGAGGATCATTTTACCTTTGCCAACGAGCTGGCGCGGACTGGCCGGCTGGGAAAAATATTCGCGGTGCGCGCGCATATTGCTTCCGATCTCGCGCAGATGAGCCACGCCTGGCTGGCGCCTGAGCCGGAGCCGGGCCGGGACGAGGTGGACTGGGACGAGTGGCTGGGGCCCTGCCCCTGGCGGCCTTACAACAATATTTACATCCGGGGCGGCTGGCGCGGATACTATGACTTTCACACGAGCTGCATCGGGGAATGGGGCGCGCACACCTTCGCGCAATGCCAGGCGGCGATTGGCGCAGGCGACACCTCGGGCATCCAATACAAATATGTGAATAACGCCACCGGGGACGGCATGGTGATTACCTTTGCCAATGGGATCCGGATGGTGCTGCAAAGAGAGGGATGGCATGGCACATGCGGCGTGAAATTCGAGGGCACCGAGGGCTGGGTTTCGGTTGCCGACGGCTACCGCCTGCCTGAGGTCTCCTCGCCAGTCTTGCTGCAAGATTATTCCCGGCTGGTAAAGGATTACCTGGCGCGCTCCCAACGGCCCATGAGCCACGTCCGGGATTTTTTCGATTGCATCCGGTCACGCCGGTTGCCGGTGGCCAGCGCGGAGGTCATGCATCATTCGATGTCCACTGTGCATGCGGCGAATATTTGCATGTGGCTCAAGCGCGACCTGCGTTATGATCCGGCGGAGGAGCGCTTTCCGGATGACCCGGAGGCGAACCGCTTGCGCGCCCGCGGGATGCGGGCACCCTGGGTCATTTAACCTGACGAGCGCCCATGAAAAACCATTTTTTCTCCGCCTTTGGCGTGATCATCTCCTGGTTGGCGTTGGCGGTCTGGCTCGAAGCCGCGCCGGCGCGAGCCGTGGATCCGGGCGCCGCCGCCTTCATCGCGACGCTCCAATCCTCCGCCCTGCCCAAAGAAAAAAGCGAGGCCTGCCGCCAACTGGCCCGGGTGGGCGGCGTCGAGGCGATTGCCCCGCTGGCCGCGTTGCTGGATGATCCGCTGCTTTCGGACATGGCCCGCTACGCGCTCGAGCGCATTCCGGAGGTGTCAGTGAACGCGGAGCTGCGAGCCGCGCTCGGACGAACCCAGGGCCGCCAACTGGCGGGGGTGATCACCAGCCTGGGGGTGCGGAAAGACGCGGATGCCACACCGCTGCTTGCCGCTTTGTTGAACGCTTCAGAAGCGGAGGTGGCGGAAGCCGCCGCCCTGGCTCTGGGCAGCATCGGCGGCGCGGACGCTATCCAGGCCTTGCTGCGTCAATTGGAGAGGAGTGACGCTGCCAGTCGGCGGTTGGCGGTGGCCGAGGGGCTGCTGCGCGGCGCGGAGGCGCGGTGGGCGGCGGGCGACCGGTCGGAAGCCCGCAAAATTTACCAGGCATTGACCGAATCGCCGCTGCCGCCGTCAGCGCAAATGGCGGCGATTCGCGGGGCCATCGTCCACGGCGGCCGCGCCGGCAGGCGCCTGCTGGCGGCCAGTCTGGGCGACCCCGGGGAAGTGGTGTTTCAAGCCGCCATCCGAGCCTCTCTGGAGCTGCGCTCCTCCGCCACGGCCACGGCGTTGATCCGCGCGCTGCCCGAGCTGCCCTTCGAGCGGCAATGCCTGGTTCTTCGGGCGCTGGGGGATCTCGGCCTTCCCGAGGCGATCCGGCCTTTGGGCCGGCTGGCGGAGATTGGCTGGGGAAGTGAGGCGCGAGTGGAGGCTTTGCGGGCGCTGGCCCGGATTGGCAGCCCCGGCGCTCTGCCGGTGTTTTGCTCACTGCTGGCGGATGCGGATGCTCCGGTGGCCGAGGCGGCGCAGGCGGCGCTGGGGGCGGCTCCGGGGAAAGAGGCGGATGCGCTCGTCCTCCAGTTGCTCAACTCCGACGACCCGCGGATCAAGCTGGCGGCGATTGAATTGACTGGGCGGCGCCGGATTTATGAGGCCAATCCGCGATTGTTGAGGGAGGCAGGCGCCGGCTCGGACGAGATCCGCCTGGCGGCTTTGCGCAAACTGGGCGAACTCGGCGGGGAAGGGGAGTTCAAAGTCCTGCTCGAGCGGCTGGTTCAGCCGGCCGGACAAGATCTGGAAGCCACAGAGGCGGCGGTGACCGCCATCGCGCTGCGGGGAGCTTCAACACCGTATGTTTTGCCGCTCGCCGCTGCGCTGGGCCGGGGCGCCCCGGAAATCCAGGCGGCGCTGTTGCACATTCTCGCCGCGCTGGGCGGGCCGGAGGCTTTACGCGCCGTGACGTACGCGGCGCGGCAGGGCGAGAAATCAGCACGGTCCGCTGCCGTCCGCGCGCTGGCGGATTGGAGCTCGCCGGACGCCGCGCCCGCTTTGCTCGCGCTGGTCCGGGACGCCGGCGACGCGCCCGAACGCGCGATCTGCCTGCGCGGCTATCTGCGCATCGCCGGGCAGGGCGAATTGGGAGATGCGGCGCGCCTGCGCATGGTGAAGGAAGCCGCTGACTTGGTCCGCGACACCGAAGAGCGGAAACTGCTGCTGGGCATGTTGGGCGGCATCGGATCCGCCGACGCCCTGGACTACGTCATGATGCGCGTCGAGGATGAACCCGTGCGTGCCGAGACCCGCGCGGCGATCGTCAGCATCAGCCGGAAACTTCTGGCCGGGCCCGCCGCCCGGCAGCACGCGTCCGCGGTCGTTCAGGCCCTGGAAAAATCGGGCGCCGCCGCCTCGGAAGCGGACTTGCTGGCCGCGGCGAAAAAGCTGGCCGGAGGCGCCAACTAGGCCCAGAGTCACTCTCCCGGGTAGCTGGCTTCGAAATGGAAAAAGCCGGCTGCCGGGAACGTTTCCAGAGGCAACGTGCAACGCGCACGCCCGTTTGTCCCGTCACGCTCTCGGGCCAGGGCGTCCACCCGATCAAGTCCGCTGACGTGAAGATTCGATAGCGGACACCCCGCGCCGCGAACCAAACCAACTTGGAATGGAGGCCGTGGTTTGCCAAGCGTGCGCCTCGCCGCACAGGGGCCGCGCCGGAGGCCTGGAAGGCCTTCGGATCAGATGGTCGCGCCGCGCCAGTGCAGCTTTTTGCGAAGGGTTTCGCAGAAGGAAGCGCCGGCGAGATGCACCAACTCGACGGTCTGGCGGCTGCGCCGGATGGTGACCCGGTCGCCGGTGGAGAGTTCGCCGGCGGCCTGCCCGTCCACGCTCAAGATGGTGCTCAGGTTCTGGCTGATCACGGTCACTTCAATGAGGGACCGCAGGGGCACGATGAGCGAGCGGTTTGACAGAGTATGCGGGCAAATGGGGGTGAGCTCGAGCACCTCGGCCGTCGGGAACACCACCGCGCCGCCGGCGGCGAGGGAGTAGGCGGTGGAGCCGGTGGGGGAGCAAACGATCAGTCCATCGCAGCGGTAGCGCGTCAGCGGCTCGCCATCGATCCGCACCTCCAGTTCGATCAGGCGCGTGGCGATCCCGCGGCTGATTACGACGTCGTTGAAAGCGGTTTGGGCCAGGGGGCGGCCGGCGCGGTGGCCCAGCGCCTCGAGCAGAGCCCGGGATTCCAGGGTGAACTCGCCGGCCAACAAGTGATCAATGGCCGACTCGAGGCCATCCGAGGGGACGGCGGTGAGGAAGCCCAGGCTGCCGATGTTGACTCCCAGCATCGGAGTGCGGCAGCCGGCGGTCTCGCGCGCGGCGCGCAGCAGGGTGCCATCGCCGCCAAACACCAGGAGAATGTCCGCCTGGCGGGCCAGAGCGGCGGCGTCGGCGCAGACGCCGGTCTGGAGTCCGGCCAGCGTGGCGGTGGTCTCGTCGCTCCAGATTTCCCGTCCGGCCTTCGCGATCAGCCGCGCCGCCCGTTTGATGACGCTGGCGCAGGCCGCTTTCTCGGGGTTCCCGAGCAGGCCGAAACGCTGGATGCGCTTATTGGGTTTTTTCAAGTAACACCAAAAATTCTTTGTTCCCCGCCGGTCCGAGGATCGGAGATTCGGTCGTGCCCCGCCAGGCGAGGCCGGGTTGGGCGGACACAAACGCGCGCAATTCCGCGATCACCCGCTCATGCACGCGCGGATCGCGAATGACCCCGGCGCCTTGGTCTGCTTCGGCTTTGCCGGCCTCGAACTGGGGCTTGATCAACGCCACGATTTTACCTCCCGCCGCCAGTAATGCAACCGCCGGAGGAATCAATTTGCGCAGCGAGATGAAGGAGCAATCGATGACGATCAACGGCACCGGCGCGAACTCGGGATCCAGGCTCGCCGGAGTGAGCTCCCGGGCGTTGGTCCGCTCCCGGACGGTCACGCGCGGGTCCTGGCGCAGCTTCCAGGCAAGCTGGCCGTGGCCGACATCAATGGCGCAGACCGCCGTGGCCCCGTGTTGCAGGAGGCAGTCAGTGAAGCCGCCGGTCGAGGCGCCCAAATCGAGCGCCCGCATCCCTTCCGGGGCGAGGTGAAAGAACTCGAGAGCGTGCTCGAGCTTGATCCCCCCGCGGCTGACGTATTTCTCGGGCGTGACGAGCGAGAGCCGGTCGGATTCCTTGACCGGATCGCTGGGTTTGGCCGCGGGTCGGTCATTGATCCGCACCTGCCCGGCCATAATGGCGCGTTTGGCTTTTTCGCGACTTGCGCAAAGCCCCCGGTCCACCAGCGCTTGATCCAGACGCGCCATCCGCGGAGCTTCCCACCCCGGGGGCCATGAGGCAACCACAAGCTGGCGCAAATCGGGAATTGCTGCGCTCCTCAACTTCAGGCGAATGGCTGGGAACCCTCCGGGTTCGGGAGCATCGGGAACGCGTTCCCGAGGCAGGGACGTTTCGCCGAAACGTCCTTCCTCGATGCGGACGCCGACGCAGCCTGAAGGCTGCGACTACATGGGGATTTGCGATTAGACACTTGGGATGTAGCCGCAGCCTTCAGGCTGCGTTCCCCGGGTGGCCCGGACGCCGACGCAGCCTGAAGGCTGCGACTACATGGGGATTTGCGCTTGGGCACTTGGGATGTAGCCGC
>JBDHQH010000139.1:0-9377 GCA_039806935.1 Verrucomicrobiota bacterium
GGTTAACATCGTATGACATCGTAATGCTCGGCTTGGCGCGAGGTTTGGCCCGGCCTTGAAATCGGGTTCACGAACTGGCTTAACGGGTTAATTCCGTTCGCCGGCGCTCAATGCGAGGAGGTGAGCACGAGCACCTGTTCGAGGGTGGAGATGCCGTCGCGCGCGCGGTCCAGCGCCACCGTGCGGAGGGTGCGCATGCCCTGGCTGATGGCGACCTTGCCGAGTTCGCGGCTGTTGGCGCGGGCGATGATCAGCTTGCGGAGTTCGTCGGAAACCGTCATGGCCTCGATGATCGCCAGGCGGCCCGCGTAGCCGGACCCCTTGCACCGATCGCAACCGCGTCCCCGGTGGAGGGTCACGCCGTCAAAGAGCGCCGGATCCACGCCCAAATCCTCGAAAATGCGGGCGGGGTAGGTCACCGGCTCTTTGCAATGGGAGCAGATGCGGCGCATGAGTCGTTGCGCGCAGGCGAGGATGACCGAGGAGGAGATGAGGAAGGGGGCGATGCCCATGTCATCGAGGCGCGCGATGGCGCCCGGGGCGTCGTTGCAGTGCATCGTGCTGAGCACCTGGTGGCCCGTCAGGGCGGCCTCGACGGCGATTTCGGCGGTTTCGGTGTCGCGAATTTCGCCGATCATGATGATGTCCGGGTCCTGGCGGAGGATGGAGCGGAGGGCGCTGGCGAAGGTCAGGCCGATTTCTTTTTTCACCGGCACCTGGTTGATGCCGGGGACCTGGAACTCGACCGGATCCTCCACGGTGATGATGTTATACACCGGGTTATTGAGCTCGTTGAGCGCGGAGTAGAGCGTGGTGGTTTTGCCGGAGCCGGTTGGGCCGGTGACCAGGATCAGCCCGTGGGGCGCGTCCACCGCCGTCTTGAACTGCTGGAACGTCTGCGGATCGAGGCCGAGCTTGTCGATGCTGGCGGAGAGGTTCGATTTATCCAGCACGCGGAGCACGATTTTCTCCCCATGCACCGTCGGCATGATCGAGACCCGCAGATCGTAGTCGCGGCCGGCGACGCGGATGCGCATGCGCCCATCCTGCGGCAGCCGGCGTTCGGCGATGTCGAGGCTGCTCATGATTTTGAAGCGCGACACCAGCGCGAGCTGCATTTGCTTGGGCGGCGGCGTGGCGTCCATGAGCACGCCGTCGATGCGGTAGCGGAGTTTGAGGTGGCGCTCGAAGGGTTCGATGTGGACGTCGCTGGCGCGGTCCTTGACGGCCTGGACCAGGATTAAATTGGCCAGCTTGATGACCGGCGCCTCCTCGCTCGAGGCGGCGAGCTGGTCGAGATTCACCTCCTCGGACTGCACCCGCGAGACCTCGACGTTTTCGGTGTCCTCATCGACCTCGCCCTTGGCTTTGGCATGCTGGATGATGTCCTCCATGCTGCCGCTTTTGGCGGCGTCGAGGCTGTTGAGTTTGTCGAGGATCGCCTTTTCGGGGGCGATCATCGGGCTGACTTCCAGGCGGGTGGCGCGGTGGACGTCATCCCGGGCGAGGACGTTGAGCGGGTCGGCCATCGCCAGGAAGAGTTTGTTTTCGAGGCGCGCGACCGGGATGACGCGGTGCAGGTGCGCCATGTCCCGCGGCAGGAGTTCGGCGATTTCGAGGGGGATGTTGACGCGGGCGAGATTGATCGGGGGGACGTTGAGCGCGCGGCCCATCGAGATGGCCATGTCCTGCTCGCTGACGTAGGCTTTCTCGACGACGAACTTGAGCAGCCGGGTGCCGTGTTGTTTCTGCTGCTCGAGCATCTCCTCGACCTGCTTGCGGCTCAGCAGGCCGTCCTCGACCAGGGCATCGAGGATTCGTTCGCCAAAGGATTTCGCGGCCATGGTCAGCGGAAGGCTTTGCGGAGGTTCTTGATGATTTCCGCCGGCGGGGCCAGATACCAAATCAGGCGGTTGGGCGTGGCCGCGGCGAGTTCCTTCGCCGCCGCCTGGTTAAAGGGATTGGCCGTGGCCACCAGGACCGACTTGCTCATCCGGTCAAAGGGCAGCAAACACCAGCGCTGGCAAACCTGTCCCGGAAACCCGCGGGTCAAATCCAGATCCGGATCGTACCAGTTCAGGGGCAGGTACGGCAGGCGCGACTTGTCCGAGAGGAGCTTCAGAAAGAGGTCCAGCGGCCCCAGCCCGCGATCCGCGAGCACTTGAATGAACGGCTCGATGATCGTGCCCGGGGTATGCTGGGATTTCGGCCAGCAGAGATCAAAATCATCCTGGGTGATCACTTTGCCGCCCACGAAAAGTTTTTGCATTTGCCGCCGGCCATCATCGACCGGTTCCGGTGCGGCTCCATTCCGGCGCGGGGCGCGCGAGGTGTCCGATTCGGGTTTCACGTGGGCTGCCGCGGCCTCCGCCGGATCGACTTCAGGAAGGCTGCTGGCGCGGGCCTCGAGCTCTTTCAGCGCCGTTTCCACCTCGGGATCGCCGGGATGCCGTTGCAGGATGGTTTCAAATTCGAGGATCGCCGATGAGAACTGGCCCAATTGGACATACGCCCGGGCGATGCGTTTCGAGGTTTTCACCACGTCCGCCTCGCGCGCCAGCTTGGCATAGGCCTCCTTCAGGATTTCCAGGGATTGGTAATCCTGCGGCTGGGACTGCGTGATGACCTCAAACATTTCGATCGTTTGGGCCAATTGCGCCGCTTCTTCCTGGCTGACAGTGGTTGCCATGCAATGCGCCGCCGCGGTTCCTGCACCCTCGACTCGAACGCGCGGCGGACGATTGCCTGTAGCAATCTTCCGGCCAAGAGCTTAGCCGGTTGAAATCCGGCTTGCCGGAGGGCGGCTGGGCGCGCCGATTATCTCAGCCTCAGACAGTTGTGCCTATTTTTTGGCGAAGCGCCGGGTTGGTCGCGGAGGTTGATTTCAGCGCGCGAATGGCCAATTCTTGAGGCGATTGGAACTTCCGGGAGACATGGATTTGTTGATTCCGACGATGACACCCGAACCGGGGGCGCTGGTGCAGCGTTTCGCGGGGGATTGGATTCATTTCGCCGTGCAGGACCGGCGCGGCCTCCCGCCCGCGGCGGGCTGGAAGGCGTTTCTGCGCACTAACCTGGGCCGGGCGGCGGTGCTGCGGCGGGAAATTTTGGAGGCGCACACGCGGGGTCTGCCTATTGCGGGCGCTTCCTGGCGCGATTTGCCGATGATTCCGGAGGAGCGGGGCTGGACGCTGCGGCTGCCGCTGGCCGAGCCTGGCGGTTTCCGCGCCAAGGCTTATGTGACGGATCCGCGCGGGTGGCAGCATTGGCCCGAGGGGCCGAACGTGGCGATCTCGGTTCACCCCCGGGATTATCGCGCGGGCAATATCATCTATTCGGCTTTCCCGCGGATGTTCGGCGCGACGCGATTCCTCGAGGCGGCCAATGGCGTTCCGGCGCCCGTCGCGGCGCTGGACCGCGAGGGCTACACGGTCATCCCGCCCTCGGGCAAGCTGCGGGATCTGCTGCGCGAATTGCCGCATATTTTTGACGCGCTCGGTTGCCGGATTCTGCAGTTGCTTCCGGTGAATCCGGTCCCAACCACCTACGCGCGGTTTGGCCGCTACGGCAGCCCGTATGCGGCGCTGGATCTGACCGGCATCGATCCGGCGCTGGTCGAATTCGACAAAAAGACCACAGGCATCGACCAGTTTCGCGAGCTGGCTTACGGCGTTCACCTGCACGGGGGCAAACTGTTTCTCGATTTGGCCATCAACCACACCGGGTGGGGATCCACCTTGCAGGAGCGGCGGCCCGACTGGTTTGCGCGGCGGGAGGACGGCACCTTCGTCAGCCCGGGCGCATGGGGCACGGTCTGGGAGGATTTGGTGGAGCTGCGCCACGACAACGTGGCGCTCTGGGACGAGCTGGCGGAGGTGTTTCTGACCTGGTGCCGGAGGGGAGTGGATGGTTTCCGTTGCGATGCGGGCTACATGGTGCCGGTGCGCGCCTGGCAATACATCATCGCCCGGGTGCGGCAGGAATATTCCGAGATCCTTTTTCTGCTCGAGGGGCTCGGCGGCGCCTGGGAGGCCACGGAAGCGCTCCTGCTCGAGGCGGGCATGCAGTGGGCCTACTCGGAGTTGTTCCAAAATTATTCCGGCCCCCAGGTGGGCGGCTATCTCGAGCACGCGCTGCGGCAACCGGGACGGACCGGGGTGTTGGTTCACTTCAGCGAGACGCACGACAACGATCGCCTGGCGGCGCGCGGCCGGGCCTGGTCGCTCCTGCGCAACCGCCTCTGCGCGCTGGCCAGCATGAACGGCGCCTACGGCTACGCTTGCGGGGTCGAGTGGCTCGCCACGGAAAAAATCCAGGTGCATGGCAGCAGCGGCATGGCCTGGGGCGGGGCGGAGAATCTGATGCCGGAGCTGGCCGCGCTGAGCCGGTTGCTGCGCGACCACCCTTGCTTTTTTGATCATGCCGAGCTGGACCGGCTGAGCGCGGCGGACGCGCCGGTGCTTGCCCTCCAGCGCCGCTCTGCGGAAGGCCAAGACACCGTCCTGGTCCTGGTCAACCTGAGCGTCGATCAGCCGGCGGCGCTGCGTTTGCCCGCGGCTGGCGCGGCGCGGCTCTCCGGGATCCATGACTGGCGGGATCTGCTCGGGCAAACCCCTCCCCAATGGGAGCAAACCGCTGACGCTTACACGGTCACACTCGCCGCCGGCGCGGCCTTTTGCCTCGCGCCTCAGGCCGCTCCCGCCGGCCTGTCGGGAGCGGCGTACCATCGCGCGCGCCAACAAGCCGCCTGGGCGCTCGAGGCGATGTGCCGGGTGCTGCCGACCGCCGGCGTTCCCGAGCTCCCCTGGCGCGAGCTGGCCGCGCTGATCGAGCGCTCGCCCGGCACTTTCCTGAGCGCCATCGCGCAGCCCGGCGGCGCCGATTCGCGGGAGCGGGCCGCCGCTGCCATTCGACGCGCCTTCGCCGGCGACCCGATTTTTCCGCGGGTGATCGAATGGACCGCGGCTGACTCACGGCGCGTCACGCTCGCGCCGCCCGGGCATTGGTTGCTGATACGCGAGAATTGCCCGTTTCGCGCCTCGCTCGAGGCGGCCGATTCCCCCTCGGAAAACGTCGAGGCCATCCCCAGCGGTTCGAGTTTTGTGGCGGCTTTTGCGCCGCGGTTGGCAGCGGATGCGCGGCTCCGGGTGGAGCGATATGGAGCGGAGCCGCGCACCCTCGAGGCGCAGATTCAGTTCCTGCCCGCGTCGCCGGAACAGGCGTCGCGGCCGCCCTCCGCAACGAACCTGGCGCTGCTCACCAATGGCCGCGGCGGGATGGCGCGGATGGCCGTTGATCTTGGGCGGGTGCTTTCGAAGTACGATTGCGCCCTGGCCGCCAATCTCCACCCGGAGCTGCCGGTGGATCGTCATGTCTTCGTCAAACGCATCCGGGTGTGGGTCAACGCCGATGGCTTCATTTCCCCGCTGGATTTCCGCGGGCTCCAATCCTTCGACGCCGGGCCGCCGGCGGTCTGGCGCTTCAGCGCCAACGCCGGCGATGGCCGGACGGTGGGAATCCAGGTCACGGCGGAGATGCCGGCGGGGCAAAACACGACCCTTTTTCGCTTCCAGCGATCCAACTCCATCGGGGCCGGCGGCAAGTCGCCGCCCGAACGCGCCGAGGTCAGTCTCAGCGCGCGGCTCGATCTCGAAGACCGTAATTTTCACACCCAAACGCGGCGCAATCCGGGCGCCGAACATCATTTTGCCATCCACACCCGGCCCTGCTCGGCGCGCCTCGCGCCGGAGGAGGTCTGGACGGGGTTCGAGTTCACGCCCGCGCCGGATCGCCAGCTCCGCGCCCTGGCCTCCGCGGGGGTGGTCTATTTTCCCCAGCCCGAATGGAGCGTCGGCATTCCGCATCCGGTCGAGCAAACGCGCGGTCAGGAGCCGGGCGGCGACGCCTACAGCCCCGGCTGGTTCAAGATTCCGCTGCCGCAGGGGGGTGGCGCCACTTTGCTGCTCACCGCCGAGGCGCAACTTCCCGAGCGGGCGAGTCTTGCCGCCAGGCCGGCTCCGGGCGACCCGCCGGCCGCGGAGGCCGCGGATCCCTTCTCCCGCCAGTTGGCCAAAGCCATGGGCGCGTTTCTCGTGCGGCGGGGAACCGGCCGCACGGTGATCGCCGGTTATCCGTGGTTCCTGGATTGGGGCCGCGATACTTTCATCAGCGCCCGGGGCTACCTGGCGCTGGGCCAGGTTGCCGAAGTGCGGCAAATGCTGCTGACCTTCGGACGATTCGAGGATCGCGGCACGCTGCCCAACACCATCTTTGGCGAGGACGCCTCGAATCGCGACACCGCCGACGCCCCGCTGTGGTACGCCCTGGTCTGCGAGGAGGCCGCCCGGCTCGAGGGCCCGGCGCTTTACAACCTGCGGGTGGAACGCTCGGGTCGCACGCTGCTGGAGGTGCTCCAGAGCATCGCCGCGCATTATCAGCGCGGCACTCCGAACCAGATCCGCATGGATCCCGAATCCGGCCTGATCTGGAGTCCGGCCCATTTCACCTGGATGGACACCAATCATCCCGCGGCCACACCGCGCCAGGGTTATCCGGTCGAGTTGCAGGTGCTTTGGATTCGCCTCCTGCGGCAACTCGCCGGCCTGTGTCCGGGCGGCGAAGCCGCGGCTTTCGAGAGCCTTGCCGCGCGCGCCGGACAATTTCTGGAAACGCATTTTTGGCTCGAGGAGAAGGGGTATTATGCGGACGTCATCCTTGCCGCGCCGGGTCAGCCGGCTCAGGCCGGAGTGGTGGACGACGCCTTGCGGAGCAATTTTCTCTTTTTAATCAGCCTCGGCTTGGCGACAGGTTCGCGCGCGCGGCGGGGGGTGGAGGCGGCCCGCCGGCATCTGGTCGTTCCGGGCGCGCTCCGCTCGCTTGCGCCGCTGCCGGTCTCCGTCCCGCTGCCCGTTTACGGTCCGGGCGGCCAATTGCTCAACGACCCCGTTCACCCGTACTGGGGCCGCTACGAGGGCGATGAGGACACCCGGCGCAAGCCCGCGTATCACAACGGCGCCGCCTGGACCTGGACCTTTCCGGTGTTTTGCGAAGCCCTGGCCCGCGCCTGGGAGCCGGATCCCGCCGCCGCCGAGGCCGCCGCGGCTTACCTGGGGAGCATGGCCCGGCTGATGACGGCCGGGTGCCTCGGGCAAATCCCCGAAATTCTGGATGGCGACGCTCCCCACCAGCCGCGCGGCTGCGACGCCCAGGCCTGGGCCGCCACCGAGGCGTTTCGGGTCTGGCGCTGGCTGACGCGGGATCGGGCCTGAGGCGGCCTCAAATCGCCGCCCGCAAAATACCCGCCAGCTCTTCCTCGGTGAGCGGCAGCGGGTTGGCTTTCATGCTGCTCGCCCGCGAAGCTTTCCGGGCCAGTTCGGCGGCCTGATCAGCGGTCACACCATACCGCCGCAAGCCGGGAATTTGCAGGGTTTGCGCCAGCCGCCGCACCTGCTCGACCCCGTCGGCGGCTCGCGCCTCCGGGTCGCCCGTCAGCAGTTGGGCCACGCGGTCGTAACGGGCCAGGATCGGACTCGCCGGGGCTCGCGCCCGGAGGGCTGCCAGGTTGGTTTCCATGACCGCCGGCAGCAGGGCGGCGCAGATGGCGCCGTGCGGGGCGGGAAACATTCCCCCCACCGGCCCGGCCAGGCCGTGCGCGGCGCCCAGCCCGGCGCTGGCCAGCGCCATCCCGCTCCAGAGACTCGCCAGCGCCATCTCCGCGCGGGCGGGAGCGTTCTCCCCGTCGGCAAACACCGCCGGCAGCGCGCGGGCCGCGCGCGGAATGCCTTCGAGGCACAAAGCGTCCACCATCGGATTGGCCCGGCGGCTTACGTAGGGCTCGATCAACTGCGTCAGCGCGTCCATCCCGGTCGCGGCCGTGATCGCGGGCGGCAAATCCCTCGTCAATTCGGGATCCACGATGGCCACGCGCGGCAGCATTAATACGCTGCGAAGACTCACCTTCACCCGGTGGGCGGGCGAGGCGAGCACGGCGTTGCGCGTCACCTCGGCCCCGGTCCCCGCGGTAGTGGGAATGGCGATGAAGGGCAGCGGAGCTTGGAGCAAGGGTTGGGCCGCGCCGATCACTTCCAGGTAATCCATCAGCTCGCCCGGGTTGGCGCAGAGGGCGGCAATCGCTTTGCCCGCGTCGATCGCGCTTCCCCCGCCGAAGCCCAGGATCACCTCGCAGTCCTCGCTCCGCGCCAGCGCCGCGCCCCGGGTGACAGTCTCGAGCTCGGGTTCGCCGGCCACCGGGAAAACAGTCGTTCGCAATCCCTCCGCTCGCAGCCGCGCCAGCAGCGCGCCGGCTCGCTCGGGATGGGCGCCGGTCACCACGAGCGCGCGGGTTCCAAAACGCCTGGCAAAGCCGGGCGCCTGGTCCACCGTCCCGGCGCCAAACCGAATCTCGCCGGCGGTGGCAAACTCGAACTGGCTCATCGCCTTCGCTCTACTGGGTTTTGGGGTGCAGCCCCGCCTCAATAAAGGGCTTCAGCCACGCGCCGTAGCCCGCTCGCTCCATCTCCGCCAGCGGCACAAACCGCAGCGCCGCCGAATTGATGCAATACCGCAGCCCGGTCGGCCCCGGTCCATCGCCAAAAACATGCCCCAGGTGCGAGTCCGCCGTTGCCGACCGCACCTCGGTGCGCGTCATCCCGTGCGAGGTGTCCGAACGTTCGGCGAGCTCGCCCGCTTCAATCGGTTTGCTGAACGCCGGCCAGCCGCAGTCGGAGGCAAATTTGTCCAGGGAACTGAACAAGGGCTTGCCTGAAACGACATCCACGTAAATCCCCGCCGCTTTCTGATCCCAAAACTCGTTTTGAAACGGCGGTTCCGTCCCCGCCTCCTGCGTGACCCGGTACTGCATCGGAGTCAGCCGCTTGCGCAATTCGGCCGGGGATGGTTTTTTGAAAGTGCTCATGGCTTGTTCCTGTCTGCCCCGCGTCGTGCCGTCTGGCCGGGCCGCGCTGGTGGAGGTTTCCGCGCGCGAGCAGGCCGCCATGCCGAGCACGGCGGCCAGACCAAGGAGGAGAGAACCGACCCAAGCGGCGCGCTTCATGTCGGCAGAATAGCATAGCGCGCGGGTTTTTGCTCCCAAAACCCGCCGCTCAGGCCGGGAATTAAGTTCGCCAGTGCGGGACTGGAATGAATCTTGACATTAAGGATCCCCATCCGGACAGCCTTTAGGTTGCGTTCCCTGCTGGTCGGGACGCCGAACGCAGCCTGAAGGCTGCGACTACATGGGGATTCCCGATCAGACACTCCGGATGTAGCCGCAGCCTTTAGGCTGCGTTCCCTGTCTGGCCGGGACGCCGACGCAGCCTGAAGGCTGCGACTACAGGGGGATTCCCGATCAGTCACTCCGGATGTAGCCGCAGCCTTCA